>JAUYGN010000008.1 GCA_030690545.1 Solirubrobacteraceae bacterium
GGTTCGGGTGCTCGGTATCGATGAGACACGCCGCGGGCGGCCGCGCTGGAGTAAAGATCCAATCAGCGGGAAGTGGCTGAAACTGGACACGTTCGAGACGAACTTCTTCGATCTCGACGGTGATGGTGGCCTGCTCGGTCAAGCTTCCGGCCGCACGAAACAGTCAGTCATCGCATGGCTGGATGCCCGCGGCCAGGAGTGGAAGGACAGCGTGCGGGTGGTGGCGATCGACCCGTCGGCGACGTATCGGGCCGCTATCCAGCAAGCGCTACCCAACGCGATCATCGTCGCTGATCATTTTCATTTGGTGATGCTGGCGAACAAGATGATCACCGGCGTGCGCCAGCGGGTAGTCCGGGAAACCCGCGGCCGTCGCGGTCTTGCCACCGATCCGATCTGGGCCGGGCGACGTCGCCTGCTGCGCGGCCGCGAAACCCTGTCGGAGCAGGCTTTCGCCGCCATGTGGAACGGGCTGATCGAGCACGATCCGACCAACCAGATCCTGACCGCGTGGATCGCCAAGGAAGAACTACGGGCACTGTTCGCCACGGCACGCACCGGTGGGCAGCGCCACGATATCGCCCACCGCCTCGACCGCTTCTACTCCTGGTGCGCCGGACCGGGAGCGGACATCCCGGAAGTGCAGCGTCTGGCTGGCACGATCGATGCCTGGTGGCCGCAGATCCTGGCGTTCCTCCAAACTGGGATCACCAACGCCGCGACCGAAGGCGGCAACCATCTGATCAAAGACGCCGCACGGGTCGCCTTTGGCTTTCGCAACCTGGAAAACCAGCGACGACGAGTACGGTGGGCATGCACGCGCCGCCAGCGACTGGCAGCCACGGGATGAAGATCAATCCCCCTTAACTTCGAAGAGCCAGTTAACTTATGACCAGGCATTGGCGTTGTCCGGTCATCAAGTCACCGCATGCCAGATAACCATTGCGCCCGCGCAGGGTGAGCCGAAAGTCACTACTATCCCGGGTGCCGTGACGGCTGAGCCACAGTTCGCGGAGGGCGTGGCGATGGACCGACCCCGGCCCCCAGGGTGTGACACGGTCGCAAGGAGCACGGTCTTGTTCTTCGTCGTAGATGGTTCGCTGGTCGAGGCCCGTCTATGTGGCACCAGCGATCAGTCGTAAGTCATGGGCGTTGGTGTCGCGCGACGTCCTGGCCAGTGTGCGCGGCACGTCGATGCGGAGCACGGTCAGGGTCTCGGGCAGGCGGGGGCCGGTCAGCATCCGCCTGCCGTCGAGCGCCCTATCCCCGTTGCGGCTATCACCTCGTCGAGGATCCTGCTCTTGTCCGGCTTCGACGCTTTCGCGTACCCGGTCCGGAGCTTGTTGGCCACATGTCGCCTCGCGGCCATGTCGATCTTGCCTTCCACGTCAGGCAAGCCTGCCCCCGCCAGGAGACAACACGCGCTCAAAGGAGCTGAGGCACGCCGGTCCGTTGACTCTCCCGTTGCCCATCCGAGTACTTGAATCATTGAATCCCGAGGTGGGGTTCAGTCCCCTCCTCCATCTGACCCCCGGGGAGCGAGGAATCGATCCCCGCATCATCTTTCGGGGAAGGCCGGTCGGCCTTCTCGCGGGGGGGGGGAGCGGATGAACGAGACGGTTGTCTACGCTTCCGTCAAGCCGAACGAGGAGAGGCTCAAGAACTGGCTGGGGACCTTCGTCGATCGTCAGCCGTTCGTGAAAGTCAAGATCCGGGAGTTCCGGACTCGCGCCCAACGCCGCGTTTCAAGCCCCCAGCCCGCCTCCCCGATGATCTTGTTGCGAAAACGGCCAAATGTGGCCGGTTTCGCGTTCTGAAGTGGCCGGAAGCGCTACAAGATCGCCGAAAGGCGTGACGCACGCCCCCGGGCGGACCGGGTCGGGCGAGGCGCGGAACAATCCTTCAAGGTGACACGGACCCGGGCCCGGATCCGAGCTCCGGCACCTGACCCGCCCGGACCGCAAACGAGGGAGGACCACGTGGCGAACATCGCGGAGACCACGAACTCGGAGCACGCGGCTCAGCGTGAGAGGCCCGCCAGCCCCAAAGGCGCGGCCGCCTTCGCCGAGAAGCGTCCGGCGGACTTCGCCCAAAACGTCCACCGGCACTGACGGGCGCGACGACATGGACTTCAGCTTCGACGCCGACACCGAGAGCTACCGCCAACACCTGAGGCGCTGGGCCACGGCCACCCTCGCGCCTCACTACCAAGCCGACGACAAGGCCGCCCGCCTGCGCCCGGACCTCGTGCCGTCAATGGCCGAGATGGGCCTGACGGGTCTGCGCATCCCCGAGGAGTACGGAGGCCAAGGCGCCACCGCGATCACTGCCGGGATGGCGAACGAAGAGGTGGGCCGCGCCGACTTCAACGCCACCTACGTCATCATCAACACCGCGCTCGTAGGCGACATCCTCGTACGCAACGCCTCGCCGGACCAGTGCCACCGCTGGCTGCCCGGCATCGCCGACGGCTCCCAGATCCCCTGCCTGTGCGTCACTGAACCCGAGCACGGCAGCGACGCCGCGACCCTAGAACTCAAGGCCATCGGCGACGGCGACGACTGGCTGCTCAACGGCGAGAAGACGTCGATCACGCTCGGCCTCAACTCCCACCGCGGCCTGGTCCTGGCCCGCACCGGCGGCCCGGGCGCGCGCGGCGTCAGCGCCTTCTACGTCGACCTGACCGACGAGACCATCGCCCGGTCCGGATTCGACGACCTCGGCGGACGCTCGATCGGAAGGGCCTCACTGCACTTCGACAACACGCGTGTCACTCGCGACGAACTCATCGGAGAAGTCGGCGGCGGATTCGCCTCGGTCATGCAGGGCTTCGACTACTCGCGCGCGATCATCGGCATGGGGTGCCTGGGTGCCGCGCAGATCTCCCTTGAGGAGACCCTGCAGTGGGCCCGCGACCGCGAGGCGTTCGGCGGTCCGATCGGCAAGCTCCAGGGCGTCGCGTTCCCGCTCGCCGAATGCGCCACGTATCTGCGAGGCGCCAGGCACGTGTGCCTCGAAGCCCTTTGGAAGAAGGACAACGACCTCGACCACAGCGCCGAAGCAGCCATGGCAAAGTTCTGGGCGCCGAAGCTCGCCGCCGAGGTCATCCACCGATGCCTGCTGACGTTCGGCCACGTCGGCTACTCCGCGGAGAGCCCGCTAGGCCAGCGCCTGCGCGACGTCATCGGCCTGGAGATCGGCGACGGCACCGAGCAGGTGTCCAAGCTCGTCATCGCGCGCAGCCTCCTGGGCCGCGCCTACGCTCCCTGAGTGCCACTAGAGAGCCGAGTAATGCTAGAAACGACGCCCTTCTATGCTGATCCCAACTAGCGGAAGGACCAATCGTGAGCGTTGCGTACTTCGTGTCTGGGCTGCGCACACCGTTCGGGCGCTACGGTGGTGACCTCGCGGCGGTGCGCCCTGACGACCTGGCGGCCGGCGTAGTCCGTGCCCTGATCGCCAGCCAGCCGAGCGTCGGCTGGGGCCTCCTGGACGACGTGATCATCGGCTGCGCCAACCAGGCTGGCGAAGACTGCCGAAACGTGGCGCGCATGACGGTGCTGCTGTCCGGCCTGCCCGTCGAGATACCGGGCATGACCGTCAACCGGCTGTGCGCGTCGAGCCTGGACGCGATCAACCTGGCCGCGCGCTCGATCAAGGCTGGCGACGCGGACCTCGTCATCGCCGGGGGAGTCGAGTCGATGACCCGCGCGCCATTCGTAACGCCGAAGTCCGCGACAGCGTGGGGCCGCACCGCCGAGCTGTTCGACACGACAATCGGCGCGCGCTTCGTCAACCCCGCCATCGAGAGCCAGTTCGGCACCCACTCGATGCCTCAGACCGCGCAGATCGTCGCCGACGAGTTCTCCGTATCCCGCGAGGACCAGGACGCTTTCGCGTTGCGGTCCCAGCAGCGGGCCGCGGCCTCCATCGCACGCGGACGCCTGGCTCGGGAGATCTCGCCGGTCGAGGTGCCCGTGCGCAAGGGACCGCCGACCATCGTTGACACTGACCAGCATCCGCGAGCGATCACCGCCGAGAAGCTCGCGGCCCTGAAGCCCCTGTTCCCCGGCGGCAGCGTCACCGCGGGCAACGCTTCGGGCGTCAACGACGGTGCGGTCGCCGTGCTCGTCGCCTCCGAGCGAGCGGTGCGGACCTACGGCCTGACGCCGCTGGCCCGGATCACGTCCGGTGTCGCGACGGGCGTGCCACCTCGGACCATGGGCATGGGGCCGGAGTCGGCGACGAAGTACCTGCTCGAGCGCAACAAGCTGACGATCGGCGACATCGACGTCATCGAGCTGAATGAGGCGTTCGCGTCCCAGTGTTTGGCGGTGCTGCGCGGCCTCGGTCTGCCCGACGATGCCGAGCACGTCAACCCGACCGGCGGGGCGATAGCCCTCGGTCATCCTCTCGGCGCTAGCGGCGCGCGGCTGGCGCTGACGGCGGTGACCGAGATGTCGGACCGAGGTGCTCGCCGGGCTGTCGCAACCATGTGCGTCGGAGTCGGGCAAGGCGTCGCCATCCTGTTCGAGGCGCCATGATGGCGGCTGACCCGGGGGCGGCCGAGTCGCCACCGGCGGACCGCGACGTCTTCCCCAGCGTCCTAGTCATCGGAGCCGGGACCATGGGCGCCCAGATCGCCATGGTCGTAGCCCTGTCCGGTCGCACTGTCTGCGTGACTGACATCGCCGCCGACGCACTGGACCGAGCCCGCGCAGAGCTCGACAGCCGGATGCGAGCCCGCGTGGACAAAGGGCGCCTGACCCAAGAGCAACTCGACGACGCGTTCGCCCGGCTAACCACCACGACCGACCTAGCCGCCGCCGCCAGCGACGTCGACCTGGTCATCGAGGCCGTCGTCGAAAGGCTCGAAGCCAAACGCGCGCTCTTCGCCGAACTGGACTCGCTGTGCCCGACAGCCACAGTCTTCGCGAGCAACTCGTCGAGCTTCATGCCGTCGCAGATGGCGGACGCCCGGCCCGACCGGTTCATCAACCTGCACTTCTTCAACCCCGCCCTGGTGATGCGCTGCGTCGAAGTGATTCGAGCCCCGTCCACCGCGCAGCAAACCGTCGACGCCGCCGTGGCGTTCGTGCGCGACATCGGCAAAGAGCCCGTCCTTCTGGACAAGGAGATCCCCGGGTTCATCGCCAACCGGATACTCAACGCCGTCCGCGACGAGGCGGTCTCGCTGATGGAGAACGGCGTCGCGTCCGTCAGCCAGATAGACCTGGCCTGCCGAACCGCCTTGGGATATCCGATGGGGCCTTTCGAGCTGATGGACCTCACCGGGATCGACATCGGTTACTTGATCAAGAAGGCGCGCTTCGAGGCCACCGGCGACCCGGCTGACGCGCCCGCCCGCAGCATGAGCGAGCTCGTGGCGGCCGGTCACTTGGGACGCAAGACAGGCCGTGGCTGGTACATGTACGAAAACGGCGAGAAGGTGGGAGAAGCCTGATGGACCTGACCCTGACCGACGAGCAGCTCAGCTTCCAGAAGCTGGCGCGGGAGTTCCTGGACCGGGAGGTCGTGCCTCACCGCATGGAGTGGGACCGCGCCGAATCCGTCGACCCGGCGATCGTGCCCAAGCTAGCCGAGCTGGGGTTCTTCGGCCTGACGATCCCCGAGGAATACGGCGGCGTCGCTGGCGACTACATCACCTACTGCCTCGGCATGGAGGAACTCGGCCGCGCCGACTCTTCCGTGCGCGGCATCGTGTCGGTGTCGATGGGCCTGGTCGGAAAGCCGATCCTCGGCTTCGGCACCGAGGAGCAGAAGCAGGACTGGCTGCGGCGAATCGCCACCGGCACGGCGACGGGATGCTTCGCTTTGACCGAGCCGGACATAGGATCCGACGCCAGCAACCTGACGACCAAGGCCGTGCGGCAGGGCGACGAATACGTCATCGACGGGCAGAAGATCTTCATCACGAACGGCACTTGGGCCGACGTGTGCGTGGTGTTCGCCCGCACCGGCGGCCCCGGCCCGAAGGGCATCTCCGCGTTCCTCGTTCCCACCGACACCCCCGGGTTCGAGCGCCGCGAGATCAAGGGCAAGCTCGGCCTGCGGGGACAGGCGACGTGCGAGATATTCCTGACCGGAGTGCGGGTCCCGGCGTCGGCGATGCTCGGCCAGGAGGGCCAAGGCTTCAAGATCGCGATGTACTCCCTGGACCGTGGCAGGGTTTCGATGGCAGCCGGATGTGTTGGGATCATCTGCGGCTGCCTCGACGCTGTCGTCGCGTACTCCAAGGAGCGTCACCAGTTCGGCCGGCCGTTGGCGTCGTTCCAGATGATCCAGGACATGATCGCCGAGATGTCCGTCGACGCCGACGCTGCCCGGCTGCTCGCCTGGCGCGCGGCGGATCTGCTGCAACGCGGCGAGCCGTTCGGCGTCGAGGCGTCGAAGGCGAAGTACTTCGCGTCGGAAGCGGCCGTTCGCGCTTCGAATCTGGCGATCCAGGCGTTCGGCGGCTACGGCTACATCGACGAGTACCCGGTGGCGAAGTTCATGCGCGACGCACGGGTCACGACACTGTACGAAGGCACGTCGCAGATCCAGAAGCTGCTCATCGGGCGCGCCGAGACCGGCGTCAGCGCTTTCGTGTGAAAGCGGCCCTCGTCTGAAAGGACAACCCATGGCAACGCAGCAGACCCCGCTCGGGCTCCTCGCGACCGACAGCCTGCTCAGCTCCGAGGACCGCGACATGCGCGACACCGTGCGCAAGGCCCTCGACCGCTCGGTGCGGCCGCACCTCGCCGAGTGGTTCGAGGCTGGCTCGGTGCCTGCCCGCGAGCTGATGCGTCAGTTCGGAGATCTCGGCCTGCTCGGGATGCACCTGGACGGCTACGGCTGCGCTGGCACGAGTGCCACCGCGTACGGCCTGGCCTGCATGGAGCTTGAGGCCGCCGACTCCGGCATCCGCTCGCTGGTGTCGGTGCAGGGATCTCTTGCGATGTTCGCGATCTGGCGCTGGGGCAGCGAGGACCAGAAACTTCAGTGGCTGCCGCAGATGGCCGCCGGGGAGCTAATCGGCTGTTTCGGCCTGACCGAGCCCGACTTCGGTTCCAACCCCGGCGGGATGCGCACGTTCGCCCGGCGCGACGGCGACGACTGGGTGCTGAACGGCACGAAGATGTGGATCACCAACGGGTCGGTCGCCGACGTCGCCATCGTGTGGGCGGCGACCGACGACGGGATCCGGGGCTTCATCGTGCCGACGGATGCGCCGGGGTTCTCCGCGCCGGGCATCAAGGGCAAGCTGTCATTGCGCGCGTCGGTGACGTCGGAGCTGGTCTTCGATGACGTCCGGCTGCCTTCGTCCGCCCTATTGCCCGAGGCGAGGGGACTGTCGGGGCCGCTGTCGTGTCTGAACGAGGCGCGGTTCGGGATCGCTTTCGGCGCTTTGGGCGCCGCCCGGGATTGCCTCGAGGTGACGATCGCGTACGTGGGCGACAGGCAGATGTTCGACCGGCCTCTGGCGGCGTACCAGATCACTCAGACCAAACTCGCCGACATGACGGTCGAGCTGGGCAAGGGGATGCTCCTGGCGTTGCACCTCGGTCGGCTCAAGGACGCTCACGCTGTGCGGCCGGAGCAGATCAGCATCGGCAAGCTCAACAACACGCGTGAGGCGATCGCGATCGCGCGGGAATGCCGCACGCTGCTCGGCGCCAACGGGATCACGCTGGCTTACTCGGTCATGCGGCACGCCAACAACCTGGAGTCGGTGCTGACGTATGAGGGCACATCCGAGGTTCACCAGCTCGTCATCGGCCAGGCCCTGACGGGGATCTCCGCCTTCCGCTAGCGGTTGCGCCCGCTCCCGCCGGACGCGCGGATCTCTCGTGTGCAGCGTGTTGTCTCCGATGAGCGCGCCAGTGGGTAATCATGGGGCATGCGCGAGGACCGGCACGGTGCCCGGCGGAATGCCGGTAGCCCTGAGCCGATCGATCGGATGATCGCGATCTCGATAGCGTTGACGCACGCTGGCGCTGCCGGCAAAGCTGCCCTCGAGCTCGCCGACATAGTCGGGTACGCCGGTGCGCATGAGAGCCGCAGGGAGATGCTGGCTCGTGACATCCGAGGCCTGCGCAGGTCGGGCCTTGAGATCAGAAACGCCGCTGCTCCGGGAGAGGAATCGCGCTGGGTGCTAGTCCCCGGTGACAGCCGAGTGCGCGTCGCGTTCACGGCGAGTCAGCGTTCGGAGTTGCGTCGCGCGGCGCTGCTGGCTGACGGGCGGGAGTTGGCCTCGCAGATCACGCCTGGGGGCCCCCCCGCCCGGCGCCTAGCGCCGGGGAGGGGGAGGGGTACCGATGAGGATCAGGGCTTGAGAATTCGCGTCAGACCATTGCCGCCGGAGCTAGAGCAAGTCCAGCGAGCCGTGATCGACAAGTGCCTGCTCGAGTTCTGGTACAACGGCAGCCCCCGCAGCGTCGATCCGTACACGATGATGTTCACCGCCGGGGAATGGGCGGTGCACGGCCTCGAGCGCGGGACCGGGCTCGCCAAGACCTTCACCGTTACCCGGATGCAGCGCATATCGATCGGCAATCCTGGTTCCGCGGTCGTTCCGGCCGACCCCGTGCGGCCGTCGGTGGATCCGCTGACGTGGCACCAGGACGTGCCGATCGAGGCTGAGCTGGTCTGTCCCGCCGAGTTCGCCGCCGACGTCGCGGCCATGCTGAACGCCGTAGCCGTCCCCGCCGCCGCCGCCGCCGCGGAAACGGCCGCTAACGAAAGAAGCGACAGTTACGGTCAGAAACGGGCGTTGCAACGGGCGCATCCGTACCTAACGGGCGCGTTTGACGTTAGCGGCCGTTTCTGCGAAGCCGGACCGCCTCCCGCCGCCGCCGCCCTCGATGCCATGGGCGGCGAGGAAGATGTGGTGGCAATGCGAGCGGTGGTCACCAACCGGTGGCTGTTCCTCGCCCGGCTGATGGAACTCGGTGAGCGCGTCCGCTTGGTCGGCCCGGAGGCCCTGCGCTCCGAACTCCGCGAGCGCCTGACTGCCGTGGCGGCGCCCTCATGAGCCCCGGGGAGGCGCGAGCTGCGAGCGCGGTTGCGATGATCCCTCGAGTACTGGCTCTCCTCAGCGCCTACCCGGACGGGCTTCCCCTGGCGACTGTCGCCCGACAGCTCGGACTTGACTCAGACAAGCTGCGGCGCGACATCCTCCGGTTCTACGCCGCCGACATTCAGGCCGACTCGATGCTCGGGCTTGGCCGACCGGAAGTGCTCGAGTTCCTGTCCGCCACCGGCGAGGATGCGGATCCGGGGGACGCGGCCTTCATCCGCGTGGTCTGCGATCAACCCGCTGCCGAGCTCGGGGTCGAGTACATCCCGGCTGACCGGCTGGCCATCTTGTACGCGGCCGCTGCCAGCCTTGCCCAGACCGAACCCGACAACGCTGACCTGCTCGGCGCTGTCGAGACTCTGGCGTCGACGTTCCTGTCAGGCCTCGAAATCAGCGTGACCCAATCCGCTGACACGACACCAGCCCTGATCCGCCAAGCGATGGACGACCGGCGCGCTGTGCGGATCAAGTACTCGCGCGCCTGGAGGCCCGGCGTGAGCAACCGGGTAGTCCATCCATACGCGCTGCATCACACTCCGCGCGGATGGGAACTCGACGCGGGCCCGCTGGTCGGAGGGCACGCTCGCACGTACATAGTCAGCAGGATTCGGGACGCTGAAGTCCTCGCCGAGTCCTTCGAACGCCCCGACGGCGTGGACTCGGTCATCGGAGCGGACCGGCGCGCGCGAGACGTTCAGATGAACCTGCCGCAGGGGACTCGGTGGGTCGCTGACAGATTCGCCGAGCGCGTTGACGTAGCCGAATCCGACCGGGATGACCTGACTGTGAGGGCCGAGTTCCTGCCGCCGGTGGAGGAACGCGTCGGCTTGGTGCTGGCGATCGCGGGGCCTGAGGCGTTCGTGATCGAGCCGGATGCCCTGGCCGATGCTGGCGCGATCATGGCCGCTCGACTCCTTCGCCACCACGGCCTGGACTAGCCCGAGCCCCGGCGTCCGGTCCGGAGTCCGCGATCTGCGCAAACGAGCGGGCCCGCTCAGTGCGCGAGCCCCGCCTGGACCTCCTCGACGTTGCTCGCTGAGCCAGCGCTGCTCGACTTCTCGTCGGCGAGCAACTGATGCACGCGCTGGAAGGAAACGCCCATGGCGAATCCGATATCGCGCATCGACCAGCCTTGGCTGTGCAGGTGAACGGCCGCCGAGCGCAGTTGGGCGCTCGCCTCGCGCGCCTGTTCACCGGCCGAACGCCGGAGTTCACGCCCCCGAGCGATCGCTTCCTCGACTTCGCGCGGAACGGCTGGGCTAACTGTCACATCCACTGACGCCGACGGCACGTTGGCGACGAAGGCGATCGCTTCTCTGTGGATCTTGGCGGCTTGGCCGAGGTTGCTCACTTGAGAGATAGCGCCGGGGAACTCGACGCATTGGACTACCCACCAGCGACCGTCCTTGGTCGCTATGGCGTTGTACCTGGTCATCGTCTCCACCAGCCTTTTCCCAGCGCTGGCTCCAGTTGCTTGAACAGTGCGAGCGCTGCCCGGTCGGCGGTTTCGGTGTGGCGGCCGATCGTGGTTCGTACCGAACCCACTCGAAGGCCCAGATGGTTCGTCCTCTGGAACTCCTCGTACGGCACGCCGGCTTCCCTTGCCGCTTGCTTGATCCTCTTCAAGACCTTACGCGTCTTCAGCGTCGACGTCTACCCCCCTCGACATGGAGTGTCAATGTGCGCTAGACACGATGCGTGCTGGATTCGTGCTTGGCCCAATTGCGGCCAGCCCCGTCGGTAGCTGCGGCTGGGTTGGCAGATCCCGCCAGGCTCGAGCCGTCCCCCGCCCACAAGCCCGGATGGCGTGTCGCTGGAGCCGCCCTGAGGCCCCCTCAGCGAAGATGGGGAACCGGCGGCGATGAGGTGAAGATGGATCCTGGGCGCTTGAGGTCTCTGCCGCTGACCCGCGTGGCGCCCTACGCCGCGACGGCTCTCGCCACCCTCGGCGTCGCGTTGTGGTTCTACCAGCCCTGGAGTATGACGGGGAGCGACGTGTTCTTCGGTGGCGAGGACATCATCGCGCTGCAGGCAAACGTCGCCGCCGCCGGGCAGGTGGGACCCTTCGGGGCCGATCCCCATCTGGCCTGGCCGACCGGCTACGACCTGTGGAGCTTCCCGCAACTCGGGCTCGGCATCCTCACCGCAGCATGGGTTCTCACTGGACCACTCGGAGTCGGGTCAGGCGCAGCCGCGCTGATCATCATGATCGGGGCGCTTGTCTCCACGAGCGTGGCGTCACTGTTCTTCATCCGCTCGGTCATCGGCCGACGGCTTCCGTTCCTGGCAGCAGTGCTCGCGGCGGCCATAGGGCTCTCGCCGTTCTTCATGGGCAAGGTCGGCCACCTGAACGTCGCCGTGTTCTTCCTCGTGCCCATCACGCTCGGTGCCGTCATCCGTCTGCGCGGCAGGGGAGTCAGGGCCGCCTGCGCCGCTGCTGCCGCGCTCGCCGTCGCCTCCGCGGTGTCGCCGCTCTGGTGGGTTGTCGTGGTGTGCCTGGTACTGGGCGTAGTGGCTGTGGGCACGGCGCTGCGCCGATCTTGGTCTCGCCTGCTGGGAGTCGGGATCGTCCTGGCTGGCGTCGGCGCGGGATTCGTCTTCCAGACTCTGCTGTTCTGGCGGGCCCGCGTTGACGGAGCCCCTCTCGGCAGAGGTGTGTGGGGATCGAACGAGTGGGGTGGACGCCTGTCGGACCTGACGATCTCGTCGCCGTTCCTCAACCAGTTCTACCCCGACGAGATGTACGGCTCGCTCGTCGAAGGATCCAGCCAGGAACAAAAGCCGCTGGGTCTTGTCGCGGCGACCGCCGCTCTGGCCGTCGCGCTTGTACTACTCAAGGGAATGCCAAGGCGGGTCGCGCTCCCCGACGGCGGCTCCATCCGCACCGGGATGCTGGCCCTGGTCAGCACCGTTGTCTTGCTGTTCTTCCTCGCGGGCGGGTTGGGGAACGCGCAGGCAGCCTTCGCCGTGGGGCTGGGGGGCGCGTCGCCAGCCCGGGTCTGGTCCCGGATGACCATCGTGCTGGCGGTCGCCGGTATGGCCTGGTGCCTCGTCTACTTCGCCCGCTGGGCTCGCGACACCAGACGCGGCACCGGCACCGTGAAGGTCGCCTCCCTGGGCATCGGCATCGTCGTGTCCGTCGTGATGGTGTTGGAGCTGACAAGCACGGAGCCGCCCCGGGCAATCCAGTCAGCGTCGCTTTCGGAGTACCCGGCCGTCGAGTTCCTCCGGTCTCGCACCGAGCCGTGTCCCATCGCGCAGATTCCCCAGGACGGGGCGCCCGTCGTCAGAGTGCCGCGCGGCCCCAAGACCCCGGAAAGCCTGTTCTACTACCGTGGGTATTACTCGTACCTCCTGGCCCCCGAGTACTTCTGGAGCATCGGGTCGTGGGTTCCGGACAAGCCGACGGTCATGAATTCGATCGGCGCGACGCTGGACGCGGATGGGATGACGAGGCTGAGGTCGGCCGGCGCTTGCGCGGTGATGTACGACAAGCTCCTGGCCCGCGTTTCGCGGAAGAAGCGTCTGGGTCTTGAGGGTTCCAAGGTCTCCGGGCTGCCTCAGCCCGACTTCACTTCGGACCGGTACGACGTTTATCTGCTCGCTGGGGGCGGCTCTACGGCCTCCTGACGATCGGCCCGCGCCACGCCCGGTCCCCACCGCAGCGCGCAGGCGTGCCTACCATGTCCGGGTGATGGCCAACCCATTCGGGCACGGGGGAGAGCACGGAATGATCCCCACTCTGCCGGGTTCGCTCAGCGTTGTCGTGCCTTGCTTCAACGAGGAATCCTCAGTCGAGGAGCTTGTGGCAAGGATCGGTAGAGCCGCTTCGGGACTGGTGGCTGACTTCGAGGTCCTAATCATCGATGACGGGAGCACAGACGGGACTCTTCGGCAGGCTCGGTTGCTCGCCGATCTGGATGCTCGCGTTCGCTACGTCTCGCTGAGCCGGAACTTCGGTAAGGAGGGGGCGATCTACGCCGGTTTGCTCCACGCCCGGGGCGAATCGGTCTTGCTGATGGACGGGGACCTTCAGCACCCTCCCGAAGTGATCCGGATGCTTCTCGAGAAGCGGGCTGAAACCGGTGCCGACCAGGTGATCGCGCGGCGGACTCGCGCGGGCGATCCGCCTATTCGCACTCTGCTGACGCGGATTTGCTACGGGCTGATGAACCGGGCGGTTGATGTACGCCTCGCCGATGGCGAAGGTGATTTCAGGCTGCTGTCGCGCCGCGCCGTCGCGGCCGTTCTTGAACTCTCCGAGGCGAACCGGTTCTCGAAGGGCCTCTTCGCTTGGATCGGCTTCCCGAGCGCGACCGTGGACTACGAGAACGTCTCCAGGGCCCACGGGCGGAGCCGTTGGTCGACTCGGCACTTGATCAACTACGGAATCGACGGCGTGATGTCGTTCAACAGCCGACCGCTGAGGACGATGATCCACCTGGGCTACGTGATCACAATCTTGTCCTTGCTCTATGTGGCCTGGCTCGTGATGAACGCGATCGTGTTCGGGGTCTCTGCTCCCGGGTACATCACCGTCATCGCCGCGGTCGTCGGATTCGGGGGCATCCAGCTGCTGAGTCTCGGGGTCATCGGTGAGTACGTGGGGCGCATGTACGTCGAGACCAAGAACCGCCCGAAGTACTTCATCGCGGAGACAGGCGGATCGGGGCTGGGCGGATTCCGGCTGGCGGAGCAGCTGTCGGCAGGGAATGAAGTTGACGTCCGCCGGGTCGAGCGCCAGATCTCCCCGCAGTCGCCGCGAGACGCGTGAAGCGCGACCTGTTGAGAGCCATTTCGGGCTGACCGCACCCGCCCTGCGGCGAACACTCACAGTCAGACGAACCGCCGGAGGAACTCCTAGGTCGCGGTCGCAATCACACGCAGCATCGCTCGCGAAGCTCTCCTCGACCCGGCTGCGTTGAGGTGTCCCTCGTCGCTGGCATAGCCGCCGTACAGGGCGAAGTAGCGCTTGCCGCCGCGATGTCCCACGACCCGGGTTCCGTTGGGGCGGGTCGACTCCACCTTGGCCAGGTCGAAGAGCCGCCCAGTTCCCGCGTAGGCCCTGCGGATCAAAGCGTTGTACTTCTGCCGGACAACGTTGCTGGCTGGATCGTTTGTGGTCAGAGGCGCGGTCACGTGAAGGAAGGCCACGCCCGGGTACTCGCTAGACAGGGCCTTGATCGTCCTGCGGTACTTCTTGAAGACGGACTTGGGGTGAGATCCGGGGCCGAAGTCGACGTAACACAGCTTCATGAACGCGACCCGGACGTCATCTCCCGCGCCCGCCCGAATCTTCCCCGCGAAGTCGTTGATCTTCGAGTTGGGGGCTCCGTTGGATCCGATGCCCTCGTGGGCGAAGACTCCACCCGCCGGCAAGCCCGCGCTCCCTTCGAACTGGTTCGGCGCTGCTAGCCCGCGCGCCGCGTAGAGCGCATTCATGCCGTCGATGATGTTCCAGCCGACCGACTGGTGCCCGAAGAAGACGCGAGAGTTCCGGGCCTTCCGCAGCTGGCCCTTCGTTGGCCCGGCGGAGGCAGCGCTGGCGGTCACAGTCGGGTTCAGTGAAGCGCCTGGGGCTATCGCCTGCGCGGGCGAGAGCAGAGTTACGGCCGCAACGGCAACTCCCGTCGCCGAGGCGATTGCGACCGCGAATCCGCGTCTACGCATCTTGCTACCTCTCGTCGGGGTTACTGCCATGTATCGATCGTTTCACGCGTCGAATTGAGCCAACGCGACGGTGGGTTTCGGCCTTGCTTTGATGGATCCCGGCCGCCCCGCCTCCCGCGCGGAAGCGGCCGTTCCGCACAAACGCGACGCTTTCGCCAAGAAACGGGCGTTGCAACGGGTGTTTCTGAGGGTCTCCGGGTGCGTCTGTCGGGAGCGGCCGTTTCTTCCAACGCTGCGGGGACAGGGCCGCTGGGGCTGCCGGGGCGCGAGTGCCCTGGGCGGTCAGAGCCCGGACACGACGCTGATGTACTGACTCTTCGCATCCTCACTCGTGAGGCCCTTGAGCGTCGACCACGCCTCATGCTTGGCCCGGCCCACGAAATCGGTGAACCCTGGCTTCTTGCCAGCCACGTCACCAACTGTCGCCTGCTTGTACAGGGCGTACAGCTTGAGTTTGATGTCGTTGCCAGGGTCGGTCGTGAGGGTCTTCACTTTCTCCAGGGCGCTCGCGAACTCAGCGCCCGGCCCGTCCGAAGGGGTGTTGGTGAACTCAGCGCCCGGCCCGTCCGACGTCGGTCGCCGACTTGATACTGCATGATCGCGTAGCAGTTGCGTGGCCAGCTGATTGGATGGCACGACGTCGCCGGCATAGTCGAATTTGAACAGACAGACGCCAGCATGGTCGGCCCATTTGACGGCCTCTGGAGAGTACCCTGCCAACGCGAAGAACAGGGGCTTCTTGTTGAGGGGTGCGGCCACGCCGTACAGTTCCTGAATCTTTGGACGGCCGACTGGCTTCACTTGGGCCTTGACCTGGGCAACTGCTGAAGATGACTGCACGTCGACTCCGGCGTCCTTGCCTTTTGGGGTGCATACCGCATCGGCGAAGCCGTGGCTGAGCATCCAATCCCTGGTAGCGAGTTCCGCGTCGCGTGGGGTGCGGATGATGCGGCCCACCTGACTATCGGCTTCGATATCCATGGGCCGAACGCTATCGACAGGTGGACAGCGTTGCCGGATGAGTGAGCCAACTCAGCGACCTCCGTCGGCGCGTCGCTCGGTCGCTGCCCGGCGCGCCTTCGCGGCCAGCCACTACCTCTGCGCCACGATAGGCGGTGCCGAAGGACCAGTGGGCGACACGGAGGGACAAGCGTGGCGACTGCTACGACGATGCGACCCCTGAGGTCATCGAGGTGGGTCTCGGTCGGGGCCGTACCGGTTCTTCTTGGATTGCTGTGTCTGGTCATCGGCGTGGTTCTCGCGATGACTGCTATTGACCGCGCGACGGTCCTCGGCTTTGACGCTGGCTATCTACGGCATGTGCTCGCGCTGGACGCTCCAGTTCAGGCGGACCTCGTGGAGTTGGGCCCGGCCAGCGACACAGTGGGGAATCTGGCCTTCTTGTTGGCGTTGGCGTTCACGTGTGTCGCCGCGACCCTGTTGCTTGTTGCCAGTGGTTTCTGGATGACGTCAGCCCGGACGCGTCACCCTGAGGCAGCGGGCCGCATCGCCGCGATAGGGCTTTGGCTGGCCCTGATCCTCGCGGCTCTGGCGGTGCTTCCGGTCAACGGCGGCTGGAGGGAGGCCGGACTCGGGTCCCCGGCGGATCTAGGAGAAGCGGCTGTGGAGATCCTGCCGGTCGCAGTGCTTTCCCTGTTCGGGCTCTTGCTGCTGCAGTTCTCGGTGCAACAGTGGGGTGCCCGAATGCGCGCGGCGATGCGTGGCCGCACTTAGCCCCGCATCTGGGGTGATCTTGTAGCGAATCCGGCCAGATATGGCCGCTTTCGGTGTTTGTGCGAGCCAGGCCCCGCGAGCCAGGCCCCGCGAGCCAGGCCCGAGTGTGGCGAGTACCTCATTGACCGCGACCACACCGGCGGCTGGATACTTAGCGGGCACGTCCGTGGACTGACGCGGGGCCACGGAATCCGCTGAGAGGACTGACCATGGCGCGACTAGCGCAAACTGAAGGACTCACCGAGATCCAGACCGACATCTTGGCTGCTGTCCACGATTTCGTGGACAAGGAGATCATTCCGAACGCCAGCCGCCTTGAGCACGCGGACGAGTACCCGACCGACATCGTGGAAGGGCTCAAGGAAATTGGCGTGTTCGGGCTCGTCATCCCAGAGGAATACGGCGGCCTGGGGGAGTCGATCTTGACCTACGCGCTCGTGGTGGAGGAGATAGCCCGCGGCTGGATGAGCGTGTCCGGCGTGATCAACACGCACTTCATCGTCGTCCACATGATCATGAACCACGGCACCGAGGAGCAGAAGCAGAAGTACTTGCCGCGCCTGGCGACCGGAGAGCTCAGAGGCGCCTTCTCGATGTCAGAGCCCGACTGTGGCTCGGATGTCGCCGCGATCCAGACCAAGGCGGTGCGTGAAGGGGACGAGTTCGTGCTCAACGGCACGAAGATGTGGGTTACAAACGGCGGGTCGTCGACCCTGGTGGCCGTGCTCGCTCTGACGGACGGCGAAGCCGACGAGGGAGCCAGCGTCTATAAGAGGATGACTACGTTCCTGATCGAGAAGCCCCAGGGCTTCGGTGAGGTCGCTCCTGGCCTGACGATCCCGGGCAAGATCGAGAAGATGGGGTACAAGGGCGTCGACACCACCGAGCTGATCATGACCGACTTCCGCCTCGCCGCTGACGAGGTTCTCGGCGGCGAGCCGGGCAAGGGCTTCTACCAGATGATGGACGGCGTGGAGGTCGGACGCGTCAACGTGGCCGCGCGGGCTTGCGGCGTCGCGGCGCGCGCGTTCGAGCTGGGCATCGATTACGCCCAGCAGCGCCACGCGTTCGGCAAGCCCATCGCTCAGCACCAAGCGGTCATGTTCCGCCTGGCCGAGATGGCGACGAAAGTGGAGGCCGCCCACGCGATGATGACCAAGGCGGCGCGCAAGAAGGACTCCGGGCAGCGCAACGACCTGGAAGCCGGGATGGCTAAGTACCTGGCCAGCGAGTCCTGCAAAGAGGTCGTGGAGGACTCATTCCGCATCCACGGCGGCTACGGCTACTCGAAGGAGTACGAGATCGAGCGCCTGTACCGCGACGCGCCGCTGCTGCTGATCGGCGAGGGCACGTCGGAGATCCAGCGGATGGTGATCGGCCGCAAGCTGCTGGCGCGCAACAAGATCTGATCGTCGCGGTGCGCGTTTCGGAGCTTGAGCTGCCGAAACGCGCACCGCGAGCGATCGTCTAGGGTCTCGCGGATGGCCGAGGACGCCAAGACGCTGATCGAGACTGCGGTGACGCGCTTCATCGAGGAGGTGCCCGCGCTGGCGCCGCTGAAGCTCGTCTTCGCGGTCGAGCTGCGTGGCCGCGGCGACGTGCAGATGTACCGCGTCGAGCTGCCGGGGCCGACGGTGGCGAAGGGGATCGCGGAGGACGCCCGCGTGCGCGTCGAGATGCCGCGCTCGTTCTTCAACATCATGGCCAAGGAGGGCAATGTCGCCGACTGGCGCGAGGCCTTCACGTACGGGCAGGCGAAGGCGACCGGCGTCGGCGAGATCATGAAGCTCATCGTGCACGTCGTCGAGAAGCAGGAGGAGCGCCAGCGCACGCGCCGCGCGCGCCAGTAGGCCGAGCAGCGGGTCCGGAGCTCCGCTAGAACATCGCCATGCAGACAGCGCGTGCTCTCGCGGCGCTCGACGAGCTCCCCGCGGCGACCGTCGTGTTGCGTCCCGTCCGCGACCCGGCGGGTTCGATCGTCGACCTCGCGTTCGACTACGCCAATCGGGCCGCGGACGACTTCGCTCGTCTGCCGGTCGGCGGGCTGATCGGACACCGCCTGCTCGAGGCGCTGCCGGCGTTTCCGCCGGACCTGTTCGCGGGCTTCGTGAAGGTGCTCCAGGACGGCGCGTCGCTGCGCACGGAGCTGGACTACAGCGACCGGCTCGCCGGGCAGACCGAGTTCTCGACGCGGTTCGCGATCTCGGCGTCCCGGCTCGGCGACGACGCCCTGCTGCTCGTCTACGAGGACGCCGGCGCGCGCGACCGCGGGCTGGCGACCGAGCGCCGGTACGGCGCGCTGCTGGAGGCGACGTCGGACTGGGTTTCGATCGCCGACCGCGACAACAACCTCGTGTACGTCAACGGGGCCGGCCGGCGGATGGTCGGGATCGGGCCCGACGAGGACATCTCCGGGCGGCGGATCGGCGAGTTCTCGCCCGCCTGGGCGCGCGAGCGCGTGCTCGGCGAGGCGCTCGCCGCCGCTCGCCGCGACGGCGCCTGGCGCGGCGACCTCGCGCGGCTGCA
Organism: Solirubrobacteraceae bacterium; assembly: GCA_030690545.1. Lineage (GTDB taxonomy): Bacteria > Actinomycetota > Thermoleophilia > Solirubrobacterales > Solirubrobacteraceae > CADCVQ01. The sequence continues at coordinate 19,013 of JAUYGN010000008.1, forward strand.
CCGCGACGGCCACGAGATCCCCGTCTCGCAGGTCATCGTCGCGCGCCTTGCGCCCGACGGCGAGGTCGACTTCTACGCCACGATCGCGCGCGACATGACGCGCGAGCGCGCCGCCGAAGCGGCCCTGCGCGAGAGCGAGGAGCGCTTCCGCGTCACCTTCGAGCAGGCCCCGATCGGCGTCTCGCTGATCGATCTGGAGGGGAACTTCGTGCAGGTCAACGATGCCTACTGCCAGACGGTGCGGCGCACGCGCGAGGAGCTAGCGGGGCTCGGGCCGAGGGCGATCACGCATCCCGACGACGTCGCCTTCACGAGCCTCGCCATGCAGTCGCTGATCGAGGGCGACGAATCCGTCTGTCGCTTCCAGAAGCGCTACGTGGACGCGCACGGCGAGCCGATCTGGGTGGAGATCAGCGCCAGCCTGTTCCCTGACGCCACGGGCAAGCCGCAGTACCTCATCGGGATGGTGCAGGACCTCGGCGAGCGTCGCGTCGCGCACACGCTGCAGCGCAGCATGCTGACGACGCAGCTGCCGGCCGTCGACGGCGTCGAGCTTGCCGTGCGCCACCTGCCGGGCACGCGCCAGAACCAGATCAGCGGCGACTGGTACGACGTGATCCCGCTGCTCGACGGCCGCGTCGGCGTCGTCATCGGCGACGTCGTCGGTCGCGGGATCGAGGCTGCCGCGACGATGAGCCAGCTGCGCACGGCGCTGCGTGCCTACGCGATCGAGGGTGTCGAGCCCGCCGACGTCGTCGCCAAGCTGCATCGCCTCGTCGACCATCTCGGCGTCGGGTTGAGCACGACGCTCGTCTACCTGGACTTCGACCCGTCCACGCGCGCGGTGCGCTACGTGAGCGCCGGCCACCTGCCGGTCCTGCATGTGCCCGCCGCCGGACCGTCGTACTACCTGCCCGGCGCGCGTTCGGCCCCGCTGGGGACCGTCGCCGACGGTGCCCCGATCCCGCAAGAGCACCTCGTGCTGGCGCCCGGCGACGCCGTCCTGCTCTACACCGACGGGCTCGTCGAGCGGCGCGACGTCGGCATCGACGCGCGCTTGGAGCAGCTGCGCGCAGCGGTTGCCGCCGCCCCCGACGACCTGCAGGCCGCCCTTGCGCACCTCACGGCGACGCTGCTCGCCGACGACGAGCTGATTCGCCACGACGACGTCGCGCTGCTCGCGCTACGGGTCAGCTCGGGGCCGCGGTGAACCGTGCCGCGGGCCGCGGCTACTCGAGCGTCGCCCCGCCGTCGTAGAGCTTCAGCACGCGGACGGCATCCTGGCCGACGTCGAGCTGCGCGAGATCGAGGCACAGCCGGCACAGGACGCATTCGTCGACGTTGCGCTCGACGATCTCCAACCCGCCGTCGCCGACCTCCTTGTAGATGTCGACGGGGCAGACCGTGTCGAGGTGCCGGGCCAGCCCGGGCTCGGCAGCGAGCGCCGCGTCGTCGACCTCGATGCCGATGAACACGCCGTCGGTCCTCATCGCGAGCACCTGCCTTCCGGTTCGACGCTGGCGACGGTCGAGCGACGACGCGCTGTCATGCCGAACCTCCTCGTGTCCACGACGGGACGCTGACGCCGGGCGGCTTGAGATGCTCGACGTGCGCGGGCAGCTTGCTCTTCATGATGTCCGGGATCTCGGAGATCTCCTCGGCGACGACGATGCCGGCATCGGCGAGGCGGGCGATCTTCTCGGTCGCGGTGTCCTCCTTGCCCTCGACGATCGTGCCGGCGTGGCCGAAGCTCATGCCCGGCATCTCGTCCATGAAGCGCCCGGCCATGAAGGCGACGATCGGCATCCGGCAGTCGTTGTCGATCACCCATGTCGCCAGCTCGGCCTCCATCCGTCCGCCCGGCTCGGTGTAGATGACGATCCCCTCCGTCTGCTCGTCGGCCTCGAAGTGCCCCATCAGCTCGGCGTACGTCGAGCCGATGATCGCGTCGCCGCCGATCGAGACGGCGGTCGACTGGCCGAGGCCGGCGGCCGACAGCGTCGAGGACATCTCGGTCGTCATCCCGCCGGAGCGGCTGATGACGCCGATCGGCCCCGGCGTGTAGGCCTGCGCTGCGTTCTTCGCGGGGCCGCCGATGCCGCCCATCTTGACGACGTCGGGCACGATGATCCCGAGGCAGTTGGGTCCGATGATGCGCGCGCCGCGCAGCGCCGCGAGCTCGACCATCTGGGCGACGTCGCGGCGCGGGATCCGCTCGGTGACGATGACGATCAGCGTGATGCCGTTCTCGAGCGCCTCGAAGACGGCGTCCTTCGTGAACGCGGGGGGGACCGTCACGACGGAGCCGTTGATCGGGGCGCCGTGCGCCTCGACGGCCTGCTGCACCGTGTCGTAGACCATCACGCCGTGGACGTCGCGGCCCTTGCGGCCCGGCGTCACGCCGCCGACGATCTTCGCGCCGGCGCCGTAGTCGAGGCACTCGCGCGTGAGGTTGACGGCCTCGCGGCCGGTGATGCCCTGGACGATGAACGTCGTGTCTGCGTCGACGAGGATGCTCATACGGCGACGGCGTCCGGGCCGGCGATCTTCGCCACGGCGCGGCGCGCCGCCTCGTGCATCGAGACCGAGCGGTCGGCGTACTCGATCCCGTACTTGGCGAGGATCTTGAAGCCCTCCTCCTCCCACGCGCCGGGGATGCGGAAGATCGCGATCTTCTCGGCCGGGTCGAAGCCGAGCTCCAGGCAGGCCTTGATCACGCCCCGCGCGACGATGTCCACGCGCGTGTTGGAGACGATCGACATCATCACCGCGATCTTGTCGACGCCGGGCTTCGTGAGCACGAGCTTCGCCAGGCCGCAGGTCTTCTGGACGGACGGGTTGCCGCCGATCTCGCAGTAGTTGGCGGGCTCGCCGCCGTGCGCGCGGACGGCGTCGAACAGCGTCAGCGAGCCGCCGCCGGCGCCGATCACGAGGCCGATGTTGCCGTCGAACTCCGTCACGTTGCCGGCCACGCCGCGGTGGTCGGAGCCGTCGACCTCCTCGCCGGCGAGCTCGAACGGCGTCGGCTCGCGCGCGAGGCGCGTCTCGTCGTCGCCGACGCCGAGGTCCTTCAGCAGCTGCTTGTGGCGCCCGCGCGCCTCTGACTCCATGTCCATGTGCGCGTCGAGCGCGACGAACGTCCCGTCATGCATCTCGCAGAGCGGGTTGATCTCGGCGAGCACCATGTCGTTGTCGACGAACAGCTGGGCGAGGCGGCGCACGATCGGCGTCAGGCGCTGCAGCGCCTTGCCGGTGACGCCGGTCTGGGCGATGCACTCCTTCGCCTTGTGATCGGAGATCGGCATCAGGTTGGAGAGGTGCACGCGGCCGACATGGTCGGGGTGCTCCTCGGCGACCTGCTCGATGTCGATGCCGCCCATGTCGCTGAAGAGGATCACCGGCTTCTTCGCCGTGCCGTCCCAGACGACGCCTGCGTAGTACTCCTGCTTGACGTTCGCCTTCGGATCGACGAGCACGCCGCGCGGCATGTGCCCGTTGATCTCGAGCTCGAGGATGTCGGCCGCGTGCCGCGCGGCCTCCTCGGGCGTGTCGGCGAACTTCACGCCGCCGGCCTTCATCCGCCCGCCGGTCAGGACCTGCGACTTGATGACGGTCGGGCCGCCGATCCGCTCGGCGATCGCGCGCGCCTGCGCGGCGTCGGTCGTGAAGCCGAAGTCGGTGACCGGGATACCCGCGCGCTTGACGATCTCGCGGGCTTCGTACTCGAAGAAACGCATGTGCTCCTGACCGGCCGCTGGGCGCCGAAATCCGTGGTGGCGAGACCCGCAGGACCCTATAAGACGACCGTGGTCCTGTGCCGTACATCTAACTGGGGTAAGTCGTTCCTCGATCTGTGTCTCGACGGCTCGCCGTGCTCGGGTGAGCCGGTCGGCCGGGTTCGCCATCCTGGGTGTCGATGAAGCCCGTCTGGCTGATCTGCGCCGCGGCCCTGACGGTGTTCCTCGCCGTCCGTCGCCGCCGGCTGGAGCCGCTGCTGCTGATCGGCGGAGCGCTCGCGGTGGCCTGGATGGCCGTCTACTCCACGGGCGTCATCGAGCTGCCCGACCTGGGCAGCCTGCTGGAGGACATCGGCCGCGCGCTCGGGCCGTGGACGTACCTGCTCGTGGCGGTCGTGTCGTTCATGGAGGCCGCCGCCTTCCTCGGGCTGTTCGTGCCCGGCGAGACGGGGATCCTCGTCGGCGGCGTCGTCGCCGGCCAGGGCGAGATCGACATCGTGATCCTGATCGCCGTGGCATGGTCGGCGGCGTTCGCGGGAGATCTCACCGGCTACGCGCTCGGACGCCGCTTCGGGCGTCCGTTCCTCGTCGCGCACGGCCGTCGCTTCGGCCTCACCGAGGAGCGCATCGAGGCCGTCGACGGCTTCTTCCAGCGCCACGGGGGAAAGACGATCTTCGTCGGTCGCTTCGTCGGGCTCGTCCGCTCGCTGTCGCCGTTTCTGGCGGGCGCGTCGCGCATGCCGCTGCGGCGCTTCGTTCCCTACGACATCCTCGGCTCGGGCGTGCAGACGACGCTGCTGTGCCTCGCCGGCTTCCTGCTGTGGCGCTCGCTCGACACGGTGCTGACGCTGGCCAAGCAGGGCGCCGTCGCCTTCAGCGTGACGATCGTCGCCGTCACGGCGCTGATCGTCGCGATCCGCTTCCTGCGCGACCCCGCCAAGCGCGCGCGGGCGGCCGCCTGGCTGGCCGACCGTGACGACCGGCTGACCGTGCGCCTGCTGCTCGTCGTCGGCCGCCGCGGCCGCCGGCCGGCCTGGTTCGTCGCCGATCGACTCACCCCGGGCAACCTCGGCCTCGAGCTGACGAGCCTGCTGGCGGCGGCGAGCGTCGCCGGCTACGTGTTCTTCGGCTACCTCGTGCTGCTCAGCGCGGGCGCGCCGACGAGCGGCGATCGGCGCGCGCTGTCGCTGGCCGGCGATCTGCGCACGACGACGCTCGACGACGTCGCCGAGACCTTCCTGCGGCTCGGAGACCCGGCGGTCGTCGGAGTCGCGCTGTGCGTCGTCGCGGCCTGGCTGATCGTGCGCCGCGAGTGCCTCGAGGGCATCGTGCTGCTGGCCGGCCTGGGCCTGATCGTCGGCGGCGTCGAGCTGACCCAGCTGTCGACGCAGCGCACGGGGCTCCCGGGCGATGCTGACGGCGACGCGTACCCGTCACCGCAGGCGGCCTACGCGACGGCGTGGATCGCGATCGCGATCGCGCTGCGCCGCGGCTCCCCGCGCCTCACCTACCAGGCGGCCGTGCTCGTCGCGGCGGTCACCGTCGTCGCCGCCGTCGCCGGGTCGATCGTGTACGCGGGGAGCGGCTGGTTCTCGGATGCCGCCGGCGGCGTGGCGCTGGGAACGCTCGTCTTCTGCGTCGCCGGCATCACCGGCCTCGTGCTGGCCGCCGCCGGCGAGCAGCGCCGGCGGTCGCGGTAGGCGCCGGCGCTGGACGCGAGCCCGTTCAGGCCGGCGCGCCCCGCAGCTCGTAGGCCTCGGCCAGCTCGGGGTCCTTGCGGGCGAGCATCTCGGCGAGGTCGACCATCACCTTGCACTGCTTCCAGGTCGCGTCGTCCTGCATCTTGCCGTCGATCATGTGCACGCCGCGGCCGTCGGGGATCGCCTCGATGACGCGCTTGGCGAAGCGCACCTCGTCGGGGTCGGGCGAGAAGACCTTCTTGGCGATGTCGATCTGCACGGGGTGCAGCGACCAGGCGCCGACGCAGCCCATGATGAACGCGGCACGGAACTGCGCCTCGCAGCCCGCGACGTCCTTGATGTCGCCGAACGGACCGTAGAACGGCAGCAGGTCGGCGGCCGCGCAGGCGTCGACCATGCGCCCGAACGAGTCGTGCCAGAGGTCCTGCTGGGCGGTCACGCGCTGTGCGTCGGGGTTCTCCGGGTCGGGATCGGAGAGGACGAGGTAGCCGGGGTGCCCGCCGCCGACGCGCGTCGTCTTCATCCGGCGGCTCGCGGCGAGGTCGGCGGGGCCGAGGCTCATGCCCTGCATGCGCGGGCTGGCGGTCGCGATCTCGTCGAGGTTCTGCACGCCGAGCGCGGTCTCCAGCAGCGCGTGGATCATGATCGGGCGCTCGATCCCTGCCTTCGCCTCGAGCTGGGCGAGCAGGCGGTCGACGTAGTGGATGTCCCACGCGCCCTCGACCTTCGGGACCATGATCACGGAGAGCTTGTGGCCGATCTCCGCGACGATCCGCGTCAGGTCGTCGAGGATCCAGGGCGACTCGAGCGCGTTGACGCGCGTCCAGAGCGCCGTGTCGCCGAGGTCCATCTCGCGGCCGACGGTGATCAGGCCCTCGCGCGCGGCCTCCTTGCGCTCGACCGGCACGGCGTCCTCGAGGTTGCCGAGCAGGATGTCGACCTTGGCGGCGATCGCCGGCGCCTTGGCGACCATCTTCTCGTTGGAGAAGTCGAGGAAGTGGATCATCCGCGATGGCGTCACGGGGATCTCGTGCAGCGGGTCGGGGGCGCCGATCGCCAGCGGCTTGAAGAAGGCTCGGGGGTTCTTCACGGTGGTCGCTCTCCAGGATCGTCGGGCGGCGGGGTCGTCGCCCCGGAACCTATCGAGTCGTCGCGCCGGTGGCTGCGCGTGGCGCCGGGGCGCCGCCGCGTCGCGGTCTGCGCGATGATCCGCGCTCCGTGACCGACGAAGGAGACGCCCCCGGATGAGCGACGAGTTCACGACCGACCAGGCCGCGCGCGAGGCGACCGGCGCGCATCCCTACGGTCGCTACTTCGAGGAGTTCGAGGTCGGCGCCAACTACAGGCACTGGCCCGCCAAGACGGTCACCGAGACCGAGGACCACCTCTTCTGCCTGCTGACGATGAACCACCACCCGCTGCACGTCAACGACGTCTACGCGGCGCAGTCCCAGCAGGGGCGCAACGTCGTCGTCGGGCCGATGGTCTACTCGCTCGCGCTCGGCATGAGCGTCTCGGACGTCAGCGGCAAGGCGATCGCCAACCTCGCCACGGAGGAGCTCAAGCATCCGGCGCCGGTCTTCCACGGCGACACGCTGTTCTGCGAGTCCGAGGTGCTCGAGAAGCGCGAGTCGAGGTCCAAGCTCGACCGCGGCACGGTCCGCGTGCGCACGCGCGTCTATAACCAGGACGGCGTGCTCGTCGCCGAGTTCAAGCGCCTCGTGCTCGTGCCGCGGCGCGAGCACGGCAAGCCCGAGTAGGCCTGGCGCGCCGGGGTGGGACGCCTTTCGCGTCCCACCCCGATCCGTCATCCGTCGGCCGGGCCCAGATCGCCTACGGAGCGGTGTAGGCCCAGAGCGCCCGCACGGAGGACTGGGAGTTGGCCACCGTCGCGTTCCACTCCATCTGGAACCCGAGCGTCGTGGTGCCGGCGACACCGACGTTGGCGGTGATCGCGGTGGCCTGGACGATGATCGAGGGATAGACGCAGACGAATCCGGGTGCGGCGATCACGTTCGTCGTGCTGCCGGTGCAGTTCGCGCTCGGCGCGACCTCGACGTTCGCGTTGGCGAGCGGAACCGGCGCCGGGATCGGGAAGCTCGCGGTCGCGCCCATGCCGGCATTGACGTTGGGCCCGTTCTGGAACCGGCCGCCGACGATGCCGCGGATCGTCGTGCCCGACGGGATCGTGCCGCCGTACTGCAGGAAGCCCGACGAGTCGACGCCGTCGAGCGTGTCGGCGTCCAGGCCCGCCTTGGTGCGTGCGGCGGCGATGATCTCGGCCGCGTGCAGGCCGTCGACGCGGTCGGCGTTGAAGCCGGTGGCGACGCCGGTGGCGTTCGTCGTCAGCGGCTTCTTCGTGTCGCCGCCCGCACCTGCGGTGATCGTCCCGACGACCGCGCCGCTTCTGGAGCTGAGCTCGAACGCGCGCCCGGTCGAGAGGTTGTTGGCGCGGTAGCAGGGCTTGCTCGTGGCGGCGGCCGACGCGCGGCAGCCGTTGATGAAGCCGCCGCCGGTGGAGGAGAGGTTGGACATCCGCATCGAGTAGCCGCCCGTCGGGCGCGCGGTCGTCCTGATGTTCGAGATGATCTGCGTCTCGGCGGACGTGGTGCCGTTGCGCACGCCCTCGCGCAGGTTGTCGCCGGTGCGGGCGTTGGGCGAACGGCGCGATGCAGACGACGAGCAGGGCGGTCGCGGCGACCGCGGCACGACCCCGCCCGCTGCTGGGTGGGCGCCTCCGTCCCGGTGCGAGTCGATCGACGGATCGGTGAACGCGGCTCATGATGCTCCTCTTCATGTCTGGGACGTCGTGGTCATCGCCGCACCGGCATCATCGGTCTGCAGCGTCGCGCCGGGGTGCCGGGCTTGCGGTCTGGCGCACCTTATATGCGCTCGGTCGCCGTTCCAACCGCCGCCCGAGACGCGTTCGAGGCCCGATCGCGCTACGGTCCGCATCGATACGCGCGTGATGACATCAGGACGGGGTGCTCGTCGCAGGGCCCAACCGGCTCGCTCGTGCCCCGTCGGGACCACTGCACGTCAGCGTAGGTGGGGGAGACGCAGGACGCGCGCGCGGGGCGGCCCGGGGGGACCGCCCCGCACAGCGCGCCAACGACGAGGGGGCGCCGTAGCGCCCCCTCGAGATGCTTCGGTGACGGCGTCGGCGGCTAGCCGGCGATCGTCACGTAGAAGCGCTTGCGGGTGCCGTCGGTCGTGGCCGTGCCGTCGCTGTTGCGCGGGCTGATCACGACGTGGTTGGGGTTGTTCGTGCCGGTCGGCGCGCAGTTGACGATCGCGCCCTCGCCGGGCGTGAAGCAGCGCGACGCGCTGATCTCGCCGCTGAACTCCGGGTTGGCGTCAGCGCCCGGCGCGGTGCCGTTCGTGATGCCGTCGCCGTTCTGATCGGTCGTGTTCTGCAGCGCGATCGTGGCGTTGATCCCCTTGTTGGTGAGGTCCGCGCCCGTGTCGACGTAGCAGTTGCCGTTGGCGGCTGCCGGGTCAGCGGGGTAGCAGGTGGTGATCGTGAAGCCGCCCGACTGCGCCTCGATCTGGCCGGCGGCGTTGACGAGGAACCAGCGCGACTTCGCGGCGTTGGCCTTCGCCGTGGCGTCGGCTGCGGCGGCGGTCAGGATCTCGGAGGCGTGCAGGCCGTCGAGGCGGTCGGCGTTGAGCCCGACGGCGACGCCGGTCGCGTTCGTGATGAACGGCCGCTTGCTGTCGCCGCCGGCGCCGGCGGTGATCAGCCCGGCGATGTCGCCGCGCGTCGCGTGGAACTCGAACGCGAAGCCGGTCGAGAGGTTGTTGGCTCGCACGCACGGGTTCTGCGGCGGGTTGGCGGCTGAGCCGCCGGCTGCCGAGCGGCAGCCGTAGATCGCGCCGCCGCCGGACGACGACAGGTTGGACTGCCGGGTCGAGTAGCCGCCCGTCGTCCTCGTCGTGGCGTTGATGTTCGAGACGATCTGCGTCTCGGCGGTCGTCGTGCCGTTGCGCACGCCTTCACGCAGGTTGTCGCCCGTGCGGGCGTTGGCGAACGGCGCGACGCAGACGACGAGCAGCGCGGTCGCTGCGATCACCGAGCGCGTGCGCGGCGCGCGGCTGATGAGCCGCTGCTTGACGCCCGGATCGGCAGCGTGACGAGATGAGTGCATGGGGGGTTCCTCCAGGGGTTGTGGCACGAGGCAGCGGCCGAGCCGGCATCTGCTCGCGTGGGCTTCGCCGGCCGGGCGCGCGTGGCGTCCCGTCGCGACGCGGTGCAGGGTCAGGCGACAGCGGTGCTGCCGGTCGCCGGCCTGCCTTCTGGCGGACCTAGGACCGGTGGGCTACCCACCGACGTAGGTCACGAACGATCGCTGTGCGGGCTGACGACGCCCCACGCTCTGAGCTCTGCGGCGCGCCGCGGTCGCTGGTGCTGGAATGCTGCAACGCGCCTCGGTTCGGGCGCCTCGGTTGTGTCATGTGAGATGTTCTTTCTGGGGTCGGATCGAATATCCGTCTCCTGTCTCGACCCGCCACCGGGGCCGAAGTTGCGCCACACTTCGTGCCAACAGCAAAGCGACCAGGCGAGGAACCACGCGTGAGCGAAACGACGACAGTGCCGACGAAGAACCAGAAGCTCATCGACTGGGTCGACGAGATCGCGGCCCTGACGAATCCCGACGAGGTCTATTGGTGCGACGGCTCGGCCGAGGAGTACGACCGCCTGACCCAGCTGCTCGTCGATGCCGGGACGTTCACGAAGCTCGCCGACGCCAAGCGCCCCAACTCGTTCCTGGCCCGCTCGGATCCGGGTGATGTCGCGCGCGTCGAGGACCGCACGTACATCTGTACGCAGACCGAGCGCGACGCCGGCCCGACGAACAACTGGACCGATCCCGCCGAGATGCGCGACAAGCTCGCCGGCCTGTTCGAGGGCTGCATGGAGGGGCGCACGATGTACGTCGTGCCGTTCTCGATGGGTCCGCTGGGCTCGCCGATCGCGCACATCGGCGTCGAGCTGACCGACTCGGCCTGCGTCGCGGTGAACATGATGATCATGACCCGCGTCGGCGCCAGGACGCTCGACGTGCTCGGCGAGAACGGGGAGTTCGTCCCCTGCGTGCACTCCGTCGGGGCGCCGCTGGCCGCGGGCGAGGAGGACGTGCCCTGGCCCTGCAACGCCGAGAACAAGTACATCGTCCACTACCCCGAGACGCGCGAGATCTGGTCCTTCGGCTCGGGCTACGGCGGCAACGCGCTGCTCGGCAAGAAGTGCTTCGCGCTGCGGATCGCGTCGAAGATGGCACGCGACGAGGGCTGGATGGCCGAGCACATGCTGATCCTCAAGCTCACCTCGCCCGAGGGCGAGGTCAAGGTCGTCACGGGCGCGTTCCCGAGCGCCTGCGGCAAGACGAACCTCGCGATGCTGATCCCGACGCTCGAGGGCTGGACCGTCGAGACGATCGGCGACGACATCGCCTGGATGAAGTTCGGCGACGACGGCAAGCTCTACGCGATCAACCCCGAGTCGGGCTTCTTCGGCGTCGCGCCGGGCACCGGCGAGGACACGAACCCCAACGCGATGGCGACGGTCGAGAAGAACACGCTGTTCGCCAACTGCGCGCTGACCGACGACGGCGACGTGTGGTGGGAGGGCATGACGAAGGAGCCGCCCGCGCACGCGATCGACTGGAAGGGCAACGACTGGACGCCCGCCTCCGATACGCCTGCCGCGCACCCCAACGGCCGCTTCACGACGCCCGCCGCGCAGGACCCGGCGATCGCGCCCGAGTGGGAGGACCCCAGGGGCGTCGCGGTCGACGCGATGATCTTCGGTGGCCGCCGCGCGACGGTCGTGCCGCTCGTCACCGAGGCGTTCGACTGGAGCCACGGCGTCTTCATGGGCTCGACGATGAGCTCGGAGATGACCGCGGCGGCTGCCGGCGGCGTCGGTCAGCTGCGCTTCGACCCGTTCGCGATGCTCCCGTTCTGCGGCTACAACATGGCCGACTACTTCCAGAACTGGCTCGACATCGGCGCTGTCGAGGGCGCGCAGCTGCCGAAGCTCTTCTACGTCAACTGGTTTCGCAAGGACCCCGAGAGCGGCAAGTTCCTATGGCCCGGGTTCGGCGAGAACTCGCGCGTGCTGGCGTGGATCTTCGGGCGCTGCGCGGGCACGGCGCAGGGCGTCGAGACGGCGGTCGGGATCGTGCCGGCGCCGGGCGAGCTGAACGTCGAGGGCCTCGACATCTCCGCCGAGGACCTCGAGCAGGTCGTCGCGGTCGATCCCGACGCGTTCAAGGCGCAGCTGCCGCAGGTGCGCGAGTTCCTCGCGAAGTTCGGCGACGACCTGCCGGCCGAGATCAGCTCCCAGCTGGCGGCGTTCGAGCAGCGGCTCGACGAGGCGATCTGATGCTCTCGCTGCTCAAGCGCTGGCTGCGGATGCGCAAGCGCAAGAAGGCCCGCCGCCGTTGAGTGGCGGGCGTGCGTCCCCACCTGTTCTGCAGCACGCGACCGGATTTCGCAAGAGCAGTCGCTCGGCGTCACGGCAGACCCTTGTTAGGGTCCCCTAAGTAAGCCAAGGACGAACGCTCTCCCGTGGCCCGATAGCGCGGGCGGGCAACGCTCCTCCCCTCCTGGCAAAGCGGCAGTCGGCGCCGATGCGGGGCATACGCCCGCGGGGTGCCGGCTGCCGTGCGCCGGACCGAGGCTCAGTCCTCCGCGACCGTGCGGGCAAGGGCGGCGAGGCGGTCGTCCCACTGGTCGCCGACGGCGGTCATCCAGGCGATCGCGTCCTCGAGCGGTGCGGGGGTGGCCTGGAAGCGCGTCTCGCGGCCGACGCGCTCGGGATCGACGAGGCGCGCCTGCTCGAGCAGCGCGAGGTGCTTGGCGACGGCCTGGCGCGTGACCGGCAGGCGCGCGGCGAGCTCCGTCGCCGTCGCCGCCTCGCCGGACGCGATCGAGCGCAGCACGGCGCGCCTCGTCGGGTCGGCGAGCGCCGTGAAGACCGCCTGCTCGCGCTCGGCTGCCGTCATCGCTCGGGCTGCCTCGTCTCTCGTCGAGCCGGGTCGGTCGGGATCACGCGGCGACGAGGTCGTTCGTGCGCCGCAGGCGCTCGAGCGCCGGCTCCCAGTCGAGCGTCGTGAGGACGTGCGCGTGGCCGATCGCCAGGCTCGGCGACGCCGTCGCGGCGGCGCCGCTGCGTGCTCGTGGGCCGCGGCTCGCGCCGCCCGACCACGGCGAGCCGCAGATCGGCATGCCGGCATAGCCGCTCTCGACGACGACGATCCGCGTGCCTTCGGGGACGGCGACGAGATCGACCTCGACGAGCGTCGCGAGCGCGTCGGGCGCGTGCCACCAGAACGAGAGGTGCTCGCCGGCGCGGACGTCCTGCACCGTCGCCCAGCGCGTCTCGCCGTCGCGCAGCGTCAGCTCGCCCTCGGCGCCGGGCTCGAGCTCGAGCGAGCCGTCGTCGGTGAGCCAGCGCTCGAGGTCGCAGACGGCGTCCCAGGCCGACTCGGGGTCGACGGGGAGGGTGATCTCGCGGGTGACGTCCATCGACGGCTCCTTTGTCGTGCAACTGATTGGTTGCATGCTACCGTGCTGCCTCGGCAAAATGCAACCTAATGGTTGCGCAACCCGAGAGGAGCTCGATCCCACATGCCCCTTGTCCCGATGGTCGTGCAGCAGGATGGGCGCGGCGAGCGCTCGTTCGACATCTACAGCCGCCTGCTCAACGAGCGGATCGTCTTCCTCGGCCAGGCGATCGACGACGAGATCGCGAATCTCCTCGTCGCCCAGCTGCTGCACCTCGAGGCCGCCGACCCCGATCGCGACATCGCGCTGTACGTCAACTCGCCCGGCGGGCAGGTCTACGCGGGCCTGGCGATCTACGACACGATGCAGTCGATCGCCTGCGACGTGCAGACGATCTGCGCCGGCGTCGCGATGTCGATGGCGGCGCTCGTCCTCGCCGCCGGCGCGCCCGGCAAGCGCCTGACGCTGCCCAACGGCCGGATGCTCATCCACCAGCCGACCGGGGGATACCAGGGCCAGTCGTCGGACATCGAGATCCATGCCCGCGAGACGCTCGCGCTGCGCACCCAGCTCGACGCGCTCTACGCCAAGCACACCGGCCAGAGCGCCGAGCAGGTCAACGCCGACTCCGAGCGCGACCGCTACATGACGCCCGAGGAGGCCGTCGCCTACGGGCTCGTCGATCGGATCGTCGAGCCGCGAACCCACGCGACGTGACCGCGACCGGTCGAGCGGCGTCCAGGTGTGCCTCAGGACATGCTCGTCGCCACTCGACCGTCGGCGTCTCGCAGAACGGCGCTCGTGGCGCCGCTCGGGTACCGTCGGGAGATGCCTGCCAGCGAGTCCACCGGTGCCGCCGACGACGCCGGACGCGAGGACGACGTCGGCGCGGGCCAGGAGTGGGGCTCCACGCTCTATCGCGTCGCCGCCGACCAGTTCGATCGCGCGGGCGCGCTGCTCGATCTCGAGCCCGAGTTCGTCACCCGGCTCGGCCACCCCCGGCGCTCGCTCGTCGTGAACTTCCCGGTGCGGCTGGACTCCGGCCAGGTCCTCGGCCTGACCGGCTACCGCGTCCAGCACACGCTCACGATGGGGCCGACGAAGGGCGGCTTTCGCTACGGGCCCGACGTCTCGCTCGGCGAATGCGCGGCGCTCGCGATGTGGATGACCTGGAAGTGCGCGCTGCTCGGGCTGCCCTACGGCGGCGCCAAGGGCGGCGTGCGCTGCACGCCCGGCGAGCTCAGCGTCGGTGAGCTCGAGCGCGTGACCCGCCGCTATGCGGCCGAGCTGATCCCCGTGATCGGAGCCGACCGCGACATCCCCGCGCCCGACATGGGCACCGGCGAGCGCGAGATGGCGTGGTTCATGGACACGTATTCGCAGATGGTCGGTCACTCGGTCTTCGAGATCGTCACCGGCAAGCCCGTCGCGCTGGGCGGGACGACCGGCCGGCGCGAGGCGACCGGCCTCGGCGTCGTCTACGTGACGGAGGCCGTCTGCGAGCGCATCGGCCTGGACCTGCGCGAGGCGCGCGTCGCGATCCAGGGCTTCGGCAACGTCGGAGCCGTCGCCGCGGCTGAGCTGTCGGCGATCGGCGCCCGCGTCGTGGCGGTCTCCGACACGTCAGGAGGAATCGTCGACCACGACGGCCTGGACATCGCGGCGGTCGCGCGCTGGGTCGCGGTGCACGGCGTCCTCGCGGACTACCCGCACGCGGACCATCTCGGGCCCGCGGAGGTGCTCGAGGTGCCCTGTGACATCGTCATCCCGGCCGCGCTCGAGCAGCAGATCACCGAGCACAACGCCGACCGGCTGCAATGCCAGCTCGTCGTCGAGGCCGCCAACGGCCCGACGACCCCGGAAGGCGAGGTGATCCTGCGCTCGCGCGGGATCCTCGTCGTGCCCGACGTGCTCGCCAACGCCGGCGGCGTGACGGTCTCCTACTTCGAGTGGGTGCAGGACCACCAGCGCTACTCCTGGGACGAGCTCGACGTGCGGGAGCGCCTGCGCCGCCAGCTGCGCGCCGCGTTCACGCGCGTCACCGATGCCGCCGACCGGCTCGACTGCGACTGGCGGATGGCGGCGCTGTCGGTCGCGATCGAGCGCGTCGCGGAGGCTGCGCGCGTGCGCGGGATCTATCCGTAGCGCCCGCATCGCGTCCGCGGCGCCAGGCGGGCAGCGATGCTAGTGGCGTTCCTCGCCGGTCGCCGCCGGCGGTCGCGACTCCTCGGCGAGCGAGGTGATCGCCAGCGCGCCGCGGGCCGCCTCCTCGAGCACGCCCGTCGCCTCGTCGAGCGAGCGCGCGTAGAGCTCGACGAGCAGGTGGACGACGATCTTGTCGGCGTCGTGCTTGTGGAAGCGCACGTGGGTGAAGAACTCGCGCGTGCCGAAGTCGCCGAAGGCCGCATAGGAGAGCGCGTCGCCGGCGTCCGGACCGGAGCACGTCTCGACGTCGTCGGCCTCGACCGTCACGGTGCATGACGCCACCCACGGCGTTCCGGCGATCATCCGCTCCCAGCGATCCTCGATCGGCTCGACGCGGCCGTTGTGAAAGCCGAGGTGCGGCTGGTCGTGCATGCATTCCAGGCATTGCACGACGGCCTCCTGCAGCTCGTCGACCGGCTCGGTCCGCTCACCGGTCTCGGGGTCGATCTTGTGGATCCCCTCGTAGTGCACCTGAACTTCCAGATCCGTCGACCAGCAGCGATAGCAGCGCAGCCACGAGCGGGCTTCGTGTGCCTCCATGCGCGGTCATGGTAGTAGCCCTATCCGAACGTGAACGCGAACCCGCTCACGCCCGGATCCAGTCGCAGCGTCAGCACGCGCTCGGCGAGCGCCTCGCGCTTGACGAGGCCGTACAGGCGCTGGCCGCGCACGGTCGCGACGCCGTCGCGCACGTCGCCGGCAGGACCGGCAGGATGCACGGCGTGATCGCCGTTGCGCCACCGGCCGGAAATGCGAGGGCGAGCAGGAGGACCATGCGCTGAGGACCAGTTCTCGCGGACGGCCGTCACGGATGCATGACGGCCGCGTCGTGCAGCGCTCGGGCGCCACGAGGGTGGGTGCCAAGCCGGGATCAATCATCTAGGCTGCCCCGCCTATGAAGAAGGTCGTCTCCGTCGTGGCCGCACCGTTTCGCGCGCTCGGCAAGCTCCTGATGTGGCTGCTGCGCCGGCTCTCGGTCCTCGGCAAGCCGCTGGCCAAGCTCGGCAAGCTGCGCGGCAAGGCGCGGATCGTCGTCTACGGCCTGCTCGCCGTCGCCATCGTGGGCGCCGTCGTCGTGCTCAGGCCGGCGCCCGATCAGGACGAGCGCGTCCGCGAGACGCTCGACCGCTACGCGGAGGCGACGCGCGACAAGGATTACCAGACGATCTGCGACAACCTCTACGCCGCCGATCTCGTCGAACGCGTGCGCGCCGCCGGCCTGCCCTGCGAGGTGGCGCTGCAGACCGGTCTCGAGGAGCGCCGCAACCCGCGCCTGGAGGTGCTCGGCATCGAGGTCAACGGCGATCAGGCGCTCGCCCGCGTGCGCTCCACGGCGGCCGGCGAAGTCGCCTCGACGGACATCGTGCGCCTCGTCGACGAGGCCGGCGGCTGGCGCATCGCGTCGCTGACCGAGCCCGGCGCCACGCTCGCGACGCCCTGAGCGCTCGCTGGGCGCAGTGCTTCCGAGCCGCCGCGCGGGCTCAGCGCTTGAGCATCACGTAGACGGCTGCCAGTGCAAAGGCGATCATGCCGAACGACAGCGCCGTGCCGAGGTTCGCGGCGCCGGCGACCTGTGCGACGAGCGTGGCGACGACGAACGCGCCGATCATCAGCGCGAGGTCGACGAGCAGGTCGCGGGGGCGGTTCATGGCGCCATCATCGCTTCCAGCGCACCGGTGAGCGCCGGGACGTCGAGCGCGGCGTCCTGCTCGTCGAGCCGCTTGCGCGCCGTGCGCTGACCGCCGAGCGAGCGCAGCCCGCGTTCGCCGTGCTCGGCGACGAAGTCGGCCAGCGCGCTCGCGCGCCGCGCGGCGAGCCTGCGCGTGGGCACGTCGAGCTGCTCGCGGTGCTCGTCGAGCGCAGCGACGAGCGTGTCGACGCCTGTCGCCGGCGGCAGCGAGCTGACCGCGACGACCTGCGTCCGCTTGGCGCCGAGCGAGCGCAGCGCGGCGTTGAGGTCGCGCTGGGAGCGCAGCGCGACCGTGCCGAGGTCGGCCTTCGTGACGACGAGCACGTCCGGGATCTCCATGATCCCGGACTTCAGGAACTGCAGGACATCGCCGCCGCCGGGCTGGATCACGACCGCGACGGTATCGGCTACCTCCGAGACGTCGGTCTCCGATTGCCCGACGCCGACCGTCTCGACGACGACGACGTCGAACGCGGCCGCCAGCGCATGGGCCGCCGCGCGCGTCGCCGGCGCGAGGCCGCCGAGCCGCCCTCCGGCGGCCATCGAGCGGACGAAGACGCCGCTGTCGGCCGGGTCGGCCGCGATCCGC
>JAUYGN010000022.1 GCA_030690545.1 Solirubrobacteraceae bacterium
GAGGTCGTCGCCGCTGCGCGAGCCGAGCCCGAGCGCGACGCCGGCGGCGGCCAGCCGGCGCGCGACCGCGGCGCCGATGCCGCGGCTGGCGCCGGTGACGAGCGCGACCTTCCCGCTCAGCCCGGACCCGTCCACGGATCCGGGCTCGGGATCATCCATGGCCCCGGTCACGCTCTGCCCGATTGCTCGCGGCCGCGGCGCGAGATCGAGTCGACGGCGACGGCGAGCAGCAGCACGACGCCGGTGACGACGAACTTCGTCCCCGAGCTCAGGCCGAGCAGGCCGAGGCCGTTGTCGATGCTCGCGATCACGAGCGCGCCGAGCAGCGCCGCCTTGATGTGCCCGCGACCGCCGAACAGCGACGTGCCGCCGATCACCGCGGCGGCGATCGAGTACAGGAGGATCGCGCCGCCGCCCGCGTTCGTGTCGACCGAGCGCAGCCGCGAGGCGAGCACGATGCCGCCGACGACCGCCATCAGCGAGCAGATCGCGAAGCAGATGATCTTGATCCGGTCGACGTCGATGCCCGCCCGCCGCGCCGCCTCGGCGTTGCCGCCGACGGCGTAGACGTGGCGACCGAAGCGCGTGCGCCGCAGGACGTACGTCCAGAAGACGAGCAATACGCCGACGAGCACGGCGACGTAGGGCAGGCCGCGGTCCTGGTTGACGACCCAGACGACGAAGCCGAGCGCGACGAGCAGGCCGACGATCCGCAGGCCGATGATCAGCAGCGGGTCGTTCACCAGCCCGGCGCTGGCGCGCTTGCGCAGGCCCCAGAGCTGGACGCCGGCGTATCCGGCGACGGCGAGCAGCATCAGCACCCAGGCCGCGCCCTTCGGCACGAAGTCGTTGGCGAAGCCGATCACGAAGTCGTCCTGCAGCACGACCGTGCCACGGCTGCCGATCAGCAGCAGCACGACGCCGTTCCAGGCCAGCAGGCCGGCCAGCGTGACGACGAACGAGGGGATGCCGACCTTCGTGATCACGACTCCGTGCAGGGCGCCGATCAGCACGCCGGAGCCGAGCGCCGCGACGATCGCGACGGACGTCGGGACGGTCGAGCCGTCGGGCAGCAGCAGCAAGGCGGTGAGGACGCCGCCGACGCCCGAGACGTAGCCGACCGAGAGGTCGATCTCGCCGAGCAGCAGGACGAAGACGATGCCCATCGCGACGAGCGCGAAGGGGGCGCCCTGGACCATCAGGTTGACGAAGTTGCCGGCCGTCAGGAAGCGGTCGTTCTGGACCTGGAAGACGACCGCGATGATCAGCAGTCCGAGGATGATCGGCAGGCTGCCGAGCTCGCCGCCGCGGACGTTGTCCAGCCAGCGCCGGGCGTACGCGCCGATCGTGGCGGTCGGCGCGGCGGCGGGGGTGGGGAGGGGCGGGGTGATCGCGCTCATCGCGAGCACCCACGCTCGAGGTGGCTGCGGGCGACGGCGACGGTGACCGTGAGGCAGCGGTGCGAGGTCATGCCTGCACCTCCTCCTCCTGGCCGGGGACGGTGCTGAGCGTGCCGGCCGTGATCGCCTCGACGACCTCGCGCTGCGTCGTCTCGCTCGTCTTGAAGCGCGCGACGTCCTGCCCGAGGCGCAGGACCGTGATGTTGTCGGCGACCTCGAAGATGTCGTGCAGGTTGTGCGAGACGAGCATCACCGCGAGGCCCTGCTCGGCGAGGCGCTTGACGAGGTCGAGCACCTGGCGCGTCTGGGCGACGCCGAGCGCTGCCGTCGGCTCGTCGAGGATGACGAGGCGCGAGTTCCACATGACGGCCTTCGCGACCGCGATCGACTGGCGCTGGCCGCCGGAGAGGCCGGCGACCGTCTGGCGCACCGAGCGGATCGTCGTGACGGACAGCGAGGCGAGCGTCTCGCTGCAGCGGCGCTCCATCTTCGTCTCGTCGAGCGCGCGCAACGGGGTGACCTCCTCGCGGCCGAGGTACATGTTCTGCACGACGTCGAGGTTGTCGGCGAGCGCGAGGTCCTGGTAGACGATCTCGATCCCCAGCGCCGCCGAGTCCTTCGGGCCGCTGATCGTGACCGGCCTTCCGTCCCAGAGGATCTCGCCCTCGTCGATCGGATAGATGCCGGCGATGCACTTGATCGTCACGGACTTGCCGGCGCCGTTGTCGCCGACGAGTGCCGTGACCTCGCCGGCGCGGACATCGAAGTTCACCTCATGCAACGCCTGGACGGCGCCGAAGCGCTTGGAGACTCCCCTGAGCTCCAGGATCGGCACCGCGCCGGGGGATCGCTCGCGCGATCCCCCGGCGTCGGTGGTCTCGGTCATGACAACCCGGCCGCCTCGCACTTGGCCGCCAGCCGGCCCGCGCAGATCTCCTCCAGCTTGGGGAAGTCCGGCTCGCCGATGTACTCCTTGATGTTCTCCTTCGTCACCGCGACCGGCTTGAGCAGCACGGACGGGACGTCGCGGTTCTCGTTGTTCACCGAGCCGGTCACGCCGGTCGGCTCCTCGCCCTTGGCGAGCGCGATCGCCAGCGCGGCGGCCGCGTCGGCCTCCTGCTTGATCGCCTTGTAGACCGTCATGCACTGGTCGCCGTTGACGATGTTCTGGATGCCCTGCAGCGTCGCGTCCTGGCCGGTGACCGGGATCTGCTTGAGCTTGCGCTGCTTGAGCGCCGAGATCGCGGCGTTGCCGAGACCGTCGTTGGCGGCGAGCACGCCGTCGATCCTGTTGGACGCCTTCTGCAGCATCTGCTCGAAGATCGTCAGCGCCTGCTGGTTGTCCCAGTCGGGAACGGACTGGTCGGCGACCTCGGTCCAGTCACCGGACTCGAACTTCGCGTTGATGACCGAGTCGTAGCCCTGCTTGAAGAGCGTCGCGTTGTTGTCCGTCGGCGAGCCGTTCAGCACGGCGACGGCCGGCGTGCCGCTGGCGCCCTCGAGGCAGTCGACGAGGCCCTGACCCTGCAGTCGGCCGACCTCCTCGTTGTCGAAGGAGACGTAGTAGTCCGAGTCGCCCTTCAGCGTCAGGCGGTCGTAGTCGATGACCTTGACGCCCTGGGACTTCGCGTTCGCCGCGATCGCGGCGCCGCTGCCGGAGTCGAGGTTCACGAGCAGCAGGACCTTCGCGCCGTTCGTGATCGCCTGCTCGGCCTGCTGCTGCTGGGCGGACTTGTCGCCCTCGGCGTTCTGGATCTCCGACTCGATCCCCGCCGCGTCGAACGCGGCCTTCAGGAACGGCCGGTCGACGGTCTCCCAGCGCACCGACGACTTGGAGTCCGGCAGCAGCACGGCGACCTTGCCGGTCGCCGCATCGCTTGCCGAGCCCCCGCTGTCGTTGTCGTTGTCGTCGCCGCAGCCTGCGACGACGAGCGCCAGCGCCGCTACACCGGCCGCGATCGTCAGCGGCAGTGCCCGGCGACGTGTTCCTCGCATGACCCTCATCTGAGTGCCTTCCTCGTTTCTCGTTGTTCGCGTGGTTGAGTGGTTGGAGTGGGCTGTCTGGTTCGCGCGGTCATCCGACCGTGCCTGAGGCCGCCGGGGCCGCGACATCCGACTGACGCACCGCGAGCTCGAGTGCGCCGAGCACCTCGGCACGCTCGCCCAGCACGCCGCGCGTGATGCGGACGTCCGCTGCCGCCGACGGGATCGCGTAGCGGTCGACCGCCTCGCGCAGGGGATCGAGCAGGACGTCGTCGGCCGCGCTGACGACGCCGCCGACGATCACGAGCTCCGGGTTGAAGGCATTGACGAGCGCGGCGATCGAGCCACCGAGCACGCGGCCGGCGTCGGCGATCGCGCGCCGCGCGCCCGAGTCGCCCTCGTCGGCCAGCGCCATGACCTCGTCGAGCGTGAGGTCGGCGCCGTGGCTCGAGCGCAGCAGCGCGATGATCGCGCGCCCGCCCGCCATCATCTCCAGGCAGCCGCGGTTGCCGCAGCGGCAGATCGGACCGGACTCGTCGACGAGCATGTGACCGAGCTCGCCGGCCGTGCCGCCGCTGCCGCGGTACAGCTCGCCGCCGAGGATCAGGCCGGCGCCGACGCCGCCCGAGACCATCAGGTAGATCGCGTCGCGCGCGCCGATCCCGGCGCCGAGCGTGACCTCGGCCAGCGCGCCGAGGTTCGCGTCGTTGTCGAGGTGGACGTGCAGGCCCAGGCGCGCGGCGAGCTCGTCGGCCGGGCGCACGCCGGCCCAGCCGGGCAGGATCTTGCCGCTGTGCACGGTGCCCGAGGCGACGTCGATCGGGCCCGACAGCCCGACGCCCGCGCCGAGCACGCGATCGCTCTCGACGTCCGCGGCGGCGAGGACCTCGCCGGCGAGCTGCACCGCGATGTCCAGCGCGCGCGCCGCGGACCGGTCGACGTCGAGCGAGGCCGTCCGCTCGGCGATGATCGTCCGCGAGAGATCGGCGATCGCGACATGGACGTGCTCGTGGCCGAAGTCGATGCCGAGCACCAGCCCGGCGGAGCGGTCGAGCGTGAGCAGCGTCGGGGGCCGGCCCTGCTGGGAGACGCGCTCGTCGGGCTCGCGCTCGACCACGAGTCCGCTCGCCTGGAGCTCGGACGCGAGCGTCGAGACGGTCGAGCGCGAGAGACCGGTCAGGCGGGCGAGCTCGGCGCGGCTGGCGCTTCCGCGGCGTCGCAGCGCGTCGAGCAGCTGTCGGCGGTTGCGCTCTCGGAGGGACTCCAGCGAGCCTGATCCCAGGGATGCCATCGGCGTAACTGTGCCGATACGCGCAATGTTTTGTCAAGAGTGCGGCAGAAGTTTTGGATTAGGGCACCGAGTTTGTCCGAGATACGACGAGTACTGATCTGTCGCTCGGACGGGTGGCTACGCAGCAGCGGGATCGGCAGCGTCCCGAGACTGACGCACTCAACTCGGGATCGAGGCTGAAAGATCATCCGCAAACTCCGGCTGTCTACGCGCTCAGATCGCCAGATAACTCGGGCGCTGGTTGAGCATGAGACTTGCAAACCATAACGCTGAACTAGAGGATAAGGCCAGCGCAGATCACCGCTGGATGCCGACGAGCAACGGTCGATATCCGCTCGCTCACCGCCGTGGGTGGGCCAGCACGTGGGGAGTGTGCGCGCCGCGTCAGGATGCCGCCTCCATGCGCGCCGCCGCGCGGGCCGGCGGGCGCGCGCCGAGCATCGCGCCCAGCGAGGAATCGCGCGGCATGCGTCGAAGGGCTAGCCGATGGCCCACGCCGCCCGGCCGACCTCCTCCACGACCCCTGCGCCCAGGCCCCGGCGCAAGCCCAAGCCGGTCGAGTACAACATCCTCTTCACGGCCACGCTCTGCCTGCTCGCGGCCGGCGCCGTCATGGTCTACAGCGCATCGTCGGCGCGGACGCTGCTCGAAGGCCAGGGCGACGGCACGGCGTACCTCGTCAAGTACCTCGTCTTCGGCGCCGTCGGTCTGATCCTCCTGCAGGTGCTGGCACGGGGCGGCCTCGAGCTGCTGCCGCGCTTCACGCCCGCGCTGCTCGCGCTGTCCTTCCTGCTGCTGATCGCGGTCAAGGTCCCCGGCGTCGGCGTCGAGGTCAACGGGGCGCAGCGCTGGCTCGGCGCCGGCCCGCTGCAGTTCCAGCCGTCGGAGCTGATGAAGCTCGCGCTCGTGCTCTACGCGGCGGGACTGCTCGCGACGACGCCGTCGCGCCTGAGGACGCTGCGCGGAGTCGCCGGTCCGCTGCTGCTCGTCGCCGGCGCGGCGATCGCGCTGATCGCCTCGCAGCCGGATCTCGGCACGGCGCTCGTGATCACCTTCACGATCGGCGCGCTGCTGCTCGTCGCCGGCGTACCGCTCGGCCTGCTCGGCAAGCTGGCGGGCGCCGCCGCGCTCCTCGTGATGATCTTCATCGTCGTCGAGCCGTACCGCGCCGCGCGGCTGACGGCCTTCATGAATCCCTGGGCGCACGCCGACTCGATCGGCTTTCAGTCCGTCCAGGGGCAGATCGCGCTCGGCTCCGGCGGCTTCTTCGGCGTCGGGCTCGGCGAGTCGGTGCAGAAGGTCTTCTACCTGCCCGAGGCGCACACGGACTTCATCCTCGCGGTGATCGGCGAGGAGCTCGGGATCGCCGGCATCTGCGGGCTGCTGTTCCTCTACGGCCTGATCGGCTACGCCGGGCTGCGCACCGCGAAGACCGCGGCGACGCGCTATGCGCAGCTGCTCGCTGCGGGCCTGACCGCGCTGATCCTGTGCCAGGCGCTGCTGAACGTCTTCGCCGTGCTCGGTCTCGCGCCCCTGACCGGCGTCCCGTTGCCGTTCATCTCGTCGGGCTCGAGCTCGCTGCTGATCGTGATGGCGACGATGGGCCTGCTGCTGAACATCGCCGCGCGCAGCACGAGCCATCTTGCCGCGCTGCCCCAGCCGGCAGAGGATCGGGACGATGCGCGAGGATCAGGTCGTGCTGAGAGTGGTGATCGCGGCCGGCGGGACGGCCGGGCACGTCGTGCCGGCGCTGGCCGTCGCGCGGCGGCTGACGGCCGCGGGCGCTGACGTCGTCTTCGTCGGCGGGCAGCGCGCCGAGGTCGAGCTCGTGCCCGCCGCCGGCTA
Source organism: Solirubrobacteraceae bacterium (assembly GCA_030690545.1). GTDB lineage: Bacteria > Actinomycetota > Thermoleophilia > Solirubrobacterales > Solirubrobacteraceae > CADCVQ01. The sequence continues at coordinate 6,520 of JAUYGN010000022.1, forward strand.
TGAGCTGCGCGCGATCGGCGTCGAGGGGCTGAGCCGCACGAACCCGCTGCATGCCGCGCGCGCGCTGCTGCGTGCCGGCGTCGCGGTCCGCACGGCGCACCGGATCCTCGGCGAGCTGCGACCGGACGCGGTGCTGGGCGGCGGCGGCTACGTCGCGGGCCCGGTCGGCGTCGCCGCGCTCGCGCGGCGGATCCCGCTCGTGCTGACCGAGGCCGACAGTCACCTCGGGATCACCAACCGGCTGCTGGCGCCGCGGGCACGGCGCATCTGCCTGGCGTTCGCCATCTCCGGGCGCGACGGCGCGCGCTACCGCGTGACCGGCCGGCCGGTCGAGCCACCGGCCGTCGACGTCGGCGCGGCACGGGCGCGGTTCGGGCTGGCAGCGGGCGAGCGGTGCGTGCTCGTCTTCGGCGGCTCGCTCGGAGCGCGGACGATCAACGAGGCGTCCATCGAGGCGTTCCGGACGGCGCCCTTCCGCGTGCTGCACGCCGCCGGCACGCGCGACCACGCCGCACTCGCGCCGCGCGCCGCCGGCGACCACTACGACCTGCAGCCCTACATCGAGCGATTCGGCGAGGCGCTGGCGGCCTGCGATCTGTGTGTCGCGCGCGCGGGCGGCTCGATCTTCGAGGTCGCCGCCGCCGGCAAGGCGGCGATCCTCGTGCCCTACCCGCACGCCAGCGCCGACCACCAGACCACGAACGCGCGCTGGATGGCGGCGGCGGGAGCTGCGCTCGTCGTGCCCGACGCCGAGCTGACGTCCGTGCGCCTGCGCGCAGAGGTCGACGCGCTGCTCGGCGACCCGGGACGCCTGGCGGCGATGGCGCGCGCATCGGCGGCGCTGGCGCGGCCCGACGCGGCGCAGGCCGTCGCCGACGAGGTGCTCGAAGCCGCGCGACCGGAGCCGGATCGATGAGTGCCTGGGAATGGGAGGGGCGCAGGCTGCACTTCGTCGGCATCGGCGGGGCCGGCATGAGCGGCCTGGCGCTGATCGCCGACGCGCTCGGCGCGACCGTGACGGGATCCGATCGCGCCAGCTCGCCGTACCTCGAGCACGTCCGCGCGGCCGGCATCGAGGCGATCGTCGGCCACGACGCCGCCAGCGTGCCGCCCGGCGGCGACGTCGAGCTCGTCGTCTCGACGGCGATCGCCACGGACAACCCCGAGCGCGCGCTGGGGCGCGAGCGAGGCCTGCGGGAGATCCACCGCGGCGCGCTGCTCGGCGAGCTGAGCCGCCTGCGACGCACGATCGCGATCGCCGGGACGCACGGCAAGACGACGACCTCCTCGATGGTCGCCCATGCACTGCTGGCGCTCGGCTGGGACCCGACCTACGTCATCGGCGGCGAGCTGCGCCGGCCCGGGGCGGGCGGGCGTTCCGGGACCCGCGCGAACGCTGCCTTCGGCACGGGCGACTGGCTCGTCGTCGAGGCCGACGAGTCCGATCGCTCCTTCCTCGAGCTCGCGCCGGAGATCGCCATCGTGACGAACATCGAGCTCGATCACCACACGACGTATGCCTCGCACGTCGAGCTCGAGCAGGCGTTCGGCCAGTTCCTGCGCAACGGGTTGCGCTGCGTCGTCGCCGACACGCCGCCGGCCGAGGCGTTCCTCGATCGGGTCGGGATCGTCGAGTCGGCCTTCTACGGCGCCTCGGAGATCGAGCTGCGCGAGGATGGCTCGCGCTTCGTCTGGGCCGGCCAGCCCGTCGCGCTTCCGGTCCCCGGCGCGCACAACGTCGCCAACGCCGCGGCGGCGCTGACGGCGTGCGTCATCGCGGGCGCGCAGCCGCGCGCGCTCGCCTCGGCGCTGGCCGACTTCGCGGGTGCAGGCCGGCGCTTCGAGCGGCTCGGCGAGACGGCTGCGGGCGCGCTCGTCGTCGACGACTACGCCCACCACCCGACGGAACTGCGCGCGACGATCAGCGCCGCGCGGACGCTCGGCCACCGCCGCGTCGTGGCGGTCTTCCAGCCACATCTGTTCTCCCGCACGCAGCTGCTCGCGCGCGAGTTCGGCGCCGCCCTGGCCCAGGCCGATGCGGCCGTCGTGCTCGACGTCTACCCGTCGCGCGAGCGCGCCGAGGACTTCCCCGGCGTCACCGGCCTGCTGGTCGCCGAGGCCGCGGCCGACGCCGCCCGCGGTCGCCCGGTCGCGTGGACCCCTGACTTCGACGGCGCGCAGCGGCTGCTCGCGCAGGTGCTGCGGCCCGGCGACCTGTGCCTCGTGCTGGGCGCGGGAGACGTCGACGAGCTGGGGCGGCGGCTCGTGGGAGCTGTTGCGGGAGCTTGAGGTCCGTTGGCCGTCGGCGCTCCGTGCGGACCGCCTGAGGCTCCCGGATCGCCGCCGAACCCGAGCACGTGTGGCAGCTGTTGGGCGATATCCGCCCAACAGCTGCCCGACGAGCGGCCGGCGGGTCGGCTTGCGCGCGTATCGTCTCGAGGCGGGCAGGTTGTACTCGCTATCCGAGCACAAGCTGCCAGACAAGGGTGCGACGGGTGGTTCGGGCACCGGTCGCGCTGCACGAGCCGTACGACTCCTCCAGGAGGCTCAAACCCACCCTCCTTCATCGATGCCGTTCGCTCACGCCACGCGCTCGCCCGAGCCGGCGAGCGGCGCCACGCCACGCCACGCCAGCTACCAGTGGTGACCGACGAACACCGGCTCGGGCACGAGCTGCACGCCGAAGGCCTGATCGACGCCGGCGGCGATCTCGCGCGCCAGTGCGACGAGCTCGGTCGTCGTCCCGGCGCCGCGGTTGCAGAGCGCGAGCGTGTGCTTGGAGGAGATCGCGATGCCGTCGGGGTTGCCGTAGCCGCGCGCAAAGCCGGCGTGCTCGATCAACCACGCGGCCGAGGTCTTCACGGAGCGCTGCGAGACCGGCCAGGCCGGCGGCAACAGATCGGCGCCCAGCCGCTCGGCGGCGCGCATGACGAGCGCCTCGAAGTCCCGCGCGCGAAGGATCGGGTTCGTGAAGAACGAGCCCGCGCTGACGGTGTCGGGGTCGCCGGCATCGAGCACCATGCCCTTGCCGCGGCGCAGCGCGAGCACCGCGGCGCGGACCTCGTCGACCGGTGCGCTCGCGCCAACTTCGATCCCCAGCCGCGTCGCGAGCTCGGCGTAGCGGACTGGCATCGACATCGCGGTCGGCTCCAGCGCGAAGCTCACGCCGAGCACGACCCAGCGCCCGGGGTCGCGTTTGAAGACGCTCGAGCGGTAGTCGAACAGGCACTCCTCGGTGTCGAGCGCGAGCAGCACATCGCTGGAGCGGTCGAGCACGCGTACGCCGACGATCACGTCCGCGACCTCCTGACCGTAGGCGCCGACGTTCTGGATCGGCGTCGCGCCGACGCTGCCGGGGATGCCCGCCAGCGCCTCGATGCCGGCGAGCCCTTGCCCGACGCAGGACGCGACGAGCTCGTCCCAGCTCTCGCCCGCGGCGACGTCGAGCCGGACGCGGCCGTCGGCCATCCGCGTCGCGTCGGCTCCGCGCGTCACAACGCGCACGACGGTGCCCTCGAAGCCGGCATCGGCGACGACGACGTTGCTGGCGCCGGCCAGCACGAGCAGCGGCTCGCCGGCGGCGTCGGCGGCACGGACGCCGTCGAGCAGCGCCTCGTCGTCGGCGGCGGTCAGCATGCGCTCCGCGGGCCCGCCCAGGCGCAGGGTCGTCAGCTCTGACAGCGGCGGTGAGGACATGCGCGCTGACGCTAGTGGGTCGTCCACTAACGTTGCACCCGCAACGTCGGGCGCCGGCTGGCCCGGCGCTCCGCCCGGTGCGAGCGCGTGCCGCGCTCCAGCCCGCCGGTCGACCGATGAGCGCGTCGAGGCAGGGTCCTCCGCACTGGCGGCGAACTCCTTCGCGATGGCCTCGTTCGCCCGCCGCCGAACGCGCGTGGTCCTCGGCATCGTCGTGCTCCTCGCCGTGCTGGCACCACTCGCGTTCTGGCTTCGTGACAGCTCGCTCGTCGGCGTCCAGCGCGTCGCCGTGAGCGGGATCGACGGCGAGCAGGCCGGCGAGATCCGGCGTGCGCTGACGTCCGCGGGGCGGGACATGACGACGCTGCACGTGCGCGAGAACGCGCTGCTGAGCGCGGTCGCCGCCTACCCGGTCGTGCGCAGCCTGCGCACCGAGACGGACTTCCCGCACGGACTGCGGATCATCGTCAACGCGCACGAGCCCGTCGCCGCGGTGCGACCGCCCGGCGGCAGCCTGATGGCCGTCGCCGGCGACGGGACGCTGCTGCGCGGCAGCGCGACCCGGGACCTGCCGGTCGTCAGCATCCGCACGGCTCCCGGGGGCGAGCGGCTGCGCAAGGGCGACGCGCTCGACGCGGTCCGCCTGCTGGCCGCCGCGCCGCGCGCGCTGAGACTCCGCGTGGCGCGCATCTACCGCGGCCCGCACGGCCTGACGGCCACGATGGAGAACGGACCCAAGCTCTACTTCGGCGGTGCCGCGCAACCCGCCGCGAAGTGGGGCGCAGCGGCGCAGGTGCTCAACCACGACACGTCGCGCGGCGCCGCGTACGTCGACCTGCGCGTTGCCGAGCGGCCGGTTGCGGGCGGGCTGCGCCCGCGCGGCGCAGAGACTCAACCTCAACTTTAGGTTGACCACCTCAACGTGGGGATTCTCCTGCTGAGGTCGAGAGTCGGTCGTTTTGCAATCGTTCTTGCGCAAGTAGACTTCGCGTTGACACGAGTTCCGGCCCGTGCGTACTGTGCTTTCTCCGGAACCGGGTTGCGGGAGCCAAATCCCTCAACAATTACTTAAGGGTCGGACGCCACCTCATGGAATCCAGCAGCAGCTATCTCGCGGTCATCAAGGTCGTCGGCGTCGGCGGCGGCGGTACGAACGCGGTCAACCGCATGGTCGACGCAGGTCTGCGCGGCGTGGAGTTCATCTCCGCGAACACGGATGCCCAGGCGCTGCAGATGACCGATGCGGACATCAAGCTCAACATCGGGCACGATCTGACGAAGGGACTTGGCGCTGGCGCCAACCCCGAGATCGGCTTCGGCGCCGCGGCCGAGTCGCGCGACGACATCAAGGAGGCGCTGAAGGGCGCCGACATGGTCTTCGTGACTGCGGGCGAAGGCGGCGGCACCGGGACGGGTGCCGCGCCGGTCATCGCCGAGATCGCGAAGAACGAGATCGGCGCGCTGACCGTCGGCGTCGTCACGAAGCCGTTCGAGTTCGAGGGCAGCCAGCGCACGCGTCAGGCCGACGACGGGATCGAGCGCCTGCGCGAGGTCGTCGACACGCTGATCGTGATCCCCAACGAGAAGCTGCTCGCCGTCGTCGAGCGCCGCACGACGATGCTCGACGCCTTCCGCGAGGCCGACAACGTCCTGCGCCAGGGCGTCCAGGGCATCACCGACCTGATCACGATCCCCGGTCTGATCAACCTCGACTTCGCCGATGTCCGCACGATCATGCAGGACGCCGGCTCGGCGCTGATGGGGATCGGCACCTCCAACGGCGAGAACCGCGCCGCCGAGGCAGCGCGGATCGCGATCTCCAGCCCGCTGATCGAGGAGGACGTCCAGGGCGCGACGGGGATCCTGCTGAACATGACCGGTGGCCGCGACCTCGGCCTGTTCGAGGTCAACGAGGCGGCCGAGATCGTCCGCGAGGCGGCAGCGCCGAACGCGAACATCATCTTCGGCGCGGTGATCGACGAGGGCCAGGGCGACGAGGTCCGCGTGACCGTCATCGCGACCGGCTTCGACCACGGCCGCGCGCGTCCGCGCACCGCCCGCGAGGAGACGCGCCAGAGCGTCAGCCGCCTGGATCGCAACCCGCGCATCGACGATCGCCAGCGCTCCTCGCTGGAGATCCCCGACGACGAGATCGAGATCCCGCCCTTCCTGCGGTAGTCGTAGCCGCGCTTCGCGCGGCTACGTGACGAACCGGATCGTCAGCGGATAGCGGTACTCCTGGCCGTCGCCCGCCTTCACCGCCGCGAGGCAGATCAGCACGATCCACGCGACCGCGATGACGGCGAAGAGCGGTATCAGCAGCAGGCCGACGAGGACGAAGATCAAGATGAACGTCACGATCCCCAGGACGATCACGTAGAGCATGATCGAGAGGTTGAAGTTCAGCGCCTCCGCGGCGTGCCGGCGCACGAACGGATCGTCCCGCCTGACGAGGTACACGACGAGCGGGCCGACGAACGGAAACCCGATGAAGAGGCTGGCGAGCGCCGACAGGTGCGCCGCGAGCGCCCAGCTGCGCGTGTCGTCGCGTCCGATCGTCGGGCCGGCCGGAGGCACCGCCGACGAGACGGCATCGGTCCAGCGCGCGCCGTCCCAGTAGCGCAGGCTGCCCGAGCCCGCCGGGTCGGGATACCAGCCCGGCTCGGCGGCCGGCGGGGGCGGCGGTGTGACGGACGGCGGCATCGACGGACTGTAGAGGCCGCTCCGAAGCTCTGCTCGTCCCGATGAGACGTGGCGGAAATTTGAGCGTTCCCTCGTCCTGGGCGCGCCGACTGCTCCGCTAGCCTCGTAGCCGTGACCGCGCCCACGCTCAAGCGCACGCCGCTCATCGAGGAGCACCGCCGCGCGGGCGGCAAGCTCGTCGCGTTCGCGGGCTGGGAGATGCCCGTCCAGTACGCCGGCGGCATTCGCGCCGAGCACGAGGCGGTTCGCAGCGCGGCCGGCGTCTTCGACGTCTCGCACATGGGCGAGGTCGGGATCGACGGTCCCGACGCCGAGGCGTTCCTCCAGCACGTCTACTCCAACGACGTCGCGAAGCTGGCCGTCGGCGGGGCGCAGTACGCGATGCTGTGCAACGGGGACGGCGGCGTGCTCGACGACATCTTCACCTATCGCCTCGCGCCCGCGCGCTTCCTGACCGTGACGAACGCCGCCAACCACGAGACCGACCTCGCGTGGATCCGCAGCCGGGCCGGCGGCTTCGACGTCGAGGTGACCGACGCGGCCGACGCGTACGCGATGCTCGCCGTCCAGGGTCCGATCGCGCGCGAGATCGTGCAGGCGATCGCCGACAGCCCGCTGCCCGCGCGCATGCGCGCCGCGTCGCGCATCGTGCTCGGCCACGAGGCGCTCGTCTGCGGCACCGGCTATACCGGCGAGGACGGCGTCGAGCTGTTGCTCGATCCCGAGCACGCGCCGGCCGTCTGGGGCGACCTCGTGCGCCGCGGCGCGGTCCCCTGCGGCCTGGCGGCGCGCGACACGCTGCGCCTCGAGGTCTGCTACCCGCTGTACGGCAACGAGCTGTCGACCGGTCGCAACCCGATCGAAGCCGGTCTCGGCTGGGCCTGCAAGGAGGACACCGGCTTCGTCGGCTCCGACGCCGTGCGTCGCGCGCGCGCCGACGGCACCGCGCAGAAGCTCGTCGCCTTCACGATCGACGGACCGGGCATCGCTCGCCAGGGCAACGCGGTCGTCGGCGGCGGCGAGGTGACGAGCGGCACGATGTCGCCGACCCTCGGGGTCGGCATCGGCATGGCCTACGTCCCGCGCGAGCGCGCGGCCGTCGGCGAAGCGTTCGAGATCGACGTGCGGGGCAAGCTGCGCCAAGCGGTTGTCGCCCCCCGACCCCTCTACACCAAGGAGACCGATGGCTGAAGCCGGCTATCCCGATGAGCTGCTGTACCACGCCGAGCACGACTGGGCCCGGGTCGACGACGGCGTCGCGACCTTCGGGATCACCTGGTTCGCGCAGGACGCGCTGGGCGAGGTCGTCTTCTTCGATCCGCCCGAGGTGGGATCGTCGGTCACGGCCGGCGAGTTCTACGCCGAAGTCGAGTCCGTCAAGGCCGTCTCGGACGTCATCGCCCCGCTGTCGGGAGAGATCGTCGAGGTCAACACCGCGCTCGCCGACACCCCGGAGGCGATCAACGACGATCCCTACGGCGACGGCTGGATGGTCAAGGTCAAGCTGTCCGATCCCGACGAGACGACCGCGCTGCTGGACCGCGACACCTACGTCGCAGGGCTCTAGCCGATGGCCGGCTACACCTCCGTCACTCCCGAGGACCTCGCGCACATGCTCGACGTGATCGGCGTCGGCTCGGTCGAGGAGCTGTTCGACGGGATCCCCGCCGGGGTCCGACTGCGGCGGCCGATCGACCTGCCGCCGGGCCAGCCCGAGCAGGCCGTCTACGCCGAGCTGCGCCGGCTCGCCGCGCGCAACGTGTCGACCGAGGACGAGATCACGTTCCTCGGCGCCGGGATGTACGACCACTACGTCCCGTCGATCATCGACATGCTGATGTCGCGCTCGGAGTTCCTGACGCCGTACACGCCCTACCAGCCCGAGGTCAGCCAGGGCGGGCTGCAGGTGATGTTCGAGTACCAGACGGCGATCTCCGAGCTGACCGGGCTGCCGGTCTCCAACGCCTCGGTCTACGAGGGCCCGAGCGCCGTCGGCGCCGCCGCCTACATGGCGAAGCTCGCCAGCAAGCGTCCGCGCCTGCTCGTCAGCCGCGGCGTGCACCCGCACAGCCGCGCGACGCTGGAGACGCTCGCCGTCGGCTACGGCACGACCGTCGAGGAGATCGCGCTCGAGGACGGCGTGACCGAGCTCGACGCGCTGCGCGCCGCGCTCTCCGACGAGGTCGGCGCCGTCGTCATCCAGCAGCCGAACTTCCTCGGCACGATCGAGGACGTGACCGCGCTCAGCGCCGCCGCCCACGAGCACGGCGCGCTCGTCATCTGCGCCGCCGACCCGCTCACGCTCGGCGTGCTCGAGGCCCCCGGCAACCAGGGCGTCGACGTCTGCGTCGGCGAGGGCCAGTCGCTCGGCAATCGCCTCGACTTCGGCGGCCCGTCGTTCGGCTTCTTCGCGGCGACGGAGAAGCACCTGCGCGCGATGCCCGGCCGGATCGCCGGCGAGACGACCGACGCCGACGGCCGGCGCGGCTTCGTCCTGACGCTGCAGACGCGCGAGCAGCACATCCGCCGCGAGAAGGCGACGTCGAACATCTGCACGTCGCAGGCGCTCAACGCGCTCGGCGGCGTCGTCTACCTGAGCTGGCTCGGCCGCCAGGGGATCGTCGAGCTCGGCGAGCTGATGCTGCAGCGCACTCATTACGCGCGCGAGACGCTGGCGGCCCTCGACGGCGTGACGAAGCTGCACGACCGGCCGGTCGTGCGCGAGTTCGCGCTGCGCCTCGCCGTGAGCGACCGCGAGGCCGTCGGCCGCGTGCTCGAGCGCTGCGCGGCGGCGGGCGTCAACGCCGGCTACGCCCTCGGGCGCTCCTACGACGAGCACCCCGACGGGCTGCTCGTCGCGATCACCGAGCAGCGCTCGCGAGCCGACATCGACCGGCTCGCCGAGGTGCTCGGCGCGGCGGTCGCGGCCGAGCGGGCGACCGTCGGCGCGGGAGCGACGGCATGAGCGCCCCCGTGACGTCGTCCGAAGGTTGGAGCTTGCGATGACCGCCCGTGTGACGTCGTCCGAAGGTCGGAGCTTGCGATGACCGAAGGACGAAACCCTCAATCCCCGCAGCAGCGCGAGCGCGCGACGACGATCTTCGAGAAGGGCGCGCCCGGACGGCGCGCGTTCCGGGCACCGGATCTCGACGTGCCGGCCGTCGACGGGCTGATCCCGGCGGCGTCGCGCCGCGCCGCGTCGCCGCGGCTGCCGGAGGCCTCCGAGCCGGAGATCGTGCGCCACTACGTCAACCTCTCCAAGCGCAACTTCGACCTCGACTCGGGCTTCTATCCGCTCGGCTCGTGCACGATGAAGCACAACCCGCGCCTGCACGAGCGCGTCGCGGCACTGCCCGGCCATGCCCGCCTGCACCCGCTGCAGGACCCGCGCCGCGCGCAGGGGGCGCTGGAGCTCATGTTCGAGCTGCAGGGGGCGCTCGCCGAGGTCGCCGGGCTGCCGCACGTCTCGCTGCAGCCGTCAGCCGGCTCGCACGGCGAGCTCGCCGGCCTGCTGCTGACGCGCGCCTACCACGCCGACCGCGGCGAGCAGCGCACGAAGGTGCTGACCCCCGACTCCGCCCATGGGACGAACCCGGCGACCGTGACGATGGCCGGCTACGAGGTCGTCAAGGTCGCGCTCGACGCCGCCGGCGGCGTCGACCTCGACGACCTGCGCGCCAAGACCGACGAGAACGTCGCCTGCCTGATGCTGACGAACCCCAGCACGCTCGGGATCTTCGATCCGAACATCGAGCAGATGGCGTCGATCGTGCACGAGACGGGCGCGACGCTCTACTACGACGGCGCGAACCTCAACGCGATCATGGGCTACTCCCGGCCGGGCGACATGGGCTTCGACATCGTGCACTTCAACCTGCACAAGACGTTCACCCAGCCGCACGGCGGCGGCGGGCCGGGGGCCGGGCCGATCGCCGTGTCCGACCGGATCGAGCCGTTCCTGCCGCGACCGCAGGTCGTCCGCCGCGCGCCCTCCAACGGCGGGCCGCCGGTCTACGACCTCGACGAGGACCGGGGCGGGCGGGAATCGAAGTCGATCGGCAAGCTGCGCGGCTTCCAGGGCAACTACGGCGTCTTCGTGCGCACCTACGCCTACATCCGCTCACTCGGCGCCGAGGGTCTGAAGGACGTCAGCGAGGTCGCCGTGCTGAACGCCAACTACGTCCTCGCCCGGCTGCGCGAGAAGGTCGGCGACCAGCTGCCGCTCGCGTTCGGCGAGCGCTGCATGCACGAGTTCGTGCTCAGCGGCGCCCCGATGAAGAAGCAGCTCGGGATCCGCACGCTGGACCTCGCCAAGCGGCTGCTCGACCACGGCGTCCACCCGCCGACGGTGTACTTCCCGCTCGTCGTCGAGGAGGCGCTGCTCGTCGAGCCGACCGAGACCGAGACGCGCGAGACGCTCGACCAGTTCGTCGACGCAGTCGCGGCGATCGTCGCGGAGGCGGCGCAGGACCCGGAGATCGCGCGCAACGCGCCGTACACCACGCCGGTTCGGCGCCTCGACGAGGCTGGCGCGGCGAAGCGCCCGCGCGTGCGTCAGGCACTCTGAGCGCACGGCGGCGTTTCACCGTAACGCTGGGCTGCGCGAACAGCAGATGGGCGTGCGGGCCCTCAGGGCAGCATGCCGTGACGTCATGCGATCTTGCCGCCGGGGTGAAGGCTGCGTATCGTCAGCTGCAGGCAACAGCAGGGCGACGCCGCACGTTGCCGGCGTCGCAGCGATCATCGCCGGACGCGACCCGTCCGGCGGTCCCGCCGCGTGGCGGACGAAGCTGCAGACGTCGGTCGACGACCTCGGTCCGGCGGGTCGCGATCCCCAGACGGGCTTCGGGCGCGTGAACCTCGCGAAGGCCGCGACCGGATAGGTCGCGTCGCGCCGCCTCCGGCTGCCACGCGTGGCGACCACGCCTGCGCTCGGCATCGATGCCGAGCACCGCGCGTCGTGGCGCATGCGCTCGCGTCGCGCGCGCCGGTACCCTGCGGCGCCGTGGCTCCCGTCATCTTCAGCGGCATCCAGCCGACCGGCCGCAAGCACCTCGGCAACTACATCGGCGCGATCACGCAGTACGTCGCCGGCCAGGATCGCGGCGACCCGGCGATCTACTGCATCGTCGACCTGCACGCGACGACCGTCGCCTACGACCCCGTCGAGCTGCGCGAGCGCGTCCACGACACGACGGCGGTCCTGCTCGCCGCGGGCCTCGATCCCGAGCGCTGCATCCTCTTTCGCCAGGGCGACGTCCCCGAGCACGCCGAGCTCTGCTGGCTGCTGACGTCGGTCACCGCGCTCGGCGAGCTCAACCGGATGCACCAGTTTCGCGACAAGTCCGCGGCGCAGCGTGAGCTCGTCTCCGCCGGCCTGCTGCTGTATCCGGTCCTGCAGGCCGCCGACGTGCTCGCCTACCGCGCCCACGAGGTGCCCGTCGGCGAGGACCAGCGCGAGCACCTCGAGCTGATGCGCAACATCGCCGAGCGCTTCAACACGCGCTTCGGGGAGGGCATCCTCGTCGTGCCCGAGCACCGGATCCCGGAGGTCGGCGCCCGCGTCCGCGACCTGCAGCTGCCCGAGCGCAAGATGTCGACGACCGGTGGTAGCGACCAGGGCACCGTGTACCTGCTCGACGAGCCCGCCGCGATCCGCCGCAAGTTCAAGCGCGCGGTGACCGACTCCGACGATCCGCCGCTGCTGCGCCGCGGCGACGACAAGCCCGGCGTGACGAACCTGATCGACATCCTCGCCGCCGTGCGCGGCACGACGCCCGCGTCCGTCGAGCTGGAGCTGGCGGGCGCGCGCGGCTACGGCGACCTGAAGGTCGCGGTCGGCGACGCCGTCGTCGAGCGGCTCGTGCCGCTGCAGGAGCGCTTCCGCGCGATCCGCGCCGACGAGCAGGCGCTCGAGGCCGTGCTGGCCGCGGGCGCCGCCAAGGCCCGCGCGACCGCCGCCGCGACGCTCGCCGACGTGCGTGCCGCGATGGGCGTCGGGCCACCCTGAATCCCGGCCGATCAATCACTCGACGCTGCTGGCGCATTGACGGTATTGTCGCCGCATGGGCTCGAACAATGAACGCGGCAGCATCACGCTATTTGACGTCCTCGTCATCCTGGTCATCGCCTTCGGGCTGTTCGGGATCTCGCTGCTGATCGCAACGTCGTAGGCGATGACGCCATCCGTGCTGGGCTGACCGTCATCCGGCGGCGCTAGCCTGCGGGTGGTGACCGTCGCTTCGCTCGAGCTCGACCTCGAAGTCTTCTCGGGTCCGTTCGACCTGCTCCTGACGCTCGTCCTGCGTGAGGAGATCGATCTGCTCGAGGTGCAGCTCGCGGAGATCGTGATCGCCTACCTCGATCACCTCGAGGCCCGCGGCGAGCTCGATCTCGACGTCGCGACGGAGTTCCTCGTCCTGATCGCCGCGCTGCTGGAGCTCAAGTCGCGCCTGATGCTGCCGCGCGAGGACGACGAGCTGGCCGACTTCGAGCCCGGCGAGGCCGCCGAGGAGCTGCTCGCGCGGATGCTCGAGGCGCAGCGCTACCGGCGAGCCGCCGAGCACCTCGCGGCGCGGTTGGCCGGCGAGGAGGGCGTGCGCTACCGCCGTGCGCCGCTGCCGCCGTCGCTGCGAAGCACGAACCTCGCCGAGGCCGGCGCCGTCTACAGCCCGCGCCGGCTCGGCGCCGCGCTCGGCAGCCTGCTGCGCGTTCCGGCGCAGCTGCGCGTCGGGCACCTGTCCGACCCGCGCGTGACGACGGCGGAACGGCTCGCGCATCTGCGCAGGCTGCTGCTGCGCGGCGCGACGACGTTCGACGAAGCGGTCCGCGGCGCCGATCGCGTGACGGTCGCGGTGACGCTGTTCGCGCTGCTCGAGCTCTACAAGCAGGGCGAGGCGACATGGATCCAGGCCGAGCCGTTCGGCGACATCGCGATCAGCCCGGCGTCGCGCCCGGCCGCGGTGCTGTGAGCATGAGCGAGCTCGCGCGGATCATCGAAGCGCTGCTGTTCCTCTCGCCGGACCCCGTCAGCGCCGACGAGCTCGCGCAGGCGACCGCGTGCGAATCCGACGAGGTCGCCGCCGCACTCGCCGAGCTCGATCGCGCGTACGCGCCGGGCGCGCGGGGGCTGCAGCTCAAGCGCGTCGCCGGCGGGATCGCGCTGGCAACCGATCCCGTCGCCGAGGAGGCGTCGCGCCGTCTGCTCGCCAAGCCGCGCACGCCGCCGCTGACGCCGGCCCAGGCCGAGACGCTCGCGATCGTCGCCTACCTGCAGCCCGTCTCGCGGCCGGAGATCACCCGCATCCGCGGCGTCGCCGCCGAGTCCGCGTCGGCGACGCTCGAGGAGCGCGGCTTCATCGAGGAGGCCGGTCGCTCGCAGTTCGGCGCCGTCCTGTACCGCACGACCGACCTCTTCCTCAAGCTCTTCGGCCTCGATTCGCTGAAGGGTCTGCCGAGCGTCGCCGAGTGGGACCCGTCGCCCGAAGAGCAGGCTGACCTGCGCGACCGCCTGCTGCGCGCCGGTGAGCAGCGCGCCGGCGACGCGTCGCCCGCTGCATAGCTCGCGACCGGGATACGGCCTGGCACGGCGTGTGTGCGCCCTGGGTGGCGCCCAACTCCGCGGCTATGCGCTCGCGGCCGCCAGCTGACCGCAGGCCGCCGCGATGTCGCGCCCGCGCGTCAGGCGGACCGTGGCACGCAGCCCGCGCTCCTCGAGTACCGCTCGGAACGTGTCGATCGCCTCGGGACCCGAGCCGTCGAAGGATCCCGTCGGGTTGTACGGGATGAGGTTGACCTTGAAGACCTTCGGATCGAGGATCTCCGCCAGCGCGACCGCCTGCTCGTAGCGATCGTTGACGCCTGCGAGCATGACGTACTCGACGAACACGAGCCGGCGCTTGGCAGCGTGGAAGCGGGTGCAGGCGGCGAGCACGTCGGCGAGCGGGTAGCGCTCGTTGACCGGCATGATCTCCGAGCGCAGCGCCGGGTCGGCGGCGTGCAGCGAGAGCGCGAGGCGGATCGGCATGTCGGTCTGGGCCAGGCGGTCGATGCCCGGGATCCAGCCGACGGTCGAGATCGCCGTGCGGCGATGCGTGATCCCGACGCCGGGCAACCGGCGGCAGGCCTCGAGCACGCTGTCGAGGTTCATCATCGGCTCGCCCATGCCCATGAACACGACGTGGTCGGGGGAGTCTCCCGCGGGCGATCCGGCGTCGCGCTCGGATGACGTTGGGCGTCCTGCGGTCGTCCGAAGCATGCGGCGAAAGTGCAGCGCCTGGTCGAGGATCTCCGACGCCGTCAGGTTGCGCCCGAACTTCATCGCCCCGGTCGCGCAGAACGTGCAGGTCAGCGGGCAGCCCGACTGCGAGGACAGGCACAGCGAGCGCCGCCCGTCGCGATAGCGCATCAGCACCGCCTCCACGGGGCGCCCGTCGGCGGTGTGAAAGAGCGACTTGACGGTGCCGTCCTTGGCATGTGCCTCGTCGGCGAGCGCGAGTGTCGAGAACGGGACCGTGGCCGCGAGGTCGTCGCGCAGCCCGGCGGGCAGGTCGGTCATCGCCGCGTAGCCGTCGGCGCCGCGCGCCGCCCAGGCCCAGACCTGGCGGGCGCGGAAGGCGGGCTGGCCGGCGTCGGCGAGCGTGCGCTGCAGCAGCGCGAGATCCATCGGTCGAGAGTAGCCGGGGCGCGGCGTCGTCTCCGCGGATCGGTTGCGGCACGTCGTTGCCGTCCGGACGGGTGGCTCGGCGTGGCGGTGGTCGCGCTTGCGCGCGCCTACGGCGATCACTGAGGAGGTGGCTCGATCGCGCGTGCCCGCCTCGGACCGTGAAGGAGCGACGGATCCAACGACGCCGCGGCTGAGTCCGTCGTTCGTTCATCAATTGCGTGAAGGAGCGACGGATCCGCTGATGGCGCAGCTGAGCCCGTCACTCCTTCACGCGCCGGCACGTTAGATCTGGCAGGTCGAGCCGCGCCGCCCGCTGATCCCAGCCCGCGCGCACCGTCGGCCCGCCCGAGCGACGGCCTGCGATCGGGCTCACGACAACCGCTGACCACCGCGCCGTCGACGATGCCGTTCGCGGGCGAACGCGCAGCTCATCGCCACCGCATGACGCTCCCGGCGCCGGCGGGACCGCAACGTCAGGTGAGGTCGTCGAACTCGAACGTCGCGCTGCCGACGGCGGAGAGCATCGGCACGCCGCGGGCGGCGAGCTCCTGCGCGCCCGTCGTGTGCCAGTGGTCGGCGACGTACACGCGGCGCCCTCCGGGCTCGATCGCCCACGCGCCGCGGCCCATCGCGCCGGCGGCCTCGCGCACGAGCCCGACCCACCAGCGCAGCGCGTCGAGGTCGCCCATCCGCGACGTCAGCGCCGTCGCCCGCAGGCCGTCGTCGGACAGCGGCTCGAGCACCACGATGAGGCTCTCGGGGTTCATCGCCATGTGCTGCGCCTGGTTGACGGCGACGATGTCGAAGGGGTGACGGCGCAGGCAGACCCGGCGCACCGGCTCGAACTCGGCGATCGCGGCTGCGACGTCGCCGCCGGCCGGCACGGCGCCGACGAGGTAGTCGGGGAAGAAGCGCTCGATCGAGACGTGCAGGTCGTGCGCGTCGGCCCAGCCGACCGCGATCGCGATCAGCTCCTCGCGCGTCGCATGCAGCGGCAGCACGAAGTTCGTCATCTCCGGATAGAAGAGGTTCGGTTTGGCGGCCACCTGCGACCATCGTAGGCGTGCGCCTCGCCAAGTTCCTCGCCCACGCAGGCGTCGCGTCGCGACGTGGCGCGGAGGAGATCATCCGCGCGGGGCGCGTGTCGATCGCCGGCACGACCGTCATCGACCCAGCGCGCGACGTCGACGTCGACAGCGGCGTCGCCGTCGACGGGCGCTTCCTCGAGGGCCCCGAGGAGCGCATGGTCTTCCTGCTCAACAAGCCGTCGGGCGTGCTCTCGACGGCGGCTGACGCGTACGGGCGCCGGACCGTCGTCGATCTCGTGCCGGCGCGCGGCGCACGGCTGTACCCGGTCGGGCGGCTGGACGCCGACAGCACCGGCCTGATCCTCGTCACCAACGACGGCGACCTCGCACAGCGCCTGACGCACCCCTCGTTCGAGGTGCCGCGGACCTACCGCGCAGTCGTGCATCCGGTGCCGGTCGGCGAGCGCGCGCTGCGCAGCCTGCGCGAGGGCGTCGAGCTCGAGGACGGTCGCACCGCGCCCGCGAAGGCGCGCCAGCTCAAGCCCGGCGTGCTCGAGCTGACGATCCACGAGGGACGCAACCACCAGGTCAAGCGGATGTGCGAGGCGGTCGGCCATCGCGTGCGCACGCTGCAGCGCATCCGCTTCGGCCCGCTGCGCCTCGACGATCTCGCGGAGGGCGCCCACCGGCAGCTGCGCGCGGCCGAGGTCGAGACCTTGCGGCGCTCGCCGAGCGGGTAGGGTCGCGCCCATGCGGCTCTTCGCTCTGCGCGGGGCCTCGTCGGTCGACCGCAACGAGGCCCAGGCGATCCTCGGGTCGACGGAGTGGCTGCTGCGCGAGATCCTCAAGCTCAACGACCTGCACCCCAGCGACGTCGTCAGCTGCATCTTCACGCTGACCGACGATCTCGACGCGGAGTTCCCGGCCGTCGCGGCGCGCAACATGGGCTTCTCGCAGGTCCCGCTGCTCTGCGCGCGCGAGGTGCCGGTTCCGGGCGCGCTGCCGCGCGTGATCCGCGTGCTCATGCACTACCACGCGCCCGACAACCACGTCGCGCGGCACGTCTACCTCGGCGAGGCGCGCAAGCTGCGCCTGGATCTCGAGGGCGCGCAGTAGATGCGCCGCCTCGCCAAGCAGCTGTCACAGGGCGAGCGTCTCGTCCTCGTCGGGGGCATCCTGCTGATCTGCGACCTCGTGCTGCTGCCTTGGCACAGCGTCGACATCGGCGATCTCGAGATCGCGTTCGACCCGACCCGCAGCGGCATCGAGGAGCCCAACGGCGGCTACGGCGTCGCCGCGGTGATCTTCGCCGCCGTCATGATCGTCCAGATCGTCGTGGCCAGGCTGACGCCCCTGCGCCTGCCCGATCCGCCGCTCGTGCCGTGGTCGCAGGTCCACCTCGTCGCGGGCATCTTCGCCGCGGTCGTGCTCGTCATCAAGCTCGTCAGGGAGACCGAGCTCCTCGGCTACGGCGCCTACAGCGGCATCCTCGCCGCGCTGCTCGTCGCCTACGGTGGCTACCGCATCGCTCAGGAGGCAGCAGCCGAGCCGGCGGATGGCGACCCCGTCTGATGATCCGGGCCCGCGGCGCTCAGCCGCCCGAGGCCTGCAGCACCGTCCGCTGCCGACCGTCGCGCAGCGTCGCGGTGACCTTCAGGCGCTCATCGGGGAACGCGCCGTCGTAGACGGCGATCACCACGCCCGTGCGCGGATCGGGCACGACCGTGCGAATGTCCCGCGAGGTGGTGATCGTCACCGCGGTGACGTCGGCGGTCGTCCGCCCGTGCAGCACGGTGCGGTCGTTGAGGCGGCGCAGCTGGGTGGTTCCGGTCGGGTCCTCGTCGGAGATCGACGACAGCAGGACGTCCATCCGCAGGGGCTGGGCCGCCGTCGGCGCGCGTCGCTGCACGCAGTCGAGCTGCTGGCCGAACGGCGCCGGTCGCGCGACCCCCAGGCGCGGCTCGATGGCGGCCAGGCGCTTGCCGACGACGCGGCCGGGAACCGAGAAGCAGGTGCCGCCGCGCGTGCTCGGAGCGGTGAGGATGCCCCAGGCGGCGCCGCCGGCGGGGTCCGGCACGCGCGCGGCGATCTCGATGCGGCTCGTGATCGGAGAGCCCGCCTCGCGCAGGCGGCGGTGCACGCGCTCGTCCTCGCGGGACGGCGGCAGCCCGGTGTAGCGATCGAAGCCCGGGAACGAGAACGGTCGCGACGCTCCGCCGCGTGTGCGCAGCGTGCCGGCGACGTGTGGCTCGCCTACCGGGCGGCCCGGTAGGACGGCGAGCACGGTCCCATGAGCGCCCGCGCGCAGCTCGGTGCCGTCGCTCAGGCGCGCGCTCGCGATCCCGGGCGGCAGCGCGCCCCAGACGATCGTGCGGTCGGGCCGGGGCAGGCCGGCGGCGGCGTCGGTCGTCAGCGTGATCGTCGACAGCTGCGGCAGGCCGCCCAGGAAATGCTCGCCGCAGATCGTCGGCACGTCGGCCTGGTCGAAGCGCGCGAGCCGCAACGGCCGGCCCGGCGCGATCCAGCCGAAGCGCGCGCCGTCGAGGCGGCCGAGCTGCAGGCACGGGTATGCGTCGTTTCCGCGCGCGCGGGTCACGAGCCGCCGGATCGCCCACGGGGCCGCGCGGCCCGGATCGTCGGCGCGGGCGACGATCGCGACCGGTCCGATCGGGAGGATCGGGACGCGCTGCGCCGCCGTCCGGCTGGCGTCGCCGGCGACCGGCGCGGCGAGCGCGCGCTGGGGTTCGCTGCGGTCGATCAGCGCGGCCGTGCCGCCGATGCCGACGCCGGCGATCAGGACGATGGCGACAGCGCGCCGCGCGGTCATCGCGGCCTCCGCGACGCGACGGGGTCGGCGACGATCCCGTGGCCGGAGCGTCCGCGCTGCGTCGTGCCGTCCTTCAGCACGACGCTGATCTGCAACGCGCGCGGGTCGACGCTGGCGGGCAGGACGAGCGCGAACGTGCCGTCGGAGGCCGGTGTCAGCAGGCGCGGGGCGCCCGCTCCGGTGATCACGACCCGTCTGACGAGCGTCGACTCGCGGGCGATGCCGAGCAGGATCGTGCGCGCCGGCCGGTTGCTGTACCGCCAGCGATCGAAGCCCGGGGTGCCGCGCTCTCCGGAGCGCAATCGCAGCGCCTGCGCCGCCCAGGCGAACGTGCCGCGCCGCGCGATGCACGCCGTCGGCAGCATCGACGCGCCGGCGTGCGGGTCGCCGGGCGCCTTGGATCGATCGGGTGGACGGCGCGCGTCGCCCAGCCGCGCGCAGTAGCGGCGCGTGCCGAGCGCGTAGCGCACGAGCTGCCAGGCCGGCGCTCCCGCGATGTCGGGCACGAGGCCTGGACTGGCGCCGAGCGAGCGCCGCGTGACGCGCCCGTCGCCGGCGGTCAGCTCGACGCGTGCGGCGCTGTCCTCGGGAAATCCGGGCAGCGCCGCGACGAAGGTGCCGCGCTCGCCGAGCGCCAGCGGGCGGCGCCCGCCGGTCGTCACGAGGACCGCCCGGCGAGTCGCGCTGCCGGCGACGCCGAAGACGATCGAGCGCGTCGCGCGGTTCGTGGGGGCGGCGACGATCCGGCTGCCGAGCAGCAGCCTGCGGCCGCACGAGTCGACGATCGCCGGCGGGATCCGGCGAAAGACGCGATCCTCGCCGACGATGCCGAAGACCCCGTCGCGCACCTGGCCGACCGTCGTGCAGGTCTGGCCGGTCTGGCTGCGCGTCAGGCGCAGCGCCCAGGGCGGTCCGCCGGCCGGGTCGGGCGAGCGCGGCGCCGTCAGCAAGCTCGAGCTGTCGAGCGACGTCTGCTCGGCGGGAAGGATCCTCGCGTCCGGAGCGGCGATGACGGTGCCGCGCAGCGCGGCGACGGTCGCCGCCGCGGTTGCTGCGACCCCGAGCGCGACGGCGAGCGCGAGCGCGGCCCCGCGCAGCCAGCGGCGCATCGCCGTGCCGGCGCGGTCGCCGGCCATCTCTGACCGCGCGGCCTCGTGGAGCGCGACGCCGAAGCGCGCGAGCCCGGGGAGGTCGGCGAGATCTTCGCGGTCAGGCATGGTTGCCCGCCTGCGCCTCGGTCACGGCGCGTCCCAGTGCTCGCAGCGCCCGCGAGACGCGCGCCCTAGCGGTCTGCTCGCTGATTCCCAACCGCGCGGCGATGTCCTCGTAGGAGCACTCCTGCACGACGCGCAGCTGCAGCGCGGCGCGATGATCGGGTGCGAGCTCCTCGAGCTGATCGGCGACCTCGGCGCGCAGCTCGGCCGTGCCTGCCAGCTCCTCGATGCGCTCGAGCTCGGCGTCCGAGAGCTGCGGCGGCTCCAGTCCGAGCCGCGACAGCGCCTTGCGCTCGACGTAGGCGTGGCGCAGCCAGTCGCTGAGGCGGTTGCGGGCGATCGAATACAGCCATGCGGCGGCCGCGTCGTCGCCACGTCCGCGAAAACCGGCGCGGCCGGCCACGGCGGCGGCGAACGTCTCGGCCATCAGCTCGACCGCCGCCTCGGCGTCGTACGTCCGGCGCGCGAAGAACGTGACGAGCTGGCGTGCGTGGCCCGCGTAGAGGTCTGCGATGTCATCGGCATCAAGTGGCAAGAAGTCGGCCCCATCACTACAGGCGGTTGACGGCCGGCCTTGTGACGCGCGGCCACGTGCGGCCGGGCGTCGGAGGACTGCTAGCGCTCGTCGGGCCAGTGCCCGTGCTCGTCGAGGTACGCGCGCGCGGCCTCTTCCTCGTCGCGCTCGCGATCACCCTTCACGCCGACGCGGTACAGGATGTTGAGCAGCAGCACGGAGCCCGCCACGCCGAGCCCCATCGCCAGGCCCTCGAGGCCGGTGATGTTCGTGTTGAACAGCAGCGCGACGACGCCTGCCAGCAGGATCACGGCGGGCAGCACGTAGCGCACGGCGATCAGCGACCTGCGGGGCGTGCCGTTCGGCTCGCTCATGCCGCCGCCCGCCGTCCCGTGCCGACGTCGAGGCCCTGCGCGTAGCCGCCCGCGAGGACCTCCTCGCGGTGGCGGGCGTCCATCAGGTTCGGCCCCATCACGCGAGCGATGTCATGCGCCGGTCCGATCATCCGCACCTTCGCTCCGCGCGAGCGCAGCGCGAGCGTCTCCAGCGCCGCGGTGCTGCCGGCGATCGCGCGCAGCATCCCGAAGGGGGAGGCGAGCGCGATGTCGAGGCTCGCGATCGGGTTCAGGCACAGGACCTGGGTCGCGCGGCCGGCGGGCGCGATGTCGAGGTTCGTGTTGCTCCAGACGCCGCCGTCGACGTACTCGCGTCCGTCGATCGTCACGGGAGCGAAGATCCATGGCACCGAGCAGGATGCCTGCACGGCTTCGGCGACGGCGGCGACCGGCGCGCCGGGCGCGCCGAAGACGACGCGCCGGCCGCTGTCTCGCTCGACCGTCACGACGCGCAGGCGCCCGTCGAACCGCGCGCCGCTTCGCTCGACGCGCTCGCGCAGTGCGTCC
>JAUYGN010000023.1 GCA_030690545.1 Solirubrobacteraceae bacterium
GAGGTCGATTCGATCAAGCGCTCGGCGCAGGCGCCGGTCTCGCTGGAGAAGCCGGTCGGCGACGAGGAGGAGTCGGAGTTCGGGCAGTTCATCGCCGATGAGCGCGCCGAGTCGCCGTACGAGCGCGCCGCGGAGATCCTCACGAAGGAGGCGCTGCGCGAGGCGCTGGAGAACCTCTCCTATCGCGAGCGCCGCGTGCTCGAGCTGCGCTACGGCCTCGGCGGCGAGCACCCGCGCACGCTCGACGAGGTCGGCCGCACGTTCAACGTCACGCGCGAGCGGATCCGCCAGATCGAGAACCAGTCGTTGAAGAAGCTGCAATCACTCGCGGAGGCGCAGAAGCTCCGCGACGTCGCCTGACGCACGGCGACCGCGCCCGAGCACGCTTCGACGGGGCCCGTGACGGGCCCCGTCGTCGTCTCGGGCCGGCCTCGGTCGTCGGTCCGCGGGGTTCCGTCGAGCTCTGCTCGCGCCTGCCTCGACGACTCACCCGGCCGCGTTCGCCACGTCGGCGTGTCGAACTTCCCGACGACGCTGCTGCGCGAGGCGCTCGAGCATGCGCCCGTCATCTGCAACCAGGTCGAGTACCACCCGTACCTCGGTCAGCCGCAGGCGCTCGCGCTCGCGCTCGAGCGCGACCTCATGGTCACCGCCTACTCGCCGCTCGCTCAGGGCGCGGTGCTGCACGACCCGGTGATCGGCGAGATCGCCGCGTCGCACGGGCGGACACCTGCGCAGATCGTGCTTCGCTGGCTGCTCGACCAGCCGCAGGTCGCCACCGTCCCGAAGGCCGCCTCGCACGAGCACCGCGCGGCGAACCTCGACGTCTTCGACCTCGCGCTGGCCGACGAGCAGCGCGCGGCGATCGCGTCGCTCGCGCGCGGCGGCCACGCGATCGCCCCTTCCTAGGAGGATCGATGGCGCCGATTGGGCGGATAGCGCCCGAGAGGTGCCACGCACGTCGCGCTGCGAGCCCTGGCCATTCGTTCGATCGCCGGCCGCCGCGCTCACGTGCGGCGCTCGCACGACCGATGCGGGCGACGTGTTCGACGTCGACAACGCTCTCTGCACGTTGGTGCAGCTCGGAGGCTCAGACCTCCATCTCAAGATCCAGGCACCGCCGCTGACGCGAGTCGACGGCGAGCTGCTCCCGATCGAGGGGGCGGCCCCGCTGACCCCCGAGGACACCGAGACGGCAGTGCGCACGATGCTGCTCGACCCGGCCAAGCTCGACGAGCTCAACAACGAGCACGAGGTCGACTTCTCGTACTCGATCACGGGCATCGCGCGCTTTCGCGTCAACGCGTTTCGCCAGCGCGGCTCGCTGAGCCTCGTCTGCCGCGCGATCCCGCACTCGATCCGCACGGTCTCAGACCTCAAGCTGCCGCCCGTCATCTCCGAGCTCGCCGAGGAGGAGCGCGGGATCATCCTGCTGACCGGCACGACGGGCTCGGGCAAGTCGACGACGCTCGCCGCGATGCTCGACCACATCAACACGCTGATGTCCAAGCACATCGTCACGATCGAGGATCCGATCGAGTTCCTGCACGTCGACAAGCGCTCGATCATCAACCAGCGCGAGGTCGGTCAGGACACGCTGTCGTTCAAGCGCGCGCTGCGCCGCGTCCTGCGCCAGGATCCCGACGTCATCCTGATCGGCGAGATGCGCGACGAGGAGACCGTCCACACGGCGCTCAGCGCGGCGGAGACCGGCCACCTCGTGCTGTCGACCGTCCACACCGTCGACGCCGCGGAGACCGTCAACCGGATCATCGACTTCTTCCCGCCGCACATGCACCAGCAGGTGCGGGCGATGCTCGCGGGCACCCTCAAGGGCGTCATCTCCCAGCGGCTCGTGCGCTCGACCGACGGTGGTCGCGTGGCGACCTGCGAGATCCTGCGGATGACCGGCCGCGTGCGCGACATGATCATGGATCCGCAGCAGACCGGACGCCTGACGGAGGTCGTCAGCGAGGGCGCCTACTACGGCATGCAGACCTTCGACCAGGCCCTCTTCGACCATGTCAAGGCCGGCCGCGTCGACGTCGACCAGGCGCTCCTGGCGGCGACGAGCCCACACGACTTCAAGCTGCTGCTGGCCGCTGACGGGCGGCGCGGCACGACGATGGACGACGTCGCGCAGACGCAGGTCCAGGCGGAGGCGGAGCAGGCCGCGCGAGCTGCGTGAGCCGGGGAGCGGCCACGCGCCGTCCAGGCACCCGCTTCAGTCGGTAAAGTATCGAGCATGGACGAGACATGTCCGGTCTGCAAGACCGCTGAGATCGTGTGTGCGAAGTGGACGCTTCTGCTCGTCCGCGACCTCTCCGAGGGGCGCTCGCGCTTCTGCGAGCTCGAGCGCTCGCTGCAGGGCATCAGCCCCCGCACCCTGTCGCTGCGCCTGCGCGCGCTGGAGGAGGAGGGGATCGTCGAGCGCGACACGTTCCCCGAGGTGCCGCCGCGCGTCGAGTATCAGCTGACCGAGAAGGGGCGCGCATTGCTGCCGATCATCGACGGCATGCGCACGTACGGGACGCGCTGGCTAGGTGCGCACTGTGCCGACGTCTCGGCCGGAGACCTCGCGCCCGCGGGTGCCGCTGCGGCCTAGCCGCGCCTCGTCGGCCGCGCGCGCCGCACGGCGTTCCTGCCGGTTGCGCCGCGCCGCCCAGCGCAGTGCAGGGCGCTCGATCGCGAACCAGCTCAGCACGGCGAGCGCCAGCGAGGGCCCGAACGCGGCCAGGCTGCCGAGCACCGGGTCGAGTGGCAGCCACCCGTTGCCGCGCATCACCAGCAGCACGGGCACGTGCCACAGGTAGAAGCCATACGAGATGACGCCCATCGCGGCGAGCGCTCGCCCGCCGAGGAACCGACTGCGCGGAGCGACGACGAGGGCCGCGATGATCAGCGCGAAGCCGACCCCGGACGGCAGGTCGCGGATCGTCGAGAAGAGGATCGTCGCGTTGAGCCCGAGCGCGGGCGCGGCGGCCTTCATGAGCGCGTCGAGCGCGACGAGCGCGACGCCCAGCGCCATCAGGTTGCGCTTCGTGCGCATGTCGATCGTGCGGCCGTGCATCAGCAGCGCGGTCAGCATGCCGAGGGCGAAGTAGGGCAGCATCGCCGCGAGCGTCTTGGAGAACGTCAGGCCGAGACCGCGGCCGGCGATCGTCCAGTTGTAGAGCAGGCCGAGCGCGAGCAGCGCGAGCGGGACGAGCGCCTGCGTCCGTCGCCGCTGCGGCAGCCGCAGCGCGAGCCAGCCGATCAGCGGCAGCAGCGCGTAGAACATCGCCTCGACCGCCAGCGACCACATCGGCGGGTTGAGCTTCAGGACGCTCGTCGCGGAGAAGTTCTGGCCGAAGACGAGAAACAGCGGCAGCTCGCCGGACGGCGGCAACCGCAGGCCGGGCGTGCCCTGCAGGCCCCACAGCAGGGCGATCGACCCGGCGAGCGCCACGTAGTAGGCCGGCAGGACGCGTGCCGCGCGGGCGCGTGCGTAGCGGCGCAGGTTGGGTGGGCGGCCGTGCTCGAGCGCGGCGGCGAACCACGGGCGGGCGAGCAGGAAGCCCGACAGCACGAAGAACGAGACGAGGGCGAGCCGCAGCTCGTGGACGGCGTAGTCGCCGATCGATGAGCGGTTCGTCGAACTCGGTGCGGGCATCGTGTACAGCCATCCGTGAAATGCGAACACGGCCAGTGCCCCGAGGCCGCGGATACCGTCCAGCGATGCCAGTCGCCCGTCGTCCTTCGTGTGCCGAGCCTCCCGCGCGAATTTGACGACGGGGGCTTGCATGTTGGGATCGAGGGTACCCACCGACCCGCCGAACCACGCTGCATGGCAGGATGCGCGCGATGAACGACCCCGCCAGCAAGCGCTGGATCCAGCATTCCAACGACGTTCTTCGGCGTGCTGGCCTCCGTGCGAGTGCCGGCCGGACGGCCGTCGTCGAGCTGCTCAGTCGCCAGACGTGCCTGCTGACGGCGCAGGAGATCGCCGACCAGCTGCGAGCCGACGGCAGCGCCGGCTCGACCGCGACCGTCTACCGCGCGCTGGAGACGCTGCACGAGCTCGGACTCGTGCGCCGCTTCGACGCGGAGGGCACGGCGCGCTACGAGCCGGTCGACCCGTCCGGCGACCATCACCACCACATCGTGCTCGACGAGACCGGCGACGTCGTGCCGTTCGACGACGCCGAGCTCGAGCGCGCGATCGCCGGCATCGGCCGGCGGCTGGGGTTGGTCGTCACGGGACACGAGATCATCCTGCGCGGGCGGCTGATCGAAGAGCCGCCGGAGTCCGACTGACCGACCACGGGCGCCATGACAGCGCCCGTGCAGCGAGCAGGAGGCCGACGCGGCGGGACGAACGCTTGGCACCATGCGCCACCGCCCGCTGCACGCCGCCTTGAGCGCCTTCGCCGACGAGGCCGCCTGGCAGCTCGCCGAGGCGACCGCCGACGGCGCCGAGGTGCCGTTCGAGATCATCGAGTCGCGCGGGGCGCGGCGCGACACGCCGCTGTACTGCTATCGCCCGATGACGGAGGCGTTCATCCGCGATCGCAAGGGCGTGCTGGAGTCGCTGCCGTCCTATCCCGCCGCGGTGCGCGCGCTGGCGGCGCTGGACGGCGTCGGCGACTACCTGCGCGCCCAGTCCGAGCCACGCGTGCCGGTGCAGGCGCGCGAGCGCGCCGACGTGGCGCTGCGCGTCTTCGTCAGCCGCGTCTTCTGCGAGGCGACGGAGTTCGTGATCACGCCCGAGCGCTTCGATCGCGCCTACCAGGAGCTCGAGGACGCCCTGCTGGACGGCCGCGCCGAGGCGGTCGTCGTCGCTCCGCTGCTCGGCCTGCGGATCGTCTCGGCCGAGGTGCCGCTCGGCCAGGGGCTGTCGCTGATCCGCGGCGACGAGGTCGCCGACGCGCCGGCCGAGGCCGTCTGGCCGGGGGCCGCGGACGAGCCGTCGGTGCTCGCCTGCCTGACGCTGACCAACGACCCCGGCGCGCCGGCTCCGCTGCGCGAGGCGAGCGTTCGCTTCCGCCGCCTGCTGACCGCGCTGCGCCTCTACGACCCGCTGCGCGTCGCGCTCGGCCCGGTCGCCTGGGAGCGCACGGCAGCGGGGCCGTGGTCGATCGGCGCGCTCGGCACCGGCGGGCGGCCGAGCGGCGTCCTGACGATCCCCGAGCTGGCCGAGGACGAGCTGCGCGCGTTCTGCAGCCTCGTCGCGCGGCGCACCCCGCGCGCCGGCGAGCTGGCGTGGGCGCTGCGCCGCTTCGAGCTCGGCTGCGAGCGCCCGAGCGCTCGCGAGGCGCTGACCGACCATCTGCTCGCGCTGCGCGCGCTGCTCGAGCCCGAGGGTCCGCAGAGCGGCCGCCTCGCGGGCCGCGTCGCGGCACTCTGCGCCGCGCCCGAGCTGCGCCCGCAGATGACCGAGCGCGTCGCCCATGCCGTCTCGCTGGAGCGTTCGATCATCGCCGGGCTGGCGCCCGTCGACGGCGGCGTCGAGAAGCTGCTGGCCGAGGTCACGGGCCACCTGCGGGCGCTGCTGCGCGACGTGCTCTGCGGGCATCTGGACTCCGACCTGCGCGCCGTCGCCGACCGGCTGCTGGCGGAGTCCAGCGCCGCCGCCTGACAGCCCTCGTCCGCCGCCGGACGTTCCTCGAGTCGTCGATCGGGTACGGCGAGAGAACCCCCGAAACGACCAGGAGGTTCACGCATGTCGAGCCCCACGATCGAGGAACTGCACAAGGACAACGACACGCCGCGGGCAAGCGATGCGGACATCAAGCGGATGGACACCGACACGCCCCGCCACGGCGACGCCGCGCCGGGCGCGTCGGTCACGGAAGGCGTCGGAGCCAGCCCGCTGCCGACGAACACCGACCACATGCGCGACCCGAAGAGCGGCGGCACGCCGGTCCATCCGGCGCCGGGCGCGGAGCGGCCGAGCTCCTGACCCCCCCGCGACGAGCCCGGTGCGTCATGCGCCGGGCAGCGTCGCGTTCTCACCGCTCGGCCGGCTCCACGCCCGCGAGGTGCCGGTAGAGCAGGAGCAGGCCGTCGATGTCCTGCACCTCTCCGTCCAGGCGCGGCACGACGATCGGGTCGCGCTCGCCGAGTTGCACCGCCAGGCGCTCGATCGCGGCCGCGTGGCGCGCAGCCAGCGCTTGGAGGTCGGCAGCGGCCTGCGCGACCTTCGCCGCCAGCGCGGCGCCGAGCTCGTCGCGCAGCTGCGCGCGGATCTCGGCGGGAGGCGTCGTCTCGCTCTCCCCGAGCACGGCCGCGCGGTTGACGATCACACCGCCGAACGGCATCCGCGCCTCGCGCAGCTTCTGACGGAAGAAGATCGCCTCGGCGACCGGCTCGCGCTCCGGTGAGGCGACGATGAGGAACGTCGTCGCGGGATCGGCGAGCAGCGCCTTGACCGCCGATGCGCGCTCGCGAAAGCCCTCGATCAGCGATCCCATCGAGCGCAGCAGCGCCGAGACGTCGTCGAGCAGGTTCACGCCGGTGAGCTTCCTCAGGATCCCGAACACGACGCTCGAGCCGGCGCCGAGCAGCCGCCCGGCGATGCCCGTCGGCACGAGGAAGAGCTTCAGGGCGCGTCCCTCGAAGAAGTCCGTCAGGCGGTCGGGCGCGTCGAGGAAGTCCAGCGCGTTGCGCGACGGCGGCGTGTCGAGCACGATCGCGTCGTAGCCGCCGTCGCGGTGCAGCTCGTAGAGCTTCGCGACGGCGCTGAACTCCTGCGAGCCGGCGATCGCGCTCGACAGCTGCGCGTAGACGCGGTTGCCGAGCACGTCGTCGCGCGTGCGCGCGTCCGGTGCGAGCTTGCAGATCAGTCCGTCGAACGTCGCCTTCGGATCGAGCATCATCGCCCACAGCTCGCCGCGCAGCTCGATCCCGTGGCTCGTGAGCAGGGCGGGGTCGACCATCCGCGGCTCGTTGCCGAGCTCCTCGAGGCCGAGCGAGTCGGCGAGCCGCCGGGCGGGATCGATCGTCACGACGGCGACGCGCTTGCCGGCCGCGGCGAGGCCGAGCGCGAGCGCGGCGGACGCCGTCGTCTTGCCGACGCCGCCCGAGCCCGCGACGATGCAGACCCGCTTGCCGTGCAGTGCGTCGGCGAGCGATGTCACAGCTGCCCCGCGAGCTCGTCGGCGAGCTGCTCGAGCTGCGGCCCGCCCGGATGCAGCGGCAGGCGCGCAGCGGCCTGGCCGGTGAGCTTGCGCAGGCGCGCGAGCTGCGCGCGCTGGCGCAG
>JAUYGN010000026.1 GCA_030690545.1 Solirubrobacteraceae bacterium
GCGGAAGTCAAACGCCGGATCATGCTGGGCACCTACGTCCTTTCCTCAGGATATTATGACGCCTATTATAAGAAAGCCTCCCAGGTGCGGGCACTCATCAAGCGGGACTTTGACGAGGCGTTCCGGCAGTGCGATGTCATCATGACCCCCACTTCACCGACGCCCGCCTTCCGGCTGGGAGAAAAGACCGACGACCCGATGCAAATGTACTTGTCGGATATTTTCACTATTTCAGCTAATCTGGCCGGCATTCCCGGCCTGTCCGTACCCTGCGGTTTCACCTCCGGCGGTCTCCCCATCGGGGTACAGTTTCTCGCCGGCCACTTTGCAGAAGGGAAACTGCTCCAGATCGCCGCCGCCTATGAGCAAAACGCCGGCTTAGAAAAAAGGAGACCTCAGCTGTAATGGATTATGAACCGGTAATCGGGCTGGAAGTGCATGCCCAGCTCCTGACGCAAGCAAAGATATTCTGCGGTTGTTCCGCCAAATTCGGCGGCGTCCCTAACCATCATACCTGCCCTGTTTGTCTCGGCATGCCGGGCGTCCTGCCCGTCTTAAACAAGAAAGTCGTCGAATACGCCATGAAGATGGCCCTGGCCGCCAACTGCCGGATAAACGGAGAATGCAGCTTTGCCCGGAAGAATTATTTCTATCCCGACCTGCCCAAGGGCTACCAGATCAGCCAGTACGACGAGCCGCTGTGCCGCGGCGGGCATCTCGGCGACGTGCGCATCCATCGCGTGCACCTCGAGGAGGACGCGGCCAAGCTCGTCCATGCCGGCGCCAGCGGGCGGATCCACGGCTCGGACGCCTCGGTCGTGGACTTCAACCGCGGCGGCACGCCGCTGGCGGAGATCGTCACTGAGCCCGACGTCCGCTCCGCCGCGCAGGCGCGCGAGTGGCTGACGCTGCTGCGCACGACGCTGCGCCGGCTCGGCGTCAGCGACGTGAACATGGAGGAGGGCTCGCTGCGCTGCGACGCGAACATCTCGATCCGGCCGGTCGGCTCGACCGAGCTGGGCACGAAGACCGAGCTGAAGAACATGAACTCGTTTCGCTTCATCGAGCGCGGCATCAACGCCGAGGTCGCCCGCCAGGAGGCGCTGCTGCGCGACGGCGGGCAGGTCGTCCAGGAGACGCTGCACTTCGATCCGCGCACCGAGGCGATCACGTCGCTGCGCTCCAAGGAGGAGGCGCACGACTACCGCTACTTCCCCGAGCCCGACCTCGTCCCGGTCGCGACCTCCGTGGAGATGCTGGCGGCCGCGCGCGATGCGATGCCCGAGCTGCCCGCAGCGCGCGAGGAGCGCCTGCAGGCGCTTGGCATCAGCGCCGCCGACGCGCGCCAGCTCGCCTGGCGCACGGAGCTCGGCGACTACTTCGAGGCGGCCCTGGCGTCCGGCAACTCGCGGGTGGGCGTCCAGTCGCTGGCCAACTGGGTCTGCAACGAGCTCGTCGCGCGCGTCGGAGAGGACGACCCGAACGCGTCGAAGGTTCGCCCCGACGCGCTCGCCGGCCTCGTCGCGCTCGTCGCCGCCAAGGCGGTCACGGTCGGCAACGCGAAGCTCGTGCTCGACCGGCTCGTCGCCGAGGGCGGCGACCCGGCGCAGATCGTCGAGGCCGAGGACCTCGGCGCGATCGCCGGCGGCGACGATGCGCTGGAGCCGATCGTCGACGCCGCGCTCGCCGCCAACGCCGACGCCGCCGAGAAGATCCGTGCCGGCAACATGAAGGCGATCGGCGCGATCATCGGCCACGTCATGCGCGAGACGAAGGGCCGCGCCGACGGTGCCGAGGTCACGCGGCTCGTGCGCTCCAAGCTCGGCCTGTAGGTCATCCCGCGACGCCCGCCGCGCGATCTCGGCAGTTCAGGCTCCGAAGCTCGCACGCGCCCGACGCCGCCTGCTGCGGCGGTGCGCTTTTCAACTCCTCAGCGGTTGAAAAGCGCACCGCGACGCGCGCGACCAGGCGCAGGCCGGCGCTCCCGCCTGCGCACGTCCGCTCGCGGGGTAGGTACGCTTGGAGCATGTCCACTTCCTCTCCCACCAACGGTGTCTCGCTCGGCACGCGTGCGCTCGCGCTGCTCGTCCTGCTCGTCGCGGCCTGGGTCCTGTTCAAGTTCGTCATCGGACTCGTCACGACGCTCGCCACGGTGATCGTCGTCGTACTCGCAGTCTTCGCCGTGATCTGGGCGATCCGCGTCCTATAGCGCCAGACCGCCCGTCATGGCCGGTGGCGCCTACGTCGTCCTTGCGCTGAGCTTCGGCCTCGCCGGCGGGATCGTCGGCAAGATCAAGGGCAGCTCGTTCTTCATCTGGTTCATCGTCGCCACGGTCGTGCCGGTGATCGGGTTGCTGACGGCGATCGTCTATCGCTCCGAGCGCGACGAGCCGCACCGCCTGTGCCCGACCTGCGGTCGCGTCTGCAAGCTGCATGACGCGCTGTGCGTGCGCTGCGGCTGCGAGCTGGAGTTCCCCGATGAGCCGCTCGTCGCCGAAAGCGCCGCTTCGGCGGCCCGCTAACCTGCGCAGAAAGCCGGCCGCGCGGCCGGCACGTTCAGCTGCGGAGAGGAGGTCGTGAGATGCGTGCGGTCGATGCCATCATGGAGTGCCTGAAGGCGGAGGGTGTCGAGGTCGTATTCGGCCTCCCCGGCGGAGCCAACCTTCCCACCTACGACGCGTTCGTCGACGCCGGCATCCGGCACGTGCTCGTCCGCCACGAGGCCGGCGGCGGCCATGCCGCCGAGGGCTACGCGAAGGCGACCGGCAAGGTCGGCGTCGCGTTCGCGACCTCCGGCCCCGGCGCGACGAACGTCGTGACGCCGATCGTCGACGCGATGATGGACTCGGTGCCGACGGTCTTCATCACCGGCCAGGTGCGCACCGACCTGATCGGCACCGACGGCTTCCAGGAGACCGACACGCTCGGCATCACGATGCCGGTCGTCAAGCACTCCTTCCAGATCCGCTCGCCGCTGGAGATCCCGCGCGCGATCCACGAGGCCTTTCACCTCGCGCGCAGCGGGAGGCCGGGGCCGGTCGTCGTCGACATCCCGGTCGACCTGAGCCGCGCCGACATCGCCTACGAGCCGGTCACCGACCTCCATCTGCCCGGCTACCAGCCGACGACCGACGGCAACACGAAGCAGATCCGCCAGGCGGCCAAGGCGATGGCCTCGGCTCGCCGGCCGGTGATCTACGCCGGCGGCGGCGTCGTCAACTCGGGCGCGTCGAAGGAGCTCGTCGAGTTCGCGACCTCCGATCGCTTTCCGGTCACCTGCACGCTGATGGGCCTGGGCGCGTTCCCGGCGCCGCATCCCCAGTGGCTCGGCATGCTCGGCATGCACGGCACGCGGACGGCGAACTACGCGATGGACGAGGCGGACCTGATCTGCTGCGTCGGCGCGCGCTTCGACGATCGCATCACCGGCAAGCTGTCGGAGTTCGCGCCGCACGCGAAGTTCATCCACATCGACATCGACCCGGCGGAGATCTCCAAGACCGTGCCGGCGCACATCCCGATCGTCGGCGACTGCCGCAACGTCCTGACGAAGCTCGTCAAGGAGTACCGCGCGCTGGAGGGGGTCGACACGACGCGGACCGACGAGTGGTGGCAGATGATCGGCGCCTGGCAGGAGAAGCACCCGCTCGCCTACACGGAGTCGACGGACGCCGAGATCAAGCCGCAGTACATGGTGCAGGCGCTCTACGAGGCGACCGGCGGCGACGCGATCGTCACCTCCGACGTCGGCCAGCACCAGATGTGGGCGGCGCAGTACTACCACTTCCCCGAGCCGCGCCGCTGGATCAACTCCGGCGGGCTGGGGACGATGGGCTTCGGCCTGCCGGCGGCGCTCGGCGCGGCCGTCGGCTGTCCCGACCAGACGGTCGTCTGCATCGCCGGCGACGGCTCGATCCAGATGAACATCCAGGAGCTCGCGACCTGCGCCGAGGACAAGATCCCGGTGAAGGTGTTCATCATGAACAACGGCTACCTCGGCATGGTCCGCCAGTGGCAGGAGCTGTTCTGGGACAAGCGCTACTCGCACGTCGACATGGGCTCGTTCCCGGACTTCGTCAAGCTCGCCGAGGCCTACGGCGCGACGGGGATGCGCTTCACCGACAAGACGACGCTCGTCGACGACATGAAGGCGGCGCTCGCGATCGACGGCCCCGTCGTCTGCGACGTGCGCGTCACGCGCGAGGAGAACACGTATCCGATGATCGCGCCCGGCCAGGCCGCGCGCGAGATGGTGGGCTAGGAGGTGGCGATCATGGGCGAGCCGGGAACCAAGGAGCTGCTCAGCCTCGACGAGCTCGAGGCGGCCGGCAACCTGCACAGCGGCCGCAAGCACGTCCTGTCGATCCTCGTCGAGAACAAGTTCGGCGTCCTGACGCGGGTCGCCGGGCTGTTCGCGCGGCGCGGCTACAACATCGACACGCTGACCGTCGGCCCGACGGAGGACGAGCAGTACTCGCGCATCACGCTGACGTTCGACGGCGCGATGCACTCCGTCGACCAGGTCACCAAGCAGCTGCACAAGCTCATCAACGTGCTGAAGATCCGCGATCTGGACCCGGACGGCACGGTCGCGCGCGAGCTGGCGCTGTTCAAGGTCGCCGTCGAGGGGGCGCAGCGCGCCGAGGTGATGCAGATCGCCGACATCTTCCGAGGCAAGGTCGTCGACGTGACGCGCCGTTCGGTGATCATCGAGATCACCGGCACGACCGACAAGATCGCCGCCTTCGAGCGCATGGTGCGGCCGTTCGGGCTGATCGAGATGATGCGGACGGGCGAGATCGCGATCAGCCGGGGCCGCGGGGAGACGTAGTGCCGGCCGCCGTCCGTACGCGCGGGGACGACCGCTAGCTCGTGGCGCGCGGTGCCTCGCGGGGTGCCGGTGGGCCCGCCGGAGCCGGGGCGCTGCGGTCCGCAGCGCTCGCCGGCGATCGCCCGTTCGCGCTGGCGGCAGGCGATCGCAAGCGCCTGCGCAAGCGCGTCGAGCAGGCCGTCAAGCGCGCGCGCCGCGCGGGCGGATCGGGCGGCGGAGTGCTGGCCGCGCTGACCGTGGCGGCCGCGCGCGAGGTCGATCCTGCCGCGGTCGTGTTCGCGTCGCGGCGGCCGGGCGACCCATGGTTCTGCACCGAGCAGCCCGACCGCGATCGCGCGGCGGTGGCGGCGCTCGGCTGCGTCGTAGAGCTGCGGGCCAGCGGACCCGAACGCTTCGAGGAGGTCGCGGCGCGCTGGCGCGCGCTCGCTGCGGCGGCGCTGTGCGACGGCGCCGACGCGCGCGGCGCGGGCCTGATCGCGACCGGTGGCTTTGCGTTCGCTGCCGAGGGCGGCGACAGCCCGCACTGGTCGGGCTACGCGCCGGCGTCGCTGCAGGTACCGGAGCTGGCGCTCGCGCGCACGGGCGAGGACGTGGCGCTGACCGTGGCGGTTCTCGCGCAGGCCGACGACACCGTCGAGGACCTGCTCGCGCGGATCGACGAGCGCGTCGGCTCGCTCGTCAGCCAGCCCCTGCCGCTGCTCGATCCCGACCCCGTCGGCCGCTACCGGGTCGCCGCCAGCGCGCCCGCGGAGCACTACGAGGCCGCCGTCGGACGCGCCGTCGAGCGCATCCGGGCCGGCGCGCTGGAGAAGATCGTGCTCGCCCGCGAGGTTCACGTGCACGCCCCGGCAGCGCATGACGCAGCCGCGGTCTACGGCATCCTGCGCGACAGCTTCCCGTCGTGCTTCTGCTTCTGCGCCGGCCGCGGCGACGCGGCCTTCGTCGCCGCCAGCCCGGAGCTGCTGATTCGCCGCGACGGGATGCGCGCCAGCACGCTCGCACTGGCGGGCTCGACCCGGCGCAGCGCCGATCCGTCGGTCGACGATCACCTCGGCGAGCAGCTGCTGGGCTCCGGCAAGGACCGCGCCGAGCAGGCGATCGTCGCGCGCCGGATCGAGCGGGCGCTGCGCCCGCACAGCGTCTGGGTCGCCGCGGCCGACGAGCCGGTGATCGTGAAGATGGCGAACATCCAGCACCTTGCGACGCCGATTCGCGCGCAGCTCGCGCGCCCGGTCGGCGCCGTGCGGCTGGCCGGGCTGCTGCACCCGACGCCGGCCGTCGGCGGCGAGCCGTTCGAGACCGCCGAACCGCTGATCCCGGCGCTCGAGGGCCTGGACCGCGGCTGGTACGCGGGGCCGGTCGGCTGGACGGACACCAACGAGGACGGTGAGTTCTGCGTCGCGCTGCGCTGCGCGCTGCTGCGCGGCACGCTCGCCCGCTGCTACGCCGGGGTCGGCGTCGTGCGCGATTCCGACCCGGCCGCGGAGCTCGCCGAGACGGACATCAAGCTTGGCGCGCTGCTGCCGGTCCTGACGGGTTGAGCGCCGACGCGGCCGTCACGTGCGGCGGCCCGTACGTGCTGGCCGATCGGGCTACGCGTGGCGCGTCAACGCTTCCGTTGTCCGCCCGCGCTAGGGTTCGGGCTTGGCGCGTTGACATTCGCGCGGATATCCGTACGGTCTGCGATACGGAGGCAGGGGAGCAGTTCGGTGCCGCGTGGTGCCGGCGGTCGGTCAACATATATCGATGGGGAGGTATCTCATGGGCAACAACAGCCTGGCGGCGAAGGCCGGGGTTGCATTCGGGGCGTTCTATGTCGCACTGGGAGTCATCGGCTTCGCGGCGACCGGCTTCACCGGCCTGACGGCCGAGAGCGGCGACACCCTGCTCGGTATCAGCGTCAACCCGTTCCACAACGTCGCGCACCTCGGGATCGGCGCGTTCCTGATCATCCTGTCGTTGCAGAAGAACGAGGCGGCCGCCGAGGGCGCGGTCATGGGCGTCGGCCTGTTCTACATCGTGGCGTTCGTCATCGGCGTGACGGCGAGCGACAACCTGACGATCCTCGGGATGCGCGGCGAGGGCGAGGTCGCCAACGTCTTTCATCTGATCAGCGGCGTCGCGCTGCTGACGATCGGCCTGCTGTCCAGCGGGGCGACGGCGCAGGCGGCCAAGAGGCGCGGCCTGGCGTAACGCGGACCGGTCAGGACGGTCAGATCACCGGGCGGGCCCTCGGGCTCGCCCGTCGTCGTACCGTGCACGCGTCGAGCCTCGCGGCGGAAGGCATCGCTGTCATGGGCGGAGGACGACAGACGACAGGGGGCTAGGGGGCGAGCGCTGCCACGACGGCCGCCTGAAGCGCGCGGTGCAGCGCGACGTTGGCGGCGCGCTCGGTCGCGACGCGGACGATCGTCGTCCCGACACCCGTGATCGCCTGTGCGATCGCGTCGCCCAGCCCGGCGACGTCGGCGACGTCGGCGTACGCGCAGCCATAGAGGGCGGCCGCGTGCGCGAAGTCCAGCCCGTGCGGGGTCGCGACGTGCTCCTCGAAGACGTCGCGCGCGCCGGCGATCGGCAGGAACTCGAAGATGCCGCCGCCGTCGTTGTCGACCAGGACGATCGTCAGCGCCAGCCCGAGCCGCCGGGCGGCGAGCAGCCCGCCGAGATCGTGCGCGAGCGCGACGTCGCCGATCAGCAGGACGACCGGGCCGTGCGTGACCGCCGCCGCGCCGAACGCGCTGGAGACGGTCCCGTCGATGCCGTTGGCGCCACGGTTGCAGAGCACGCGCGGCGCGTCGTCGCGTACGGCGGCGAAGGCCTCGAGGTCACGCACCGGCATCGAGGAGGCGACGAACAGCGTCGCGTCGCGCGGCAGCTGGGCGCTGAGCGCACGGGCGACGAGCGGCTCGGACAGCGCGCCGTCGCCGAGCACGTCGTCGATCGCAGCGGCCGCCGTCGCGTCGGCGAGGCGCCAACCGCGCAGCCAGTCGGGGTCGGCCGTCGGCGTCTGCCCGGCGGCGGCCGTCAGCGTCGCGGCCGCGCTCGCCGCGAGCATGACCTGCAATGAGGCGCCGGGATCCTGCCACGCGCCGTGCGGATCGAAGCCGAGCTGCGTGACGTCCTCGCCGAGCCCGTCGAGCCACGCGCGCAGCGACTTTGAGGTCGGCAGATCGCCGCAGCGCACGACGAGGTCCGGCCGCCGCGCCGTCACGAAGTCCTCGACGCGCAGCAGCGCGTCGTAGTGGGCGATCGCCGCGCCGCCGCGCCGCGCGTCGCTGAGCGGATCGGCCAGCAGCGGCCAGCCGAGCGTCGCGCAGGCGGCGGCGACCTCGCGCAGCCCCGGCTCGTCGCGGCCCGCGACGACGACCGGACGGTGCGCGTCGCGCGCGACGAGCGCCAGCGCGCGACCGCCCGCGCGGGCATCCTCACCGGGCGTCAGACGTAGCAGCCACGGGCGTCCGCCGCTGCGACCGGGCTGCGGCTCATCGCCCAGCTCGGCGGGCGCCAGCAGCGGTTCGCGCAGCGCGAAGTTCAGGTGGACGGGCCCGGGGCGCCCCTCCAGCGCCGTCCACACGGCGCGGCAGGCGAGCGCCCGCATCCAGCGCGCGCGCGCCGGCGTCGCGGCGTGCGTGCCGACCTCGAAGAACCACTTCGCCGCGCTGCCGAACAGCCCGATCTGGTCGATCGCCTGGCCGGCGCCGACCTCGCGCAGCTCCGGTGGCCGGTCGGCGGTCAGCACGAGCAACGGGACACGCGCCTCGAAGGCCTCCACGACCGCCGGCGCGAGGTTCGCCGCGGCGGTCCCCGACGTGCACGTCACGGCGACCGGCCGGCCACAGTGCTTGGCGGCGCCGAGCGCGAAGAAGCCCGCGCAGCGCTCGTCGACGTGGGAGAAGCAGTGCAGGCGATCGTCGCGCGCGAGTGCCAGCACGAGCGGCGCGCAGCGCGAGCCCGGCGAGGTGCAGGCCTCGCGCAGGCCACAGCGCGCGAGCTCGTCGGCGAACGCGCGCAGCAGCAGGTGGGTGTCGGAGCGGGCGGGCATGATGGGGGAGTGCCCGAGCCGCTTGTCCTCCTGCACGGCTTCACGCAGACCGGACGCGGCTGGGATGAGGTGGTGCGCCACCTCGACGGCGAACGCTATCGCGCGCTCGCTCCCGACATCCGTGGACATGGCAGCGCGGCGACGCGCCGCCCGATCGACGTCGCCGCCTGCGTGCACGACGCCGCCCGGCTGACCGGCGGGCGCTTCGCGCTCGCCGGCTACTCCCAGGGCGGGCGCCTGGCGCTGCACGTCGCGCTCGCGCATCCGCGACGGGTCACGCGACTCGTGCTCGTATCGGCCACCGCGGGCATCGAGGACGAGGCCGAGCGCGCGCGCCGGCGTGCCGCCGACGAGGCGCTCGCGGCCTGGATGGAGCGCGACGGGCGGCTGATGAGCGAGGTCGCCGACCGTTGGGGGGCACAGCCGCTGTTCGCCACGCAGTCGCGCGCGGTCGCCGCGGCGGCGCGTGCCGACCGGCTGGCCAACGACCCGGTCCATCTCGCCGCGGCGCTGCGCGGGATCGGCAGCGGCGTGATGGCGCCGCTGTGGGAGCGCCTGGGCGCGCTGACGATGCCGGTCGTCGTGCTCGCCGGCGAGCACGACGCGAAGTACGTTGCGCTCGGCAGGCGACTCGCCGCGATGCTGCCGCACGGCGAGCTCAGCGTCGTCGCGGGGGCCGGCCACGCGCTCCTGCTCGAGGCTCCGGCCGCCGTCGCCGCCGCGATCGCCCGCGGCTGACGACCGGCTGCTCAGCGACCGGCGAGGGCGATGTGGTCGCGTACGTCGGCGACGCTCAGCGCGCGGTCGTAGACGGCGACCTCGTCGATCCTCGCGGCGGCCGGGTACAGCGTGCCGACACGGCCGATGTCGCCGGTCAGGTCGACGGCCGTCGTCGCCGGCAGATCCGTACGCGCCCCGACCTCGATGCCGTTGCGGTAGACGCGCAGCGACGCGCCCGATCGCACGACCGCCCAATGCACCCAGACGCCGACGTTCGATGGCGTGACCGCTTGGATGATCCGCTCGCCGCCGGCCCAGACGCCGACGTAGACGCCGGACGGGCGCGGCATGATCCGCATGTTGCCGGTCTTGCCGTACAGCGTCGTGTTGTTCGTCGCGCCGGTCAGGTTCTGCCAGCCCTCGACCGTGAAGTCGACGCTCGACGGCAGTGCCGGCACCGTCACCGAGTCGTTGACGCCGTCGAAGCTCGCGGCGGTGTTCGCGTCGCCGACGAGCGCGCCCTCGGCGCCGAGCGCGACGCCGTTGAGGTAGGTCCCATGACGGCCGCCC
Organism: Solirubrobacteraceae bacterium; assembly: GCA_030690545.1. Taxonomy (GTDB): domain Bacteria; phylum Actinomycetota; class Thermoleophilia; order Solirubrobacterales; family Solirubrobacteraceae; genus CADCVQ01. Next base: position 10,164 of record JAUYGN010000026.1, read on the forward strand.
TTGGCGTCGGACGCGGTCGTGCCGGACGTCTCACCGAGGCGCCAGTAGGACAACAGGCCCGGCGTGGCGAGGATCGCGTCGGCGTAGCTGCCGGCCGGTGGGGCGTAGGTGCCGGTGAACTCGTAGGCGCCCATGTCGTAGTACGGGCTCGCGCCGCCGCCGGTGTTGGGGATCGTCGGCGTGTCGGTGCGCGGCGCGCCGTCGGTGTCGGTCGCGGGCGCGCCATGGTCGCTCGTGCCGGCGTCGATGCCGGGGCTCCCGCCCGCAAGCCGGTAGTCGCCGGCGTCCGGGTCGACGAAGTGCGGTGCCACGGAGAGATCGTTGGGACCCGTTCGCAAGCCGCTGACGATCAGGTTGTAGTCCTCGACGGCGAACATCGCCGGCTGGGCGCTGAACGCCTGCAGGACGTTGTTGACGGCGACGACCCCGGTGGTCGGGCTCCCGCCCGTCACGCTACGCAGCGTGACACCGGTGTTGGCATGCCAGGCGGTGTTGTTGCGCAGCTTCAACGCGGGCGCGTTGGCGATGTTCAAGGCCCAGTCGCGCTGGCGCACGAAGACGTTGTTCTCGATCGTCATGTTGTGCTGTGCCGCGCCGCTGATCGTGTCGTAGAGCAGCGGCCCGCGCGTGTCGCGGAAGATGTTGCGGCGCAGCACGAGGTCCTGCGAGCCGGCGTAGAACTGGATCGCGTCGGAGTGCTCCTCCGGATCGACGAATGCGCTGATCTCGTCGAACGTGTTGTCCTCGATGACGTAGCGGGTGGCGGTGCCGGACTGGATCGCGTCGGCCGGGATGCGGTGGAAGCGGTTGCCGCGGAAGGTGACGTCCGACGCCGTGTTGATGCGGAAGCCGTAGCCGCAGCGCGGCGGGATGCACCGCCCGCCGGGCGCGAGGTCCATCGTCAGGTCGTGGACGTCGTTGTCCTCGAACAGCAGGTTGCTGCCGCTGGTGATCCGGACGTCGTGCGGGGAGATGTCGTTGCCGCGCAGCGTGAAGTGGCTGACGGCGCTCAGATCGGTGACGTCGGTGATCCGCAGGCCCTCGAACGCGAGGCGGCCCGAGCTCGTGACCGTCATTCCGTCGAGCACCGGCTGCTCGCCGCCGAAGGCGCGGAACGTCACGGTCTCCGCGCGCGAGAAGGCGTCGACGGCGAGGTTCGGATAGCTGCCCCGGCGCACGAGCACCGTGCCTCCGGAGGGGACGGACTGGACCGCGTGCTCGAGGCTGCACCAGGGCGTCGTGACGGACGTCGCCTGCGCCGCCGTCCGCTCGTCGCTGCACGATCCGCCGACCGAGTCGCGGTCGACGTGCATCGGATCGGTCGGCCCGGGCTCGGGATCGGGAGGGTCGCCGGTCGGGGCGTTGGGGGCCGCCGCGACGTCGGCGGCGAGCTCGGCGGGGCTCAGCGCGCTCGAGAAGACGGCGACGTCGTCGATCTGGCCGGTCGTCGGGTACATCGTCGCAAGGCGGCCGATCTGCCCGCTGGGGGCGACCGTGGTGCTCGCCGGCAGCCCCGCTCGCGTGCCGACCTGGATGCCGTTGCGGTAGATCGTCATCGTCGCGCCGGAGCGCACGAGCGCCCAGTGCACCCAGGCGTTCGTGTTGGACGTCGTCACGCCCTGCACGACGTACTCGGTGCCGCCGACGTAGACACCGGCGTAGAAGCCGGCCGGCCGCGGCATCAGGCGCAGCGTCCCGAAGGCGCCGTACAGCGTGTTGTTGGCGCTCGTCGGCGCGCTGCCGATGCGCTGCCAGCCCGAGACCGTGAAGTCCACGCCGGGGGGCAGCGTCGGCAGCGTCACCGTGCCGTTGGTGCCGTTGAACGTCGCGGCGGTGTCGGGATCGCCGGGCAGCGCGCCGCTGGCGCCGAGCGTGACGCCGCCGGCGTAGGTGCCGTCGCGCCCGCCCTTGAGGTCCCGCGCGGTCGTGCCGGAGCTCTCGCCGAGTCGCCAGTAGGACTGCAGTGACGGGTGTGTCATCACGCGCTCGGAGTACGACGCGCCGGCCTCCGGCGG
>JAUYGN010000032.1 GCA_030690545.1 Solirubrobacteraceae bacterium
CGGCCGCCGAGGCTGATCCGCCACACCCCCTCGCCGTCCGCGGAGCCCGCGGGCACCGGCAGCCGTCATACTCGGGCCCGTGAGCGTCGTCAAGGTCAACGCGATCACCGTCCCGCGCGAGCGCTTCGAGGAGTTCGCCCAGCGCTTCGCCGCGCGTGCCGGCAAGGTCTCGAGCGCCGAGGGCTTCGAGGCCTTCGAGCTGCTGCGCCCCAACGACGACCGCGAGGTCTGCCTCGTCGTGACGCGCTGGCGCTCGGAGGAGGACTTCCAGGGATGGCTGAACGGCCCGGACTTCGCGGCCGGCCATTCCCAGCACCGCAGCGGCGGGCCGGTCGGCACGTCGAGCGAGCTGTGGTCCTTCGACGTGCTGGAGCTCGAAGGCCCGGCGGACGCCGGGTGACTCCGAATCGGACGATGCCCGCGGCGCGTCCGCGCGCCTCGGTGCGTTGAGCGGCAGCCGGAGCCGGAACCGGCGGGCGATCATCGTGCTCGCGGCTGTGGCGGCGTTGACGTGGGCTGCCGCGTTCACGGCGTCCGCGCTCGCGCCGGGCACGGCGCCCGCACAGGTGTCCGCTCCCGACGCGGCGGCGCCCGACACCAGCACCGCGCCCGCGCTCCCCGAGCTCACGGTCCTCGACGCGCGCGCCAGCCCGCAGCGCGCCTTCTTCGCGGGCCGCCCGGTCGCGATCACGTTCGGCCTCCGCGCACCGGCCCCGCTGGCGCTGCAGGTCGACGTCGTGCGCGACGCGACGAACAGGCCGGTGCGCCGCTTCGTGCTCCCCGCGGCCGCGCCCGGCGTCGCGCAGCGCGTCGAGTGGGACGGGCTGACCGGCGGCGACAAGGTCGCGCCCAGCGGCGCCTATCGGATCCGCATCCGCGCGGCCGACGGCCGCGTGCGTCGTGGCGGCAGGTTCGTCCTGCGCAGTCACATCTACCCGGTCCGCGGCCGCCACGTCGACCGCGGCCCGGCCGGCGCGTTCGGCGTCGGGCGCAACGGCGGGCGCACGCACCAGGGCTTCGACGTCAACGCCGCCTGCGGCACGACGCTCGTCGCCGCGCGCGGCGGGCGCGTCGTGCGCTCGGACCACGACCCGGTCCTGTACGGCCACGTCGTGATCATCCGCGGCGAGCGCACGACCCGCGACTACTGGTACTCGCATCTGCAGCGGCGCTCGCCGCTGCGCGTCGGCGACCGCGTCCGCACCGGCGCGCGGATCGGCGCGGTCGGCGCGACCGGCAACGCACGCACCGTCGGCTGCCACCTGCACTTCGAGATCCGCTCGCGCGGCGTCCCGATCGACCCGGCGCCCGAGCTGCGCGCGTGGGACGCCTGGGACGGCTGAGCGACCGCCGCTGCGGCTACGGGGACTGCGGCTCCCAGCCCGACCAGCGCTCGTCGTCGGCCCGCGGCCGCTCGCGCTGACGGCGGCACAGCACGCAGACGACGTCGGCCTCCTCCGGGCGCGCCGCCTCGAACGTCGCGTACTCGTGGCGGCGCTCGCCGGCGAACCAGACGTGACCGCAGTCGTCGCAGGTGCGGTCGTTCGGATCCGGCCAGTCGTCCGGGCGTGCGGCGGGCGCGTCGGTCATCGGCTCGACGACGCTCGTGCCGCTCCCTGGCGCGCCGACAGGTCGCCGCTTGCGACCTTGAAGGCGATCGTGTCGATGTAGTCGCGCCTGCCGTCGCGCGTGCGCTTGGCCGCCTGACCCGGAGTGACGCGCAGGTCGGCGAGCTCGCGCGCGGACTGCGGATCGAAGCAGCGCGCCTGCAGCCACTTGGCCGTCTCCGCGTCGTCGAAGCCGGCATCGGTCCAGGCCTTCGCGGCGATGGCGGGCTCCTCGCCGCGGTCGGCGAGCTCGCCGAAGCGGCTGATCGTGTCCGCGCTCGTCCGCGACTGTGACCAGTAGTGCATGGCGTGCATGCTGCCCGATTTCGGGTCCCGCCGGAACCCCCGTTCGCAGCGGTCGGCGGCCGGCTGCCCTCGCCCACCCGGCAGCCGTTCGCCGGGCTGGGCTCGCGTGCCCGGGACGCCACCCTCCCGTCCGTCTACCATCTGCTCGGCAGCCCGCGCGCGCGGGTGGGGTTGCTGCTCAGCGCGCATCCCACTCTTGATGCAGGAGGAGAACACGATGGCTTTCGACGTTGGAGAACGCGTCTACGCAGAGAAGTCCGGCCGCCGCCGGCGCACCGCGCGCCAGCCGCTGCGGCCGGGACGCCACGGCGTGATCACCCGCGTCCTGCGCGGCGACCCGAACCCGCGCTACGAGATCCTCTGGGACGAGGGCGTCACGACGGTCTTCTCGCCGACGGGCGGCGCCCTGCACGCCGACGTCAACTACGTCGCGCCGGAGACCTCCGAGGCGTCGTAGGCGGGCTACGGCTCGCGCAGCGCGTCGCGGACGGCCGCGAGCGCGGGCTTGGGCCGGCCCGCGAAGTCGTAGAGCCCCTTCTCGTTGAGGCCCGGCGTGAGCGTCAGGTCGGGCCGCAGCTCGAGCACCGAGCCGCCGCGGAAGTCCGGTCGCAGGGCGTAGTCGCGCAGGTTCCAGATCAGCGTCCCGCTCAGGTTCGGCGCTCCGCGCAGCTCGCGCAGGCGCCGGCCGAGCAGGTCGGCCTGGAAGCGCAGGCTGCCGAACGCGTCGCCGCCGATCACGGCCGTGCCGGCCGCGCCGAGCTCGGTGATCACGATCGGCTTGTCGGGGAAGAAGCCGCGCAGGCGTGCGAGCCGCTCGCGCGTGATCTGCGCCTGCTCCGCCGCGTCGCGGTCCAGGCCCTCGTACCAGCCGATGTAGTCGGTCATGCCGATCGCGTCGAGGTCGGCGAAGACCCCCGCCCTGTTGGGCAGCACGCGACCCCACAGGTCGGCGGCGACCGGCCGAGTCGGGTCGAGCTCGCGCAGGCTGCGGGCGGTCTGGCGGATGTACTCCTGCTGGCCGGGCTGGCCGTTGCCGGCGACCTCGTTCGTCAGCGTCCAGGTGAGGATCGACGGGTTCGCCTGCCCCGCCTCGGCGACGCGCAGCGCGCGATCGCGCGCCGCCGCGATCTGCTGCGGCGACTCGGCGCGCCAGCGTCCGCCCGGCTCCCACGGGCCGACCTCCTGCCAGACGAGGATCCCGGCATGGTCCAGGCGCGCGAGCATGCTCTCCGACAGCGGCAGCTGCGTGCGCGTCGCGTTGGCGCCGATCGCGCGCAGCCCGGCGACGACGCGCTGCTCGTCGGCGCCGGTCATCGCGTCCCCGCGGCCGCGGACGTCGGGCGGCAGCGAGGCGCCGCGCAGCGTCAGCCGCTCGCCGTTGACCTGCAGGCCGATCGAGTCCCAGCTGATCTCGCGCAGTCCGATCTTGCGCCGCAGGGTCGCCTCGCCGGGAACGTCGACGCGCAGGTCGTACAGCCGCGGGCTGTCGGGCGACCAGAGCTGCGGGTCGTCGATCGTCACCGTCGTCGTCAGCGCGCGCGACGTGCCGCCGCTGACTCCGGCCTGGCCGAAGTCCAGCGTGCGGACGTTGCGGCCGTCGAGCGCGATCGAGCCGCGCGGGCGCAGCGTGCGCGAGGCGCCGCGGTTGCGCACGCGCACGCCGATCTGGACCGTCGCGCGCTCGCCGCCGTCCTGTAGCCGGGTGCGCACGCTCAGCGCGCCGAGCTCGCTGCGGCCCAGGCGCGCGATCGTGACCGGCCGGTTCAGCCCGCCGTAGTTGAACCACGCCCGCGCCCAGCCGCTGTCGGCCTGACGCCGGGGTCCGCGCCAGTCGACGCGCACGGCGATCGTGTGGCGACCGGGCTCGAGCGCGACGCGGGCGCTGAACGGCTCGTAGGCGCCGACGTGCTCGCGCACCGGGCGACCGTCGACGTAGACCCGCGCGCGGTGGTGGGCGGACTCGAAGCGCACCGCGTAGAGGCCGGCGGCCGGCGCCTCGATGTCGGTCGCGAACCAGCCGACAGAGCCGTCGTAGGCGCGCTGGCCGGCGGTGCCGTTGTAGGCGCCGGCGTTGGGCGAGTGGGGGACCCGGACGGGCGTTCCGCGCCATCTGCCCCGCGCCCAGCCGCGGTCGCGGCCGCGATCGTCGGGGTCGGCGCGATAGCGCCAGCGATCGAGCACGGCGATCGCGCTGCCCGCGGGGCCGGCTCCGGTCTGCGACAGCGCGGCGGTCACGCTGTCGGCGGCGCTCGCGCCGTCGCCGGTGGTCACCGGATCCTCACCCTGCAGGGCGAGCGTCAGCGCGACCGCGCAGGCGACCACGAGCAGCAGCGCGGGTGGGAGGAGGCGACGGAGCATCCCTGGTGCAACGCGAGACTAGATGGTTGGTTGCACGACCGGCACCATCGAGGCGATCGGCTGCGCGCGAGGCTCTGATCGCTAGGATCGCCGCGGGCCGGTGCCGGTCGGCCCGCGCTCGTGACCCCGCGCATCCTCATCCTCTCGTGGGAGTACCCGCCGATCGTCGCGGGCGGACTCGCGCGCCATGTGCGCAAGCTCGCCGAGGCGCTCGTCGCACAGGGCGTCGAGGTCCATGTGCTGACGCGCGGCACGCGCGATCACGTCCACGAGGAGCTGCGCGCCGGCGTGCACATCCATCGCGTCGCGGAGGCGGAGATGCCGCGCGATCTCGACGCCTTCGTCGCCTGGGTCGAGGGCATGAACTCGCACATGCACGCGGCCGGCCGCCAGCTCGGCAAGCGGCTGCGCTTCGATGTCGTCCACGGACACGACTGGCTCGTCGCGGGCGCCGCGGCGGGGCTTGCCGAGCGACTGCGCTGCCCGTACCTGACGACGATCCACGCGACCGAGTACGGCCGCCACCAGGGCTGGGTCGACAAGCACCCGCAGTCCTACATCCACGGCATCGAGACGTGGATGGCGCGCCGCGCCGACCGCGTCATCACGTGCTCGCACTACATGCGGGGCCACGTCGCAGACGTCTACGAGATCGACGAGGCGCGGGTGACGGTGATCCCGAACGGGATCGACCCGGCCGACCTGCAGCCGGTCGCCGATCTCGGCGCGCTGCGCGCGCGCTTCGCGGCGCCGGAGGAGCGGCTCGTGCTGCTCGTCGGGCGGCTCGTCTACGAGAAGGGCTTCCAGCTGGCGCTGGAGGCGATGCCGCGGGTGATCCGCCGTGCGGGCAAGGTGCGCTTCCTCGTCGCCGGCTCGGGAACGCACGAGGCCGAGCTCAAGCGGCAGGCGCGCCGGCTCGGGCTGATGCGCCACGGGACGTTCATGGGCTGGATCGGCGACGACGTCCTGCATTCGCTGTACCGGATCGCCGACCTGTGCGTGGTGCCGAGCATCTACGAGCCGTTCGGGCTCGTCGCGCTGGAGGCGATGGCCAGTGGCTGCCCGTGCATCGTGGCCGACACCGGGGGACTGCGCGAGGTCGTGCCGAACGCCGACGTCGGGCTGCGCTTCCGCTCGCGCGACCCGCGCGCGCTGGCGACGATGATGCAGCGCGTGCTGACCGACGACGCGCTGCGCGAGCGGCTCGTCGCCGAGGCGTCGGCGCACGTGCTGCGCTTCGACTGGGCCGACGTCGCCGAGCAGACGGCGGCCGTCTACGCCGAGCTCGGCGCCGGCGGTGCGACGGGCGCGGCGGGCGCCGCGCTACGGCCGGCGTGACGCGCTCGCGGGCTGCTTCGGAGGCGTCTCAGGAATCCGACGGCGGCCGCTTGGCGCCCCAGCGCCCGCGCAGCTCGGCATCGGCTTCCTTCTCGCCGCGGCCCGAGACCATCGCGACGATGATCGCGACCGTCGCGACCGCCGGCAGCAGGATGACCCAGGTGAAGAGGAGGCCGAAGGTGTCCGACCAGATGCCGTTGGAGGCCAGCGCGGAGATCATGCGGCGCGAAGCATACCCGGGCGCTCAGCGCCCGGGCTCCGCGACCGATTGGCCGATCCAGGCCAGGTAGTCCGGCGACCCGCCGGCGACGTCGAGCGCGACGAGCTCGAACGTCTCGTAGGGGTGCAGCTCGTCGAGCGCCTCGTTCAGCGACGCGACGGCGGCGCGCGTCGTCTTGATGACGAGCAGCGACTCCTCGTCGTGCTCGACGGCGCCCTTCCAGCGGTACACCGACGTCACCGCCGCCACGATGTTCACGCAGGCGACGAGCTCGCGCTGCACGAGCGCCTCGGCGATCGGGCGCGCCTGGTCGGTCGGTGTCGTGACGAGGCAGACGACGGGATCCATCGCAGGAGCGAGGCTACCGTGCCCGTCTCGCTGGCCTACGACATCAACGATTCGTTGACGAAGTTGAAGAACACGCCCGACACCAGAACATACGAGAAGGCGGTGAACACGACGGAGCCCACGAGCAAGGTGACTGGACGCCCATGCCCGAGGCTCAGCCCGGCAAGCCGTCGCCAGAGCCATTGTCCGCGGGCATTGCTTGCGAAGTTGATTCGCGCGATGAGAAACAGAAGTGCCATCAGGACGGCAAGCATCGCCACGGCCAGCGTCGCGACTCCTAACAACTGGTAGACGACGAAGAAGACTCCGTCAGACCCGAACCGCTCTATGACCGCTGCGATGCCGCCACGTTCGTGTGCCAGCAGGAGCTGCTCGTAGTTCGCGAGTCTCGGCGAATCCAGCGCGACGGCACTCATCGCGCCACCGGCGAGGACGAGCATGCTCGACACGAGGAAGGCGGTCCACTCCCACCCGGTGAGCGCTCGGGATGCAAGGAGGTATCCGAACGTTCCGAGCAGTGCTCCCGCGAGCACACCTGTTCCGATGATGATCCCGACGACGAGCTGTCCGTGGAAGCTCAAGAGGACGCTGGCTGCGCCGAACACGAAGACCGCGACGAGCGCCAGCAGTTCGCTGTCGGAGCGCGGGCCGGCTGCCGCCGGTGCACGCCGAGGGCTCGGGCGGTGAGGCGCCTGCCGAGCGGGCGGGGTGGCGTCGACCGGCGGCAGCGACCGGCGCTCATGCTCATCTCCGACGTGGAGATTGACGTCCCCCACGTGGAGATTGACGTCCCCGACGTGAACGTTGACCTGGGTCCAGCTCTGTGGTCGCCGGTCCTGCCGCTCGCGGCGATTGAGACGTCGGCTGAGCGCGTCGCTGACAAGAGCGCCGATCACCGCAGTGACGACCGCGGCCACCAATGCCACGAGGAGTGTTTCCGTGAACGTCGAGTCGGTCAAACATCCAAACCTGACAGAAGCCGCAGACGAATCGATTCGGGTCCGGGAGATCGCAGATCTCCCGGGAGGCTTCCGTTGACGCGACCGCCTACTCTCCAGGTCGCATGCGCCTCGCGACCTTCCTCCCGCCCGGCTCGACGAAGCCGCGCGCCGGGCAGATCCGCGACGACGAGGTGATCTCGTTCGTGCTCAAGCGCGAGACCGTGCTCGAGCGCCTGCGCACGAGCGACTTCGATCCCGCGCTCGGCGAGGCCTGGCCGATCTCGGAGGTCACGCTGCTCGCACCGGTGCCGCGGCCGCGCGCGATCTTCGGCATCGGGCTGAACTACGCCGCCCACGCCGCCGAGCAGGGCCAGGAGCTGCCCGAGTTCCCGATCGTCTTCATGAAGCTGCCGAGCTCGAGCGCCCCGCCGAACGGGACCGTCACGTGCCCGGCGGTCGTCAGGCGCCTGGACTACGAGGGCGAGCTCGTCGTCGTCATCGGCGAGGGCGGCAGGATCGCCGGCTACGCGGTCGCCGACGACGTCAGCGCGCGCGACCTGCAGCGCCGCGAGCCGCAGTGGACGCGCGCCAAGGGCGCCGACGGCTTCTGCCCGTGGGGGCCGTGGATCACGACCGTCGACGAGGTGCCCGACCCGCTGAACCTGCGCCTCACGACGCGCGTCAACGGCGAGTCGCGCCAGGACTCGTCGACGAGCGACCTCATCTTCGGTCCGCAGCAGCTCGTCGACTTCATCTCGGAGACCTGCACGCTGGAGCCCGGCGACATCATCCTCACCGGCACCCCGAGCGGCGTCGGCATGTCGATGGACCCGCGCCGGTTCCTGGGCTCGGGTGACGTGGTCCGCGTCGAGATCGAGTCGCTCGGGGCGATCGAGCATGCCGTCGCCTAGCCTCGGCCTCGAGCTGCTCGAGCGCCTCGGGGAGCTCGCCGACCTCGGCCACGCCGGCCAGCTGATGGCCTGGGACCAGCAGGTGATGATGCCCGCCGAGGGGGCTGCCGCCCGCGGCGAGGCGCTCGCCACGATCAGTCGCCTGCATCACGACCGGCTCGTCGATCCGCAGCTCGGCGCGCTGCTGCAGCGCGACGCCGAGGCCGAGCCGCTGATCGTGCGCGCGGTGCGCCGCGATCACGAGGTCGCGCGGCGCGTGCCGGGCGAGCTGACGGCGGAGATGTCGCGCGCCGGCTCGGACGGCTACGGCGCCTGGCTGCGGGCCCGCGAGTCCAACGACTTCGCCGTGTTCGAGCCGGCGCTGCGACGCAACATCGACCTCGCGCGCCAGTACGCGGCCTGCTTCCCCGAGGCGGCGCACCCCTACGACCCGCTGCTCGACCGCTTCGAGCCGGGCACGACCACCGAGCAGGTCTCAGCGCTCTTCGAGCGCCTGCGCGCGGGACTCGTCCCGCTGCTGTCGCAGATCGCGATGCAGCCGGTGCACCAGTCTCTGCAGGGCGATCTGCCGGTCGCCGCCCAGCGCGAGATCGGCCTCGAGATCGCGCACGCGATGGGCTTCGACGCGAGCGGCTGGCGGCTGGACGACGCCGTCCATCCGTTCGCCTCCTCGCCGGCGATCGGCGACGTGCGCGTCACGTCGCGCTTCGACGACGAGAGCCTGACCGGCCTGTTCGCGCTGATGCACGAGATCGGGCATGGCCTGTACGAGCGCGGCGTCGACCCGCAGCTCGGCCGCACGACGCTCGGCAGCGGCGTCTCGCTCGGCGTGCACGAGTCGCAGAGCCGGCTGTGGGAGAACCTCGTCGGCCGCAGCCCGGAGTTCTGGACGCACTGGCTGCCGCGCATGCGCGAGCGCTTCCCGCTGACCCTGCGCGACATCGAGCTCGACGCGTTCATCCGCGCGATCAACGTCGTGCGCCCGACGCTGATCCGCGTCGAGGCCGACGAGGTGACGTACTCGCTGCACGTCATCCTGCGCTTCGAGCTCGAGCTGGCGCTGATCGACGGCTCGCTGGATCCCGGCGACCTGCCCGCCGCCTGGGCGGCGAAGATGAAGCAGTTCCTCGGCATCGAGGTGCCCGACGACCTGCGCGGCGTGCTGCAGGACATCCACTGGTCGGAGGGGATCATCGGCTACTTCCCGACCTATGCGATCGGCAACGTCCTGGCGGCGCAGCTGTGGCGCGTCGCGCAGGCCGACCTGCCCGACCTCGACGCCGAGCTCACCCGTGGCGAGCTGGGATCGCTACGTGCCTGGCTGCGCGAGAAGGTCCACCGCCACGGGCGCCTGCTGACGCCGCCCGAGCTGATCGAGCAGGCCGTCGGCGGTCCGCTGGATCCCGAGCCGATGCTCGAGCACCTGCGCGCGAAGTACGGCGCGCTGTACGCGCTCTGACGACGCCGCCACGCCGCCCCGCTCGGGACGCGCCTTGCGATGCGCGGGCTCAGTGCTGGTCGAGGACCCGGTCGATGAGCCCGTACTCGACGGCCTCCTCGGGCTTGAAGAAGCGGTCGCGCTCCATGTCGGCGCGGACCTGCTCCTCGGTCTGCCCGGTGTGGTGCGCGTAGATCTCGTCCATCCGCTTGCGCGTCTTGATGATCTCGTTCATGTGGATCTCGATGTCCGTCGACTGGCCCTCGAAGCCGGCTGACGGCTGGTGGATCAGGACGCGGCTGTTGGGCAGCGAGAAGCGCTTGCCCTTGGCGCCCGCGGTCAGCAGCAGCGAGCCCATCGACATCGCGACGCCCATGCACATCGTCTGGATGTCGGGCTTGACGAAGTTCATCGTGTCGTAGATCGCCAGGCCCGCGTAGATCGAGCCGCCGGGCGAGTTGATGTACAGCGAGATGTCCTTGTCGGGATCCTCGGACTCCAGATGCAGCAGCTGGGCGACGATCAGGTTCGCGACCTGGTCGTTGACCGCGGTGCCGAGGAAGATGATGCGCTCGTTGAGCAGGCGCGAGTAGATGTCGTACTCGCGTTCGCCGCGCGCGCTGCGCTGAACGACTGAGGGGACGAGAGGCATGCGGGCATCCTAGTGGTCGCTCCCGCGCGCACGGCAGCGCGGCGCGACCGGTGTCGCGGGGTAGCCTCGGCGGGTGCCCAGCGCGCTGCGCATCCGCGGTCTGACGAAGCGCTACGACGACGGCTTCCTCGCCGTCGAGGACTTCGATCTGGAGATCGAGGCCGGCAGCTTCTTCGGCCTGCTGGGACCCAACGGCGCCGGCAAGACGACGATCATCAGCGCGGTCTGCAACCTGATTCGCGTGACCGCCGGCGAGATCGACATCTTCGGCGAGCCGCACGACGCGCTCGCCGCGCGGCGGATCGTCGGCCTCGCCGAGCAGGACGTCAACCTCGACCGCTTCCTCGACGTCGAGGAGACGCTGCTCTATCACGGCGGCTACTTCGGGATGACGCGCGCGGCTGCGCGTCGCCGCGCGGCCGCGATGATGGACGTCTTCGACCTGCACGCCAAGGCCGGCGTGCGCGCGCCGAAGCTGTCGGGTGGCATGCGGCGGCGGCTGCTGCTCGCGCGTGCCCTCATGCACGAGCCGCGGTTGGTGATCCTCGACGAGCCGACCGCGGGCGTGGACTTCGAGCTGCGCCTCGAGCTGTGGCGGTACATCCGCCGTCTGCACGACGCCGGAACGACGATTCTGCTGACCACGCATTACCTCGAGGAGGCCGACGAGCTCTGCCAGGAGATCGCGCTCATTCGCGGCGGGCGCCTGCTTGCACGGGACTCCGTGGGTGGTCTGTTGTCCGCATACGGCGTACACTCGCTGTCAGATGCGTACGTGCAGGCGATGGGAGAGGGCGTGGAAGGGTGATCCGTCCTCAATGATCTGGTTTCCGGCATGTTTCGCGAATCTCGCCGAGGGTACAGGCGAGATCATTCGGCCTCCGCGGCAGGGATCGGCGTGACGCGGGCGCAACGTACGACGGGAGGGAAGGCATGAACCCTAGGAAACTCGGCGGGCTTGCGCTGCTCATCGGCAGTCTTGTGCTCGTGGCATTGCCAGTTGGCTCGCTCGGCAACCTTCGCGAAGCGAAAGAGGCCCTCGAGCAGGTGGGCCAGCAGTTGCAGACAGGTCTGGAGAACACCGTTCAGGCGACGGGTGAATCGACGGCCGCGCTGCTCGAGAAGACCAAGGGCTCGCTCACGCAGGCGACGGACAACGCGACCAACGAGACTCGCCAGACGGCGACCGACCCGGCCAAGCAGCCGCCGCTGCACGGCGCCAACCCGCATGGGATGGGCAGCGTCGCGACCGTCGACCTCGATCCCAGCAACGAGCGCCCGCTCGGCGGCAGCACCGACGGCTCGGACTCCGGCGAGGAAGTCGTCGTCGGTCGCGCTCGCGGCGAGCAGCTGGCCGACGGCACCTACCGCGGTCGCATCACGATCGCGGCGCTGTTCGGCAACGAGATCCTCGGCGTCAGCACGGCGCCCGGCGAGACCAAGGCCGGCCCGCTGGACGCGGTCCAGACCGGCATCCTCGACCAGCTCTGCACGGGTACCGGCGGCGAGGTCTGCCTCAGCGTCCTGACGGCGAACTCCGCGACGACCGCGACGGGCTCGACGAACGAGTTCGCGGTCGCCTCCGCGCGCCTGCTCGGGATCGGCGTCGGCGCCGCCGAGAGCCGCGGCAACATCAGCCAGGACGCCAACTGCCAGACGGCCGGCGGCGAGGCCAAGACGGCGAACGTGACGACCGGCGGCACGACCACGGCGGCCGTCGCGAACTCGGCGAGCCTCTCGCAGTCCTGCCAGGGTCAGACCCCGCAGGTGAGCAACACGTCGCAGGTCATCCAGCTCGGGCAGGCCGGCATTCCGCTGCCGGCAGCCGGTTGCGCCGACGGCACGCCGGACACCGACGCCGGCATCCCGGCGATCCTGCCGATCATCTGCAACGCCGATGAGGTCGCCGCCGCGGCGGGCGTGCGCAACGCGCTCGACGTGTTCGTCCTGACGGTCGGCAACAACTCGCTGGCCAAGGAGACGACGGGAGCATCCGAGTCGTTCACCGTCGCGCCGGCTGCTGCCCCGGCGCCACCCGACGACGGTTCCGGCGACGGTTCCGGCGACGGTGACGGCACCGGCGACGGCTCCGGCACCGGTTCGGGCGACGGTGACGGCTCCGGCGATGGCGCGGGTGACGGCGATGGCGCCGGCGACGGCGACGGCACCGGTGCAGGCGCTGGCACAGGCGCCGGCGGCACCGGCGCAGGCGCGCTGCCGGTCACCGGCACCGACGTCCTCGGCCTGAGCCTGGCCGGTCTGCTCGTGCTCGCAGGCGGGCTGCTGCTGCGCCGGCGGGAGGATCTCCGTACCGTCTAGGAGGTGCTCGACCGCATCACCGAAGCGCTGACACGGCGCCGCCTCGGCGGCGCCGTGTTGTTGTTGGCAGGCATCGCCGTCGCGGCGATCGTGCTGTGGCCCGACGACGGCGACGACGACGAGCCGGTCCGGGCGAAGGTCGCGCCCGTCCGGCTCGTCTCGGTGCCCCCGCTCGGGCTCGCCTTCGGGCATCCGACGAGCTGGAAGCGCACGGTGCGCGGCCGCGTCATCGAGCTGCGCAGCCCGGACCGCTCGGTCGTGATGATCTTCTCGTCGCCGGTCGCCGGCGAGGAGCCGCGCGCCGCCAAGGCCGCCGCGGAGAAGGCGCTGCGCAAGCAGTTCGCGCCGGCGAAGATCGTCCGCGACGGTCCCGGCAAGCTCGGACCGCGCACGGTCGCGACGTTCGAGCTGACCGGCCGCGACAAGACCGGGCCCGTGCGCGTGCTCGTGCTCGTCGGCACGACACCTCAGCGGACGTACGTCGTGACGCTGCTGACCGGCGGCGATCCGACCGTCGCACGGATCCGCGAGGCGCGCCAGATCCTCAACACGGTGCGCTTCAGCAAGCCCGTGAAGGGTTGACGCACGACCGTCCAGCCTCGCTGCGATGATCGCGCTGCTCGATCGTCATCGCGGGCTGATCGCGCTCTCCGCGCGCGAGTCCGAGCGCGTGCTGAAGCTCTGGTCGCAGACGATCGTCGCGCCGGTCCTCGCGTCGTTCCTGTTCATCGTCGTGTTCGGGCTGTCGCTCGGCGGGCGCATCCGGGAGATCGGCGGCGTCCAGTACGAGATCTTCATCGTGCCCGGGCTGATCGCGATGGCGATGGCGCAGGCCGCGTACTCGAACAACTCGTCGTCGGTCTTCCAGGCGCGCGCCGACCGCTACATCAACGACGTCCTGTCGGCGCCGATGCGCCCGTGGGAGGTCAACGTCGGGCTCGCGGTCGGCGGCGTCGTCCGCGCGCTCGCCGTCGGCGGCTCGCTGCTCGTGCTCGCGCTCGTCGTCACCGACGTGCCGGTCCGCGAGCCGTTCGTGCTGGCGCTCGCGGTCGCGATCCTGCTCGTCCTGTTCGCCTCGCTGGGCGTCGTCGTCGGCGTCTACGCCGAGACCTGGGATCAGGCCGGGTTCGTCAACAACATCGTGATCCTGCCGCTGAGCTTCCTCGGTGGCGTCTTCTACTCCGTCGAGCTGCTGCCCTCGCCCTGGGAGCAGGCCAGCCACGTCAACCCGATCTTCTTTCTCATCAACGCGATCCGCTACGGGTTCCTCGGCACGAGCGACGTGCCGATCGGGATCGCGCTCGCCGTGACCGCGGCGCTGGCGCTCGCCTGCGCCGCCTGGAGCGCGGCGATGTTCCGGTCCGGCCGGCGGCTGAAGGCGTAGGGTGGGCGCGACGTGTTCGCGCTGAACCTGCCGAACGTCCTGACGCTGATCCGGATCCTGCTCGTGCCGGTGCTCGTCGTCGTGCTGCTCGGCCAGACCGAGAACGGCGACCTGTGGGCGGCGATCGTCTTCGCGCTCGCGTCGGCGACCGATGCGATGGACGGTTACCTCGCGCGCACGCGCAACGCGATCACGACGTTCGGCAAGCTGATGGACCCGATCGCCGACAAGCTGCTGATCATCGCGGCGCTCGTCGCGCTCGTCTCGCTGGACCGGCTCGCCGCCTGGATCGCGATGGTGATCATCGCGCGCGAGCTGACGGTGACGGTGACGCGGATGCACGCCACGCAGCAGGGCGTCGTGATCGCCGCGAACTGGTGGGGCAAGGCGAAGACGATCGTCCAGGTCGCGGCGATCTTCTTCCTGATCGCCGCCGGCGAGCCGTCGCCGGCGTGGGTCGACGGGCTCGTCTACGGCGCGGTGGGGATCACGATCGTCAGCGGCATCGACTACTTCTTCGGGCTGCGTCGCGTGCTGCGCGAGGCCGAGGCCAGACGCGAGGCGACGACCGGCGCCGCGTCGGCCAAGACGAGCGGATCATAGGCCCCGCGCGGGTGCGCGGCGCTCGCGGCGCGGCTCAGCTGCCCGAGGCGTCGAGCCAGTCGCGCATCGACGTGTGACGCAGCGCGTGCTCGCCGGTCGCCAGCTCGCGGCGTAGCTCGCCGAGCAGGCCGAAGCGCTCGGCGACGACGTTGTGCTGGTGGATCGTCTCGAGGTTCTCCTGGCGCGCGCTGACGAAGTGCGCGTCGCTGAGCTCGCCGAGCCCGCCGACGACCCCGCCGATCATCTCGCGCACGCAGTCCTCCACGAAGCGCGGCCGGCGATGGGCCTTCTCGACGACGGCGCCCTCGTCGCTGCGCTTCATCAGCTCGTAGATCTCCGACGACATCGATCCCTCGACGATGTCCAGCAGCGTGCGCGCCTCGATCTGGGTCGTGCAGCCCTCGGGCATGCCGATGTGCAGCGTCCCCAGGCCGCGCTGGTTGTGCGTCGCGACGGGCACGTGCTCGAAGATCCGCTCCACCTCGGCCTCGTCGAAGCCGTCCGCGAGCAGCCGCTCGCGCGAGCTGCCGGCGACGAGCTGCTGCGCGCACGGGCAGGCGGTCATGCCCTGCGCCGCGACGCCGACGAGCCGGCGCGTGCCCTGCGCGGACGCCGCGGCGACGCCGTAGAGCGTGTAGATCTCCTGCGTCGGGATTCCGGAGACCGGCGCGGGCTTGTGCTCGGGGTAGCGGGCGGTGACGGTCACCTCGGCGCGCGCGGCGTCCTGGCGCTCGCGCACGAGCTCGGCGATGCGCGTCGCCAGCGCTTCGGCCTTGAACGTCGATTCGCCGAGCACGACCTCGCCGATGACCTCGTTGACGACCTCCTCGAAGCGCGACATGTGGGCGCCCTTCTGCTGCGGTCCGAGGTCGACGTAGCACTGCAGCCGCGCTGAGAAGAGCTGCTCCTCGCCGTTCTGGCGGATGCGGACGATCTTCTCGATCTCGCTGACGCCGACGCGCGAGAGGCTGAGGCGCAGGCTCGGCGCCTGAGCCTGCACGTCGGTGCTGCGGGCGCTCAGGCGCTGTGGCATCGACGCAGCGTATCGAGGGATCTGCCGAATCCTGGTTGCGGTGCCGGAATCTTGTGCTATCACTCACAAGCCGCTTCTCTACGCATCGGAGTAACGGCGCTCGTGCTTCGCGGCGGCACTCGAGGGGGGCCGAACGATCAAGAACGAAGTTCTGCTGGCAGACGAAGCTCCGATCCACGAGCTCGATGAGCTGCGCGCGCTGATCGCCGATGGACAGGAGCGGGGCTGCCTGACGTTCGACGAGATCTCCACCGCGCTGGAGGAGGTCGAGGTCACGAAGGAGCAGCTCCAGGAGCTGCATGCCTATCTCTCCGAGCAGGGCATCGACATCATCGGTGCGGACGGACGCCGCGCGTCGTCGGAGGGCGCGCGCGTCGAGGCGGCCGCGGAGGCCCGCAAGGAGCGCGCGAACGGCGGTGGCGGCGATGTGCCCAAGAAGCCCGAGCTCGACCTCACGGTCGAGCCGTCGCTGGACTCGCTGCGCCTGTACCTGCGCTCGATCGGACGTGTGCCCCTGCTGACCGCCGATCTGGAGATCGCGCTGGCCAAGCGCATCGAGCGCGGCGACATGGCTGCCAAGGAGCACATGGTCGAGGCCAACCTGCGGCTCGTCGTCTCGATCGCCAAGGGATACCTGGGCCGCGGGCTGACGTTCCTCGATCTCATCCAGGAGGGCTCGCTGGGGCTGATCCGCGCGGTCGAGAAGTTCGACTACCGCCGCGGGTACAAGTTCTCGACGTACGCGACATGGTGGATCCGCCAGGCCGTGACGCGCGCGATCGCCGACAAGGGCCGCACGATCCGCATCCCGGTGCACATGGTCGAGAAGCTCAACAAGGTCGTGCAGGTCGAGCGCCAGCTCGTGCAGTCGCTCGGGCGCGAGCCGTCGCCGGAGGAGATCGCGGCGCAGCTGGAGTGCACCGCGCGCGAGGTGCGCGACATCCTGCGGATGTCCCAGCAGCCGATCTCGCTCGAGCGGCCGGTCGGCGAGGAAGACGAGTCCGAGCTGGGCGATTTCGTCGAGGACGAGACGGCCGTGTCGCCGTTCGACCAGGCGTCGGACAACCTGCGCCGCGAGAACGTGCGCCGCGCGCTGGCGGCGCTGCCCCAGCGCGAGCGCGAGGTGATCGAGATGCGCTTCGGGCTGACGGGCGCGCGGCCGCGCACGCTGGAGGAGGTCGGGCGCGCGTTCAACGTCACGCGCGAGCGGATTCGCCAGATCGAGAACCACACGCTGAAGAAGCTCGAGTCGCTGCCCGAGGCGCAGACGCTGCGCGACGCCTCCTGAGCCGCCGCCCGGGTACGTGCGCACGACGGGCATGCGGGCGCGTTCGCGGTGGCGACTCCTCCTCGTCGGTTCGATCGCGGTGGCGTGCGCGCCGGTCGCCGGCTGTGGCTCGGACGATGAGCCGCGCGTGCCGGCGGCGGCGAGCGATGCGAGCGTGCAGCCCGCCGTGACGACGTCGGCGTCGGCGGGGGCGTCGGACGCCCGTGCGTCCGACGCGCGAGCCGATGCGACCGCGGGCGGCGTGCTGCGCGGGACCTACACGCGCCTGAATGGCGTCCGCGACGACCTCGCGCGCTATCGCGGCGACGTCGTGCTCGTCGTCAACACGGCCACCGAGTGCGGCTACACGCCGCAGCTGCAGGGGCTCGAGGCGCTCTACCGCGAGCGCCGCTCCGACGGCTTCGTCGTGCTCGGCTTCCCGGCCAACGACTTCGCCGGCCAGGAGCCCCGCTCCGACGACGAGATCGCCGAGTTCTGCGAGGCCAACTACGGCGTCACGTTCCCGATGTTCTCCAAGAGCGCCGTGACGGGCGACGGCGCCAACGAGCTCTTCCGGCGGCTTGCGGGCGCCGCCGGCGCGCCGCAGTGGAACTTCAACAAGTACCTCGTCGACCGGCGCGGCACGGTCGTCGCCCGCTTCGGCGCCGGCTCCGAGCCTGACAGCGCGGAGCTGACCGAGCGGCTCGACGCGCTGCGCTGATTTCGTGGTCGAGCGGGCCCGCCCGTTCAGCGTGGCGATCGCCTCGTGGTCGCTAGACTGCGCGACCCCCGGCGGGGTTCCGGAGCGGTCAAACGGGCGTGGCTGTAAACCACGTGGCTCTGCCTTCGCAGGTTCGAATCCTGCCCCCGCTATACCAAAGTTCCGCGACCGCCCCCTGGGGCGGTCGTTTTTTTCGTGCTTGGCGACCAGCTCGGGAGTGACGGTCGCGGCGAGTTCGAGGCGGCGGGTGGGCTTGGTGTAGGTGGCGCACACGTCGAGGGCGTCGAAGACCTCGATCAGCTCGTCCTGGTTGGCCTCGCGGAGCGCTTGGCGCATGTCGGGGATGGCGTCGAGCATGGCGACGATCTGGTCGGGGTGGCCGCCCTCGGGGCGTTGGACGCGCAGCTTGGCGATGGCCTCTTCGACGGCCTCTTGGCGGGCGGCCAGCTCCTCGATGCGGCGGGTGGCGAGCGCGACGATCGGGTGGTCGGGATCGTCGTGCTCCTCCAGTCGCAGGGTTTGGCGGTAGAGGCTGCGTTGCACGTCGCGCTGCTCGCGTTGGAGGCGGTCCAGCTCGGCGTCGTGGTCCTTCCACGAGGCGGCGGTGGCCTTCGCCAGCTCGGCCCGCAGGAGGCGCAGGCGGTCGGGGCCGAAGATGCGGCGGCCGAGGAAGTCGAGCAGGTGGTCGAGGATCACGTCCTCCTTGATCCCGAGCACGCGCGGGTGGCCGGCCACGTCGGCGGCGATCGGGCCGCGGCGGCTGACGTACTGGCAGCGGTACCAGTTGTTGTGCTTCTGGTGGCTGCCCTCCATGCGGCGTCCGCACATGCCGCAGCGGACCCGGCCGCGCAGCACGTAGGTTCGGCCCTTGCGGGCGGGGGCGCCGTGGTAGGGGCGGGCGGTCGTCGCGGTCTTGGCGGCGACCTTGTTGCGGTGGGCGCGTTCCTCGACCTGATCGAACAGCTCGCGCGGCACGATCGCCTCGTGCGTCGGGGTCGGACTCCAGACCCATTGCGAGCGCGGGCGGATCAGCGGGCGGCCCTTGCGCTTGTCGTGGCGGTTCCAGACGTTGTAGCCGGTGTACTTCGGGTTGCGCAGCATCGAGCGGATCTGCGACCGGCTCCAGGTCTGCCGCAGCGGCATCTCGTCCTTGCGGTTGCGCTGCGGCGGCGAGTAACGGTCGAGGTGCCGGTTGAGCTTGTCGCAGATCTCCCCGAGGCCGAGGTGGCGCAGGCAGTAGTCCTCGAAGATCATCAGCACGATCGGCGCGCGGACGGGGTCGATCACGAGCTTGTGCTTGTGCTTGCCCTCGCGCGCCTTGTGCGGGTTGGGATGCGGGTGCGCCTCCAGCGCGTAGCCGTAGGGGACCGGCCCGCCGGTGTGCCAGCCCTGGCGGACGGACTCCTCCATGCCGCGGCGGCTCTTCTCGATCAAGTCGCGCACGTACCACTCCGCGACGCCCTGCTTGACCCGCCGGGTCAGAATCGCGGTGGCGTTAGTGACCATCGGCTCGTCGGCGGCGAACAGCGGCACGTCGAGCAGCTCCAGGTCGCGCTCGATCCGAGTGCCGTCGGCGGTCATGCGCGAGAGCCGGTCGATCGACTCCACGATCACCGCGTCGAACGGGCGGCCGTTGCCGGCGGCCGCGAGCAGGTCCGCGAGGCCACCGTCGCGGGGGACGGGCACCTTGAAGCTGGCGGGGTCGGCGCCGTTGCCCCGCTGGGCGAGGTCCTTGCGGCCGGACTCGATGTCCCAGTAGTAGGCGGCAATCTCGCCGCCGGCCGGACCGATCGCGTTCTCGCAGGCGCCGAGCTGGCGCGGGATCGACAGCGACGGGTCCTGCACGTCGTCGGTCGAGACGCGCCCGAAGAACGCAAACCGCGTCGGCGGCCCCTCGGTGAGCCCGGCGGTCGAGTCGACTGTCGGACTACTGGCGATCATCGTCTGAGACGAGATCACATCCCGGCTGGGAGGGCAACTCACGACCGGCACGCCGGGCCAGCACGCCGCGCAGCAAACGAACGATCGCGCGCAGTTGCCGATCGCGGCGCTCGGTGTCGCCGTCAGCGAGCGGCACGATCCGGGCCTCGACTACCAGCGCGTCGGGCGCGTCCCGGCCGGGACGGGGCGTCGGCTCGCCGGTCACGTTGGCAGCTCCCAGCGGTACTTCTTGCCGAGCGGGTGGGTGTCGGCGGAGGGGCGTCCGGGGCGGTTCCAGCGCCCGCCGCCGGCATCGGTCTTGACGAGCTTGAATCCGGCGGCACGGAGGGAGGCGCCGCCCTCCTCGGGCAGGGTGTAGGTAATGAGCTTGCGGTAGCCGAGCGCCTTGACCGTGCGCCAGGCGGCGCGCAGGAGCATCGAGCAGGCGTTGTAGGTGCCGTCGGTGCAGACGCGGCGGACCTCGGCGGTGTAGCCGTCATCGAGCATCCGCGCGACGGGCCGGCCGATGATCGCCACCCCGCACAACCTGCCTTCCTCTTGGACGCCGACGACGCTGATGCAGCCGGCGACGGGCCGGTTGTGGCGGTGGTGCTCGGCGACGTAGGCGTTGGCCGTCTTGAGCGAGATCGGCACCAGTTCGAGCCGCGGCCGGTCGTGCTGTCGGGCGGTCGCTGCCGTCACGACTTCCCGCCTGGTCGAGCGAGCCAGTCGACGCGGCGGCTCGGGTTCTCGGCGCGCAGCCAGACCTTGGCGAACGGGCCGCGTGTTTGGAGGTCTTCGAGCAGCGCGACGTGAACGCGCAGTTGCCGGTCGTCCTTGAGTTCGGCCTCGGCCACGTAGAGCGCGAGCAGGAGCCGCAGGCGACGCTCGAGCTGCGGACGAGGCTTACCCGCGAGCACGATCTGCACGTCGGGCAGCCCGGCCGGATACCAGCTCCGCCATGCCTCGACGCGCTCGCCGCCGCGGGGCGGTTCGGGCGCGTAGGTGCGCAGCCGCTGGTAGCGGTGCAGCTTGTCGATCAGCGCCTCGACGGGGAGCGTGCCGCGGTCCAGCTCCAGGAACCGCTGATGGCGCGTGACCTGCTCGCCATCGGTTTCCAGGTAGGTGATGAGCGCGTCAACGATCAGTTGCTCACCCGCCTTGCGGCCGGCGGGCGCGCCAATCGGGTGCGCGATCTCGTGGCGCCAGGAGAACGCCCCGAACTCGTCGCCGCGCTCGCGCGCCGCGCCCAGGTAAGCGATCCCCACGTCGTTGACGGCGAGCGTGTGCGCCTGGAGCTGGCCGGCGGCCTGCGCCGGCGTGAGGAGCTTGCGGCGCGACTCGACGCGATCGGGTAGCTGCTCGACGGCCTCCGCGCCCTGCTCGGTGACGAACCAGACGCCGATCGTGCGCGGCCCGCGCGCTACGTCGATCAGCTCGTGGCCGGCGAGCGCGCGCAGCAGTCGCAGCGTCCAGCGCCGGGTCGCGTCCGGCGTGTGCATCTGCTGGACCTGCACGGTCGTCAGCAGGCGGTGGCAGTAGAGGCTTTCCAGCACCTCGACCGCGGCGGTGGGCAGCCGGCCGATCACCGGCCGCCGTCCTGATCGAGTGCGGGCAGCGCTGGCAGCGCCTGCGGCCCCGCGACGGCCTCTCCGCTCCTCGGCTTGGCGCTGCCGTGCAGGTGGGCGGCGATGCGCTGGTCGTGGCCGTCGAGCGCGGCCAAGGTCGCGTCGATCGGCTGGCGCTGGGTGGTGCGGTCGATCGTCGCGTCGAGTTCCGCGACGCATTCGGGGTGGTGGGCGTCGGCGTGCAGCTCGCGGGCGGGCACGCCGTTGACGAGGAACGGGCGGCTGGTCTGGTGGCCGAGGGTGACCTGCGCGAGGTAGGTGTAGCGGGCGAGCCGGGCGATCGTGGCCGGGTCGGGGTCGCCGCCCCACTCGCGCGAGAGCAGCCCGGCGGCCTTCGCGTTGACCGCGCTGGTGCCCAGGTGCGAGCGGTTGGTCGTGACCGCGCTCAGGGTGGAGGTGGTCAGCCGCTCGGGGTTCTGATTGAACATGAACGCGCGGCCGCCGAACTTCGCCGCCTGCTCCAGCAGCAGCGGAAGGTTCGGACCGTCGTAGGTCTGCAACTCGTCCAAGAACAGCCAGAACGGCCGTCGCCCACCATCGGCCGGTTGCTGGGCGCGGCCGCGGATCGCGTGCAGGACCTCGTAGACGAGGATCGCGGCGACGAGCTGGTCGCGCGTCGACCCGGTGCCGGGGCAGACGAGCATGACCTTGCCGGTGTCCATCGCCGCGCGCATGTCCAGCGTCGAGACCGACGATCCGAACAGTGCGGCGACCGGGCCGGCGACCCGCAGACGGTCGATGACGTTGGTGATCGGCGTGATCGCCTCGGCCGACAATCGGGGGAAGCGGTCGGTGAAGAACGCCCGCGTCCCAGCCGAGACGTGCGGCAGCACCGCGGCGCGCCAGCCCTCGTCGGAAAGCAAGCTGGGGATCTGAAACAGCGTCGGCGCCAGCTCGCGCGGGAGCACGCGCGCCAGCTCGACCAACGCCTGCGCGGATTGGCTGGTGAGGTTCAGCGCGCGGGTGTTGCGCTCGTCCCAGCCGAGCGCCGCGGCAAAGGCGTCGGTCACGGCCTCGACCCGCTCGCCGGCCTCCCAGCCGGGCCGGCCATGCACGTCAAACGGATTCCAAGCCGGCTGGCCGTGACGACCGGCGAGGTCGGACAGGTCGATCTCGACCACCCGCTCGGCGACCCCCGCGTCGGTCAGATACGACTTGATCTCGCGCAGCGCGTCGGCGTGCGGATCGAGGAACAACCCGCCGTGACCCGAACGCGCCAGATGAACGAACTGGCAGATCCCCGTCTCGGTCTTGCCATAGCGACTGCGACCGGCCAGATACGCGAAAACCGTCTCGCCGACGCGCACGCCGACCAACCGCTCGCCGGTCGGGCCGGCGACGCGGCCGAGCGGGATCAAGTCGGGCTGATGGTCGAAGGTCGGCAGGCCGGGCGGCGGCGGGTCGATCACCCCACCGGAGCGCTCCACGTTGGGCGCGTCGCAATGGACGCTCGGCGGCTTGAGCAGCCCGCCGATCTCAGCCGGCGTAACGACCTGACGACGGCGCGCGGGCGCGAACAGCCCCGAGCGCATCCGCCAGTCGAACCGGCGCCGCACCAACGGCAGGTCCGAACCGAGGAACGCCAGTCCGGCCAGCCGCACCCCGGCGACGCGTAGGTGGTTCTCGCCGGCCAGTGCATCGAAGCACGACAACAGCGCCATCAGGTGCGCCCGCTCGCGACCCTTCACCCGCGACTCGCAGCAGACGAGCAGTTGCATCGCCAGCAGCGGCTGGGGCGAGCCGAGTTTGCCGGCCAGCGCCTTGACCTCGGCGCGGCGGGTGACGAGATCAACCGGCTCCCGGCTCGGCCGCCGGCGCGCCGCGTCGGGGCCGCGCAGGACCTCGCCGACGCTCGGCTGCTCACGCATCCGCGAGCGCGCCTGACGCACCAGCCGCCCGCGCAGCCGACGCCGACCGCCGGCGGCGACGGGCCGCAGGTCGAGTGCGACCGTGATCCGGTCGCCGAGGTCGTCCCGAGCGTCGGCGATCACCCCGGCGAGCGCCTGCAGCGGATCAGGGTCCAGGCCCACGTCGGCCAGCGCCAGCGACGCCGGCCGCGCCAGCACCAGTTCAGCCCGCGCCACGTACGATCGCGACCCCAGCGCTGAGGGACCCTCGGTTGCTGGGACGTCGTCGGTCGGCTCGTCGGCGTCGTGGAGCTGGAGCTGCGTGTAGGCGCCGAGCGCCGCACGCACGACAGGCAGGTCGCGCTCGGGGGCTTCGAGCCGGTAGCGCATCACCGCGTCGGCGTCGTGGTCGATCAGCACCCGCACAGCAAGCGCAGGACCGTCGATCCAGTCGAACAGCGCCCGCCGCGTGCGGGCAAGCTGAGCGGCGAAGCTCGCGACCGCCTGCGGACTGGGATCGAACGAGTCGGCAGGGACCACCGCGACCTGCGCCCGCGTTCGCAGCGTCCGACGAACGGCACGCCAGCGCACCGCCAGCAGCCCGCAGACCAGCCCCGCGGCGCCGATCAGCCAGGCCAGGTGATCCACCAGCAGCCGGCCGCCGGGCAGCACCCCATCCATGAGGAGCGCCGCAGGCATTAGTAATCACCATCCGACAGAGAGTTGTCACGAACGCCGCGACGGCCGAAAACCCCGATGACGACTGGCATCCGCGCGGCTCCGGCGGACGGCGACCGCGAACCCCAGCACGCCCCATCCACGGCCGGCGCGTACCGGGGCGCGAACCCACTGTCTGCACTAGCGCGCGAACCAACGCACGCACCGGCGCACGCATCAAGCGGGTGCCGCGTCACGCCAAGCCCTCCGCGACCGCGAGGCCGAGCTGCTTGATCGCCGTCCGCGTTTGGCGTGGCAGCCCGGCGGGGTCGTAGGCGCCGGCGTCGAGCATCTGGCGCAGCCGGGGGTCGTAGGGGATCACGACGCGGCGGGCGACATCGGCCTCGCGAAAGGCCGACTCGATCAACTGGCGATCGGCGGTCTCGCGCGCCGGGGCCTGGTTGAGCACGAGCGTCAACTGCCCCTCGACGCCACGCCCTTGGATCTCGCCGAGCGCGGCAAGCACCCGCTCGGCGGTGACCCACTCCGGCGTGGCGACGACGACCGCCTGGTCGGCGCGGTGCAGCGCGAACCGCGCGAGTGGCCCGGTCAGCCCGGTGCCGAGGTCGAGCAAGATCAGCTCGTAGAAGCGGCCCAGCAGCTCGACCAGCCGGCCGTAGTGCTCCTCGGTGAGCGCGGCCATCGCCTCGGCCGCCGGCGGCGCCGCGAGGACGTGCAGCCCGCTCGCCAGCGGTGAGATGTAGGGGCGCAGCTCGCCCGGCGCGACCGGCTCGCGATCGGCGCGCAGGAGGTCGGCCAGCGAGCGGTCAGAGCGGCTGCGATCCGGGGCCAGCGAGCCGAGCGTGCCGTAGTCGGGATTGGCGTCGACCGCGACGCAGCGCAGATGGAGATGACGGGCGAGGGTGTCGCCGGCGATCAGCGTGCAGGTCGTCTTGCCGACGCCGCCCTTGGGCGAGACGACCGCGACGTGCTCGGTGCGTTCCAGGCCACGGCCGCAGCCGGCGAGCCGCAGGTCAAGCTCGCGCTCGGCGCGTTCGCCCGGCGAGCGCAGACGCTCCCGAAGGGCGGCGAGTAGCCGTCCGACCGGGCGCGTCGGGAGGAGCCGGCCGTGCTCGTCGAGGCGGCCGCGGTAGACCTCGGCTCGCCCGAACCCCGGACGAGTGACGGCGGGCTCGCGGGTGTCGTCCGAGTTGTGCGGCCGGCCGCTCACTCGTTGGCCCCTTGCTCATCGTTGGAGCCCGAGCCGCCGGAGAAGACGTCGATCCAGTCGGCGGGGCGGTAGCTGGTGAGCGGCGCGTTGTCGGGCTGCCCGGCCGAGCTGGAGGTGTTCCAGGAGATGTGCAGATGCGCGCCGCCGGCACATGGGACGCAGTGCGCGGTGTCGCCGTGGTGGGGGAAGCCGTTGTAGGCGATGAACCGAAACGGCGGGTTCGCGCAGGCCGGGGCAAGGCCGCTGGCGGCGCAGCTCTCCGACCAGCCCAGGTCGCGGGCCAGCCGCTCGACCGGGGACCAGTCGCCGTCGCGGGGGACGATGTCGAGGGCGGCACCCAAGGGGTGCTCGCCGGTCAGCGAGTGGATGCCGTAGCAGGCGGTGATCAGGACGCGGTAGCGGCGCGCGAGGTAGGTCGCGTCGCGCACGATCCGCGCGTCGCACTGCTCAGGCGCGGCGGTGATCGAGGCGGGCAGCGGCGCGAGCCGCCGCGGCCCGTACAGTCGCTCGACCTCGCCGAGCCCCGGCCCGCCTGGACCAGTCGGCCGCTGGCCGCCGCAGCCCGACCCCGAAGGCGGCGCGGCGGGTTGCGCGCCGGACGGGTCGCTGGGGTCCGGTGCGCCGTCGCCGCGGAAGCCGTACTGGATCGCCCTAGCCATCACCTGGTCGGCGTAGTTGGCGTAGGCGTCGCCGCAGGCGCCGTAGTAGTTACAGGCGGCCTGCCGGTGCTCGGCGTAGGAGCCGCCGGCGGGCGGGGCGCCCTTGGCTTGGCGCAGGATGCGGGCCGCCGCAAAGATCGCGTCGGCGGGCTCGTTGACGTCGACCTCGCCGTTGCGGTTCGCATCGACGCCGTATGCCTCCCACAGCGTCGGCCCCGATCCAGGGCTGCACGGCGACCCGCGCACGTAGGAGATCTGCATCGGCCCCGCGCACCCGGACGAGTTGGTCCCCCGGCAAGTGCCGTGGTTGCACTCCTGCGCCCCGATCGACGCGAGGAACGTCCAGTCGAGGTCGTAGCGCCGCCCGGCCTGCTGGTAGAGGCGCAACCGCGCCGGCGGGATCTCGCGCTCGGCCGACCGCGACGGCGCCGCCTGCGCGGTGCCGCCACCGCTGACCCCGCCGCCGAAGCAGCCGAGGTCGGCGCCGGTGACCGCGACCACGACGCCGAGCACCGCTACCAGCGCCAGGGCAGCCCCACCGCCCACGAGAGCCAGCAGCGGCGAGAGCCGCCCACCACGCCGCCGGGGCAAAGCCTGGACAGCCATGCTCAGTCGACCTCCACCCGATCCACGAGCCAGCGGCCGCCGCGGCGCACGAGCACCAGCTCAAGCGGATAGCGCGCCACGCCGCCGTCGGCGATCTCGGCGACGACCAGCTCGCGCCCCGGGTCGAGACGTTGCGCCGACAAGTCGGTCACCCGCGGGCGTCGCTGTCGCGTCGCCGGGGAGACCCGTGGCCTGTTGCGCGCGAGGCGCCGCGCGAGCGCGGGGGTTGCCGCGCGGATCGCGCCGGCTCGACCGTGACCGTAGAGGTAGGCGAGGTAGCCGTCGAGGAAGCGCCGCGCCGTCCGCTCGACCCGCTCAGCGGCGATGCCCTCCGGTGGTGGGGCACCCTCCGCGCCGGCGCTCGGCTCCCGGCGAGCGGGGGTGTCGTTTGGGGCGGTTGCGATCGGCGGTGCGCTTGCCGCGGGCGCCCGTATCTCGCCGTTTCGGTCGGCGGGGCGCACGGCCAGCAGGCCGACCGCGGCGATCAGCACGACCGCGGCAGCCAGCGCGAAGGCGCGGCGGCGCTCGTGCGCCTCGATCGGCCGCTCGGCCAGCGCCCGCAACCGCCCGATCACCGCGCCCGCCCCCTCGGCGGCGGTGGCGGCACGTCCGGCTTGGACGCTTCCTTGCGCTGGCCGGCCGGTTGGTCCGGGCCCTCGATCGGGTCGGACCGGGCGCGGCCCGAATCGCCGCGCGCGGAGCGCTCACGATCGAGGCGCCGTTCGTCGCCGCGCAGCTCCGCGAGCACCGGGCTCCTCGTCGGCTCACCCGCGCCGGCCCCGGAGTCGCGCGCGGTGTCCGCCGGCCGATCCGGGCGGGAACGCTCGCTCGCCGTCGGTGTCGGATCGGAGCGCTCGGCGGATGGCTTGCGCTCACCGGGCTCGTCAGGCCGGGCTTGGCGACGGCGGCGCTCGACCTTCGAGCGGTCCTGAGGCGCCGGCGGCGCAGGAGCCCCAGCCCCACGTTTGCCCTCGTCGTTGCCGGTGTCCTCTGCGGGAGCCGGCGGCTGGGGCTCCCGCGTCGATGTGTGGTGACCAGCGCCGGCGCTGTGCGTCTCGGGGTGGTCCGGGCGCCCGTCGCGGGCCGCATCGTCGCCGGACTCGCTCCCCGATGGGGCGATCCTCCCCTCGACGTCGGGGGCCGGAGTCTCGGCGCGTGCGGGCGGGGGAGCCGCGCTCGTCCCCCGCGGGTCGCGCGGGGGCTTGGGCGGCTTGCCTTTCGGCTTGCCAACACCGCCGCGCAGCGAACGAGCGAGCTGGCGTGCGTAGTACATCGCCGCGAGGCGCGACCCGGCGGCCTCGCGGTCGGCGCCGGGGCCGGCGGTGGCGGCGGTGAGCTGGCCGGCGAGCTCCTTGCGGTAGATGAAGACCGACCAGAAGAACAGCGCCTGGAGCCCAAAGGACAGCAGCCAGCCAAGGTTCGCCGAGGCGGCTTGCAGGGCGGCGGCGACGGCGAGCAGGACCGCGAGGATCAAGCTGTAGATCGCCTTGCGCAGCAAGAACGCGACAAGCCGCATCAACCAGCCGCGGAAGAAGTCGTGGCCGCGGCCGGGGAACACGCCCACGACCAGCGCAACGGGGGCGAAGGCGAGCAGCAGCAGGACGAGGACCTGGGCGAGGATCACCGCCACTGAGAGCGCCCCCAGCAGCAGCCAGACGCCGAGCTGGGCGCCGAAGATGACCAGCGCCATCAGCAGCCGCTGGTACTGGCCGCCCTTCTCCATCGCATCGACGGCGGGCTTGTCGGCGACGGTCAGCCGGTACCCGTCAGACCGGGCGTCCTCGGGGAGCTTCCCGGTGTCGGCCTCGTTGATCGCCTCGTACTCCTTGGTGCGGTCCTCCGAGCCGGGCGCATGGCCCAAGAAGCGCTCGGCGTACTTGTTGCGGTTGTTGATGCACGTCTTGCCCTCGGCGTCGACCTGGACGCCGGCGCGCAGCTCGCGGCGCAGCTCCGCATCGCGGCCGGGATCGGAGGCGAGCGGACGGACCGCGACCGAGTCGGGGTTCTCGTCGTCAGAGCCGGTGTCGGGCACGACGCAGTGCTCGACCCCGCCGAAGTTGAGCACCACCCACGGCTCGTAGACGAGGAGCTGGAAGAGCTGATCGGAGGCGGCGCGCTTGGCCTCCTGCTCGGAGCCCACGTCGCCCCGCTGGGAGAGCGAAAGGAACGCAGCCGACATGTCGTTCGACCACTTGCTCGCACTGCCAATCGTGCGCTCGGGCTGAGTCACGAACGCCAGCGCGATCACGACGAACACGACCGACAGGCCGAGCGCGCCGGCGGTCTCGGCGTAGCGGCGCTGGATCAGCGCCCGCCACATCGCCCACATGCCTGTCAGCACGATCGCGACCGCCAGCCACGGCGCGCCGAATACATCCGAGTAGATCGCGCGCACCGCGTCGGCGACCGGCGCCAAAGCGCCGGCGCCGCCGGTTGCCTCCGAGCCCGAGACCAAGTCGAGGGAGAAGGCGAAGGTGAACAGCGTGATCACCGCCGAGGCGATGAACGCCGTCAACTGCCAGAGCGCATTGGCGAGGAAGTACGCGATCAGCGGCGGCACCCCAGAGACGTCAACCCCACCGGTCAGCGACGCCTTGACCCCGTCGAAGTGCTGATCGAGCGCGTAGTGCGACAGCGGATGACGCTCGGCGAGCCCACCCTCGGGAACCTGCGACTCCGGCGCCACGTTGCCGAACAAGTCAGACGCGGCGAGCACCGTCTGCGCGCCGATGAGCAGCATGAGCACAAAGGCCGCACCGACCATCGGTGCAACCCGCCACGCGAGGAGGCGCAGACGGCTCACCGATCCTCCCGAACGGGGGTGGTGTCGAACGCTTGCAGCAGGTCGGCGGGCAGGTCGAACTGGACCTCGCCGACGCGGCCGTCGAGGTCGCGCATCAAGCAGCGCCCCTTGCGGAACTCGCGCAGCGCGACCAGCCGCGAGCGATCGTCGGGATCGGTGCCCAGCAGCTCCAAGGCCCGCCTGCTCTCGGCGTCGGACTCCTGGCCGAAGATGAAGTAGGTCCCGACCAGCTCGGACAGATCGCCGAGATCGGCCAAGCGTTGCGTCGCCAACAACACGGTCGCGTTGAACGCCCGCGCCAGGCGCACCAGCCGATTGATCACCGTCCGGCCCTGCGCCGAGGCGAGCAAGAACCACGCCTCATCGAGCAGCACGAGCTTGTGCTGCGAGCGATCCCCCGATACAAGGCGCAGCGCGAGCGCGGCGACCAACGACAGCGTCGCGACCGAGACGCGCTCGCTGCGCGTGTAGGTCTCGCGCGCGGCGCGCGGGTCGGGTAGCACCAGACCTGGGGTGCGGATCGTCGTCACCGGCGCCGCCGCCTCGGCCAGCCCGGACGCGCTTCCGTCGCCGAAGCCGAGCCGCGCGAGCCCGAAGTCGGCGACGACCTCAAGCGCCTCGGCCGCCTCGACCGCCGCGCCGCCACCCGCGTCGCGGAGCTGGTCGATCACCGCCAGCGAGCTGCGCCCGCCGCGGCGGATGACCTCGCGCACCGCGCGGCCGATCGCGACCTCCCACGACGGCGGCGGCTCGCGCAGCAACTCCAACAGGTAGGACGCGCACAGCTCCTCGCGCAGGTCAGACAGCCCGATCGCCAACGGGTCCAGCGCCCCGCGGTGCTCCTCGGCGCCCGACAGCTCCAGCGCCCGCACCCGCCCCTGAAGCCCCGGCGCCTGCTCGAAGCCGTGATCGGGCTTCGGATCGAAGTCCACGATCCGGCTGCCGCGCCGCTCGGCCGCATACGCGATCGCCTCTGCGGCGACGGTCTTTCCGCTTCCGAGCGTCCCGGCGAGGAGCACCGCGGAGGTCCGGGCCTCGCGCGACGGCGCGGTCGCGTCATAGCGCACCGGCCGCGGGCGCCCGCCTGGCGTGTAGCCGATGTAGATGCCGCGCAGCGCTCCGACCTGGCGGGTCGCGATGGGCATGAGCGCGCCGAACTGCTCGACCGTCAACTGCTGGACGTAGTCGGTGGTGGCGCCGCCATCGGGGCGCGGCAGGTGGTCGTAGAAGAGCTGTTCCTGCAACCCGCGCGGCCGGTGCAGCGCGAGGTCGCCGTAGGCGTCGCCCAAGGCCAGCATCCGCCGCTCCAACTCCTCCGTTTCGGCGGCACCTACGGCGAGGGAGAGCCAGCCGTAGAGCATCGGCGGCCGCGCGCCGGAGCCGAGGATCGCCTCGTACTCGCGCGCGAGCACGCGGTCCTCCTCGGCCAGCCAGCCC
Organism: Solirubrobacteraceae bacterium; assembly: GCA_030690545.1. GTDB lineage: Bacteria > Actinomycetota > Thermoleophilia > Solirubrobacterales > Solirubrobacteraceae > CADCVQ01. Next base: position 30,235 of record JAUYGN010000032.1, read on the forward strand.
GGACCCTGTACCGAGCCCTCGGCCTGCTCGCGGAAGGCGTCCTCGACATCGAGGATGCGCCGCCGCACCTGCGCCAGCGCCTCGCGGTTGCCCAGCCAGCGACAGTGCAGGCAGGCGTCGACCGGGAACTCGACCGCCTCCAACGGCGCGAACATCAACTCGGCCTGCGGGCCGGGGAACTCCGCCTCCTCGGCTAGCGCGCCAAGCACGCAGAACGCCTGCTGCGAGGTACCCTCCTCGGCCTCGACGCTCAACCCAGGCGGCCGCGATGGGTCCTCGCGCACCGGCGCGTTGACCAGCCGCCGCAGATCATGCTCCAGCGGCTCGTAGGCCACCTGTCCATCCGGGGCCTCGACGACCAGCGCATCGGGGCGCCAGTGCGGGTCCGATTGCGGCTCGCCGATTCCGCGCACGGGGGCGCGGCGCAGCAGCCACTCAAGCTCGCGGGTCTCGGCGCGGCGCAGCGAGACGACGCCGAGCAGCCGCTCGAACAGCCGCTGCTCGGCCGTCGCCAGCGCCTCCAGCTCGGCGCCCGAGATCGGGCGGGCGGCGGCGACGCCGAGCAGGTCCTCGAGGCGGCGTCGGCCGCGATCGGCCTGGCGCACGAACGAGCCCCCAAACGTCGTGCTGCGGCGCTCGGCCAGTGAGACCGCGAGATAGACCTCCGGCACATGCGAGGCCAGCCCGCGCAGCCGCTCGGCGTGCTCGGCGAGATAGCCGCGCCACGCCTCGCGGTCTTGGCCGCGCTCGTCCAGCAGCCCGTCCAGCTCGGTCTCGTAGCGCTCTGCCGGGTAGGCGCGCTGCACCCGCCACAGCGAGAAGTCCGCGCCGACCACGTAGGCCAGCCGCTCCAACCGGCGCTGCCAAAGCCACTTGTCGGCGACCGGCAGGTGCGGATATGAGACCAGCGAGAGCCGGTAGAGCGCCGCGGCCTCGCCGCCGCGACCGAGGAGCATGTTGCCGCGCGCGTAGCGCAACGGGAACCCGGTCACGGCCGCACCTCGACCCGCTCGCCCGCCGCCAGCTCCAGCGAGCGAACCGGCGTCCACCGCCGCTGGCGCCAACGCACCGAACCGAGCGGCCGCGCCGCGATCCGCGAGCGACGCCGGCGAACCAGCAACCGGTCGCGCAGCCGCACGACCGCCGGGCCGCGCACGCGCGAGCGCCGCAGTCGCGAGGAGTGCTCATCCGGCGCGACCCACAGCCCCCAACGCAGGACTCGCGCGGCGCCGGCCGGGGGCAGCGGGCGGCCGAGCGACCGCCGGCCAGCGTCGAGCCGCACCCGCAACCAGCTCGCCGCGTAGCGGTGCGCGGAGCGGCCGTCCGGGGTCGCCTGCGTCGCCAGCGTCGCGACCAACGCGGGCACGATCACGAGCCGCAACGGCCAGTCCAGCGAACCGATCAGCCAGCCGCAGACCGGCACCGCCACAAGCGCCCCGGCCGCGGCGACCGCCGCGCCCAACCTGCCACCCCAGACCGACCCTGCGAGGCCCGCGACCAGCGCGGCGACAATCGCGACCGTCCCGGACTGCGAGGAGACCAGGATGACCGCGAGCAGAGTCGCCAGCGCGTACCCGAGCCAGCGCAGCGGCACCCCGCCGGGAACCGGCAGCGGGCGGCCCTGGACCTGGTAGATACGTCGCTCGGGCGTGAAAATCCGCTGGTAGGAGCGGATCACCCCGTAGCGCTCCTCGGTCCCGCCGCCGCTGGCGGGCTCGGGCTCAGGGGAGGATCTCATTGCCGATCCCGCGGGCGGTATCGGCCACCTGGTCGGGCGAGAACACCAGCCACGCCACGACCACCGCCGCCAAGAAGAAGACCCCGAGCTCGGTGTAGCGGCGGTTGATCAGGAAGATCAACGCGACGATCGCGATTACCCCGCCGTAGATCTGGCCGGCGTAGCGGCGCAGCAGGCCGCCCAGGTTCTCGCCCACGTCGTTACCGGCCTGCGCCAGCGCCTCCGGCGCCACCACCAGCCCGACCACGACCACCGCAGCGAACACGACGAACACCAGCGCGCGGCGGCTCATGACAGCTCCCCCGCGACCGACGCCACATACCACCGTTCGAGGCGCACGAGATCGAGCCGGTAGCGCGCCGGATAGACCGCCCGCGTCGCGGTGTCGCGCAGTCGAACGGTCGCGACCACCGTCGCTCGCGCCTCGTCCTCGGCCCGGTCGATCCGACCGACCTCGGAGACCTCGGCGAGTTCGAGCCCAGGGGCCAGCGACCCCACGCGCGCCCCAGACGCGACGAAGAACGCCAGATCCTCCTGCCCGGCTCCCGCGAGATACGCGGCAAGGAAGCGGCCCACCAACCGCTCGATCTCCTGCGCTCCCGGCCCCGACAGGGGCGAAGGCTCCGAAACATCGACCGCGCCGGTCTGGGGACCGGCGACCAGCGCGGGCAAGTCGAACGCCACCAATCCACCGGCGCCATCACGAGCCACCGGGACCACCACATGATGCTGCTCGCCGCTCGCGAGCGTGCAGGCGACCGTGATCAACGCCCGGCCGGGCGCCACCCGCTCACTGCCCGCGACGACCGCCTCGACTACGGCTTGCCCTTTGCCGCGAGTCGGCAGCGCCCGAGCGAAGCGCCCGCGCAGCGACGGCGCCAACAGCCCATCCAACGCTTCGACGGCCGTGTCGTCGGCGCCCGCTCGCCAGCTCAGATACGCACGTCCGACGCCGACCGCGAATGCGCGCTCGGCATCGCCGGGGAAAGACGACGCCTCATTGAGCGGCGCCGCTGCCTGGTCTCGTCCGGCGTCGGAGACGATGTCCCCGACGCCCCGCATGAGCACCAGCAACAGCAGCGCCCACAACAGCACCCGCCCGCCGGTCCGCGCGACAGCGCCGACCGTCCTCGTACCTGCGGGATCGGAATGAGCCGACCCCGCCCCTTCGGCTCCAACGCCATCACGGCCCCCAACGCGAAGGCGAGCAGCGAGCTTTCGACCACGCCGCGGTCGATCGCTGTCTTGCCTTTGTGTCACCTACGACCTCCTGGTCTGCCGCCGGCCTGATCGCGACCCAGTGCCGCGGCAACCGTTCGGCTGTTACACAGGGAGGTCTAAGACGAATTAGGTGAAAACACCACAACTATGTACGCACACACGTTCACCACTTACGTAGTGAAAGCGGCCGCCATGCTCCGAGGAACTGACATCGACGTCTGACGGTGAAGTAACAGTGCGTCCGACGCCCTGGGTGGCGACTGGTGCCGGCCGGCCTCTTACTCGGAGGAGAAGAGGTCGCCAAGCTCCTCGGCACGCGCCGAGATAGACGAGGCCATCTGCTCGACCAGCCACCAGCCAGTCCAGTCGACCAGCGCATAGCGAACGGTGTTCGCCTCCTTGCGACGGCTGACCATCCCCGCCTGATGCAGCGTCGCCAGATGGCGGGAGACATTCTGATGCGTCGTGGGAAGCTGATCGCAAAGTTCCTGCACCGTCGCCTCGCCCGCGTTCAGCAGCTCCAACAGCCGAATCCGCGTCGGCTCAGCGACGACCCGCAACCGCGTCGCGATCACGTCAATCGCCTCCTCCGACAGCGGCGCGCCGGTCCTCGGGTCGCCGCTCACGACAACCACCACCCCGGCGCCGGCAACACGCAGATCGCCGATCCGGGTCCAAGATCCAGTCCGCTCGTCTCGACGCCTGTCCCGCAGCGGTCCGGGTCTGGCGTCGAACTGGCCCGGTCCGTCGAACCGCTCATCACTACCGCCAATCTTCGGAGGAGCGATCGGCTACGGACAACTCTCCTCTGCCCTTGAAACAGCATCTCCCCGCGAAAGTTGCACAGGAGCAGGGAGAACACCACAAGCGGATCAAACGTGTACGCAATTGCGCAAACAGTCAACTATTCGGCCATGGATGACCGGGTGCGCCGGACATGCACCGGGCGCCGAGAAGTAATACTCTCTGCCCAACGATCCGAGTGGGCGACGAGCTGCCGACCACCTACGAGCATTACGCGGACTTTCTTGCGGGCGACTCACGTCGTGAGGGCGACGCGCTTGAGCTTGGCGCCAATTGGTCAGACGGTGGAAAGTTCTATCGAGCCTGCTGGTATGCCGAGACCGGCGAGCTGACCTTCGAGCGGATCTCGGCCGCGGAACCGCTCGACCTCGAAGACTTCCACCATGGCATCGCCGGCCCAGTGGAGATCGTGACCCGTGTTCCCGATCGTCGAACGCTCGATGCTCTAGTAGGCCGCTGGCCTGATATCGCCGCCGGTCTGCCGCGCCGCCTAGAAGCACTCCGACAGTTGATCGCAAGCCACGGCTGATCGCGATGCGGTTGCGCAGAGGGAGCCCTCGCGGGGATCAGGCGTGGGTTGTCGCGTCGCTGGTCAGACGCTGTCCAGCACATCAGCGCTAGCGCATCGACGCAAAGGCGGTGCGGTGACTATGAGGCTTGAGGTTGGGCGGTGGTAACCTTTCCGCAGGTGTGCCGGGAAGACTGGTCGGCGGTGGATTCGTCGACCCATTTAGGAGGACTTCTCGGTGGCATCGTCCCATTCTGCGTTTGCGGCAGCCTGTAGTGCGCTTCGCCGTGCCGAGGCTTCTGTCTGCGCCGAGCGTGGCGGAGGGACGGGGGCGTCATGATCGACGACGGGCTCGTGCTACGCGACGTGCCGACGGTGCGTGACGACGACGATGTCGGGCACGCGACGCAAGTACTTCTGAGGAGCGGGCTTCCGGCGCTGCCGGTGGTCGATGGGCAGGATCGCCTCGTCGGGATCTTCGGGGAGCGCGAGTGCATCACGGCGATCTTCCCCGGCTACCTGGACCAGCTCACGCATCTCGGCTTCGTACCCCGAACGCTCGACGTCGTCCTGGAGCGCGACCGGAGCAGCCGCGATGCGCCGGTCGCCGAGTGCATGAACAAAGAGCATGTCGATGTCAGCCCGGCGTTCTCTGCCCTCCAGATCGCCGAGACGTTTCTCCACCACCGCGTGTCGATCGTGCCGGTCGTCGACCGGGAGCGGATCCAGGGCATTGTCACCCGGAAGGACTTCTTCCAAGCCGCGGCGGGCCGGTTCCTTGGCTGAGACCACCGCCCGGCGGCTCGTCCGTCGGCGCCTGGGCGCGGCGGCCGAGTTCGTGCGCGACGAGACGGTCGGTGGGGCGATCCTGCTGGCGGCGGCCGTCGTGGCACTGATCTGGGCGAACTTGGGCGGTAGCTACGAGTCGGTGTGGTCGACCGAGTTGACGTTGGGGGTGGGGTCGCTGTCGCTGACCGAGGATCTGCGTCACTGGGTCAACGACGGGTTGATGGTGCTGTTCTTCTTCGTCGTCGCGTTGGAGGTTAAGCGCGAGTTGGTTGTCGGCGAGCTGGCCGACCGGCGGGCGGCGGCTGTGCCGGTGCTCGGCGCGTTCGGCGGGGTGGCCTTGCCAGCGGCAATCTTTCTGGCGGTCACGCTCGCTTTTGGCGATTCGGGTGCGACCGACGGCTGGGCGATCCCGGCTGCGACGGACATCGCGTTCGCGGTCGGGGTGCTGGCGCTGCTGAGCCGTTGGGTGCCGCCGATGCTGAAGTTGTTGCTGTTGACGGTCGCGGTGGTCGACGACATCGTCGCGATCGCGATCATCGCTGTCTTCTACAGCTCGGGTGTTTCACCGGCCTGGATTGGCGCGGTCGCGGTCGGGCTGGCGACGATCGTCGGGATGCGCGTTGCGGGCGTGCGGCCGATCGCCGCATACGTCCCGATCGGGATCGCGATCTGGGTGGCGATGCTGGAGTCCGGCGTCCACGCCACGATCGCCGGGGTGACGGTGGGGCTGCTGACTCCGGCGCGTCCGGTGGCCGGCCGTCCGGTGATCGAGCTGCTCGAGGATCGCATTCATCCGTTCACGGTCGGCTTGGTCGTGCCGCTGTTCGCGCTCGCCAACGCGGGCATTGCGATCGACGGCGACGTGCTCGCCGACGCGGCCTCCAGCCCGATAGCTTGGGGCATCGTCGCTGGATTGGCGGTCGGCAAGCTCGCTGGCATCGCCGGCACGATGCTGCTGCTGGTGCGTTTGCGGATTGGCAGGCTCCCCGACACGATCCGAGCTACGCACGTCTGGGGAATGGCCGCCGTGGCCGGGATCGGCTTCACCGTCTCGCTGTTCATCACTCAGCTCGCCTACGAGGACCCGGCAGTGGTCGACGCTGCCAAGCTAGGAGTCTTCGCCGGCTCGATCACCAGCGCAGCGATCGGAGCGATGATCCTCATGCGGAGCGGCAGGGTCGTGCCTGGCTCGACCACGCCGCCAGGGGGCAGAGAGCGGTGAGGGCAATAGTGATTGGTGCCGGCGAGGTCGGCGTGAACGTCGCGCGTACGCTCAGCGTCGACGGCCACGACGTTACGGTCGTGGACACCGACCCCGTCCGCTGCGCCGCGGTTCAGGGTGAGTTGGACGTGCTCGTCGTGGAGGGCAACGGCGGCAGTCCGCGCGTGCTGGCAGAGGTCGAGGCCGGCTCGGTCGATCTGCTCGCCGCGACGACCGATAGCGACGAGGCGAACGTGATCGCCGCGCTCGGGGCGCGTCAGCTCGGGACGCGCACGACGGTCGCGCGGGTTCGTGACCCTGATTTCTTTGGTCCTGACGAGTCGTTCGCGCGTGACGTGCTGGGCATCGACTTCGTGATCGACCCGGACAGGGCGACCGCCAGGGACGTCGCCGACGCGCTGGGGCTGCCGGGTGCGGTGTCGGTCGAGTACTTCGGCGACGGTCGCCTGGCGCTGGCTGAGGTCATCGTCACCGACTCTTCGCCATTGCTGGGGATCGAGTTGGCCCAGCGCGAGCGGCCCTATCCGGCGTTCGTGGTCGGGCTCTCCCGCCGTGGCAAGGCGAGTCTGACCCGCCCGGAGGTCGTGCCCGAGCTGGGCGACCACCTGCTGGTCGCGGTCTCGACCGAGCATGTGCGGCCGGCAGTCGCGCATTTCGCCGGCAGGACTCGGGAGGTGCGTGAGTGCGTGGTCTTCGGCGGCGGGCGGATCGGCTTCCAGCTAGCCAAGCTGTTGGAGCGCACGCGGGTGCGGGTGACGATGCTTGAGCGCGACGAGATCCGTGCTCGATTCCTGGCCGAGAAGCTGCCCCGCGTGACCGTGTTGCACGACGAGGGCGTCAGCTCCGGGGCGTTGGCGGCCGCCAACGTCGCCGAGGCGGACGCGTTCGTCGCCTGCGCCGGGGACGACCGGGCGAACCTGCTTGCGGCGCTCAACGCCAAGCGGCTCGGGGCCGATCTCAGCATGTCGATCGTCTCGCGTGAGGAGTTCACGCCGCTGGTCGACGCGCTCGCGATCGACGCGTCGTTTTCGCCGCGCCTGATCGCCGCCGAGGCGATCTTGCGCTTCGTGCACACCAAGACGGTGCGCGCGATCCATCTGCTGCGCAGCGGGTTCGAGGTGATCGAGCTGGAGGCCGAGGAGGGAGCGCGGATCGTCGGCAAGGGGCTCGGCGACACCCACGGCATGCTGCGCGGCTGTCGAGTCGGGGCGATCCTGCGCGGTACTGAGGCGATGATCCCCGAGCGGGGCATGGAGGTGCTCCCCGGCGATCGGGTCCTGATGCTCGGCGTTGCGGGTGCGCTGTCGGGCGTCGAGCCGTTCTTCACCTGCGACGGCCGATGAGCGCGAGGAGACGGCTTCCGATCGGGCCTAATACGGCTTTGGTTCTGCTGACGCTCGGGGGCACGTTCGCGGTGTGCGCGCTTGGGCTCGCCGCCTGCGCGGTGGTCGGGCTGTTCGACGGTCGCGCGGCGGGCGCCTTCGCGCTCTGCGCGGCGGGCTCGCTGGCGTTGTCGGCGGTCTGCCTGCGACCGGCCCGCAGGACCGCGCGTGGGCTTGCGGTCCGCCCACTGGGCGGGCTGCTCGCGGTCACTCTCGCCTGGTCGGGCGCGAGCGTCGTCGGAGCCGTTGCACTGCTGGCGGCTGGCACGTTCGGATCGCCGCTGGACGCCCTGTTCGAGGCGACGAGCGGCTTCACCACGACGGGCGCGACGCTGCTGTATCCGATCGAGGGCCAGCCCGACGCGGTGCTGCTGTGGCGCAGCGTCATGCAGTGGCTGGGCGGCGTCGGCATCGTAGTCGTCGTAGTCGCGATCGCTCCGGTCAGCGGCCCCGCTGTCCAGCGTGCCTTCTACGCCGAGACCAGCGGGATCACGACCGAGCGCCTGACGCCGCGGATCATCGACACCGCCAAGATCATCGGCGGCATCTACCTCGTCCTCTCGGCGGCCGCTGTGATCGCCTACCTGGCCGCGGGGATGGGCGGCTTCGACGCCTTCAACCACGCGATGACGAGCGTCTCCACCGCGGGCTTCTCGACCCGCGATGCGTCGATCGGCGGCTTCGACTCGCTGCCGATCGAGCTCGTCGCGATTGCGTTCATGATTTTCGGCGGCATCAACTTCGGCTTCTACTGGCGAGCGGTTCGCGGCAAGCCGACGATGCCCCAGGGCGCCGAGGTGCTCGCCTTCCTCGGCATTCTCGCGGGGGCGATCGCCGCGATCGCGGTCAGCGTCGAGCTGGCCGGCGACGCGTCGCTGCGCGAGGCCGCTTTCAACGTCACCAGCATCGTGACCACGACGGGCTACGCCAGCGCCGACTTCAGCGCGTGGAACGACTTCTCCCGCGTTGCGCTGCTGGTCCTGTTTTCCTCCGGGGCGTGCGCCGCCTCGACGGCGGGCGGGATCAAGGTGATCCGCAGTGTGCTGCTGCTCAAGGCCGCGCGCCAGGAGATCGACCGGCCGCTGAACCCGCTGGTTGTCAGGGTGTTGCGCTTCGGCGGACACGCCTACAGCGAGGACGTACGCCGCGCGGTGCTCGGCTACTTCCTGGTCTACGCGATCGTCATCGTCGCCGGCACGCTCGCGATGGCCACTACCGGCGTCGACCCGATCACCGCGATCAGCGCCGCGTCCTCGGCGCTGAACCTGATCGGCCCCGGCCTCGGCACGATCGGCCCCGACACCACCTGGCAGGCGTTGCCTGACTTCGGCCGCGCTGTGGCGATTCTTCTGATGATCACCGGCCGCCTTGAGGTCTTCACCATCGTCGCCCTACTCGCCGCGATCTTCCGCTTCCGGCGCTGATTCGAGGTCCACGATTCGACCGCAAACCACCTGTCCGGCCAGAAGCGCGTTGCCCATCTCTGGTGAGCACCGAGCCAACCGGATCGTTCGCCGCCCGGGACCGGAGATGGGTGGCTGTGCCGCGCTCATCGAGGCCACGACGGACACGACCGACCCCACGATGAGCACCAACTAAGGGGACAGTTCGGTGTCGGGGCCCTGGGAGATAACGCGAGACGCTGCAGAGGCGATTGCCGAGCGCCTGCGGGTTCTTGGACAGCCTGTTCGCGCGCGTCTCATTGCACAGCTTCACGCCACAAGCGAGATGAGTGTAGGAGCACTGGCTGACGCAATTGGTGAGAGCCGATACAACACGTCTCGGCATCTCGCCGTGTTGCGCGCCGCCGGGATCGTTGGTCGCCGCCACAAAGGCCGTGTCGTCTACTACAGGCTCGTGGATCTGAGCGTCGTGAACATCTACCGGGACATCGCTGACGGGCTGGCTAAGCACGCGGAACGACTCGAAGATGCGGTTCGAGGTCACGGTGATCTATCGGCATGAGCATGTCTAACGCCACGCGGGAATGCTCCTGCTGCGTAAGGGATCAGTAGCGACGAAATACCTTCAGGAACGTGCACGGCGAAGTTCGGTTCACTCAAATCAGGAGCCTTGATCCCCGCTATCCCCGTCCAGATCGGCTGCGAGACGAGCGACGCGGGTCGCGATGTCGTCGCGGATAGTGCGGACTCGATCGGGAGGGAGTCCTTTGGGGTCTTCGAGGTTCCAGTCGATGTAGCGCTTGCCGGGGATGTAGGGGCACTCGTCGCCGCAGCCCATCGTCACCACAACATCCGCCCGCTCGGCCAGTTCGGTAGTCAGCCGCTGAGGCGTCCGGTTGGCGAGGTCGACGTCTAGCTCGCGCATGACCTCGACGACCTCGGGATGGACTCGTTTGCCCGGCGTCGTGCCCGCCGAGGCGGCGGTGTGGCGACCGGCGGCTGCCCGCTCGAACAGGGCTTGGCTCATCTGCGACCGGCCGGCGTTATGCAGGCAGACGAACAGGACGTGCGCCATCCTGGCCCTCCCCGGTCTTGACGGTGGTGGCGGGTGCGCCGCGGACAAGCTGGTAGGCGAGCGCGCCGAGGGTGGCGCCGAGGAACGGCGCGGTGAGGTAGAGCCAGAGGTCGGCCAGCTCCCACGCGGCAAGCGCGGGCGCCAGCGATCGGGCGGGGTTCATCGACGCGCCGGTGACGGGTCCGCCGAACAGGGCGTCGAGGCCGACCGTGCCTCCGATCGCAATGGCGGCGGCGGCGCCGACGGCGCGGGTGTCGGTGGCGACGGCCATGATCACGAACATCAGCAATGCGGTCAGCACGACCTCGTAGGCGAACGCGCTGCCTGCGCCGACGGTCGGGATCGTCGCTCCGAGCTGGCCGGGCTGGTCGGGCCAGACGGCGAGCAGCGCGAGCGCGGCGAGCAGCGCGCCGCCGGCTTGGGCGGCGATGTAGGCGGCGGCGTCGCGGGCGGGGAAGTGGCGGGTGAGCGTGAACGCGACCGTGACCGCCGGGTTGATGTGCGCTCCGGACAGGTGCCCGGTCGCGTAGACCATCGCCATCACGACCAGCCCGAACGTCAGCGCGACGCCGACCGTCCCGAGCACTCCGGCGTAGACGGTGTCGGCGACGATCGCGCCGCAGCCGGCGAACACCAACGCGAACGCCGCGAACGCCTCGGCCACAGCGCGGCGCGCGAGTGGGAGCGAGCCGTCCATTAGCCGACGGCGAGCACGTCGCAGCGCTCAGCGCGCAGGCGGTCGCGGGTGCGACGAGCGGCAAGCGCCATCAGGAAGCTGCGAACCGGCGCGTCGTCGTACTCGGCCAGGATCGCGTCGGCGCAGGCTCGGATCTCGGCTGGTGGGCGCTGTCCCCCGAACTCCGCAACGAGGCTCGGGAGCAGACGTGCGAGGCGGATCTGGTGCGCGGTGCGGTCGCCTCGGATCGCGTCGAGGCGACCGACGATCAGCGCCTGCACCCTTCTCTCGATCTCGTCGCGGACTTCGCGGACAACCTCTAGAGGCTGATCGGCGACGTCGGGGAGATCCCAGTCCTCCACCTTCGTCGGAACGTAGGGGCAGGCGTCGCCGCAGCCCATCGTGATCGCCCAGTCGGCGTGGAGCTGCATCTCGATGGCCAGCTTCCGCGGCCGGCGGCCGGAGAGGTCGATGCCGACCTCGGCCATCGCCTCGATCACACTTGGCCACAGCGCCCGAGCAGGTGTCGAGCCGGCCGACTCCGCGCGCACATCGGCGGGCGCTTGGCGCTCGAAGAACGCTTGGGCCATCTGCGACCGACCCGCGTTGTGGTTGCAGACGAAGCACGTACTTCATGGCGATCCTCCCTCCACGTCTCCGCGGGTCGCTTCGGCTGGCGGCGGGAGTGTCGATCGCGCGGTCTCCATCTCGCCCGGCATCTTATCCATTGACAGATGTAAGTTCAATAGATAGGTTCAAATAGATGGCTGTCGATCTGGAACTTGCCCCGAAGACCAAGCGCCCCGCTGGCGAGCCTTGCTGCGAGCCGGTGGTCTACCCCGATGTCGAGCGTGAGCAGGCCGAGCGCATGGCCAAGATCGCCAAGGCGCTCGGCGACCCCGTCCGCCTCCAACTCGTTGACGTGCTGCGCAAGCACGCCGGGAAGGTCTGCGTCTGCGAGTTGGTGCCGCTGTTCGATCTCTCCCAGCCGACCGTCTCTCACCACCTCAAGGTGCTGCGCGCTGCTGGCATCGTCGGCTCCGAGCGCCAGGGCCTCTGGGCGTACTACTACGTGATCCCCGATGCGCTTGAGGAGTTGTCCGCATGGCTGAGTTAGAGCAAAGTGCCGACTTCGGAGTGCTGTTCGACCAAGGCGCAGGCGAGTTGTTGCGAGCCGTCGAGCAAGGACTGCGTGGAGTCCGCGAAGGGGCGGTACCTGCGGTTGCTCGGCTGGCTCGTCCGACGCCGACGAGATCCGCGAGGCCGTGCGTGCCCGCCACGCCGCCGCGACGTCCGTCGTCGCGGGCGATTGCCTGCTGCGACGCCAACACCGGCGTCCTTAACCCGACGAGGAGGCCGCCGTCCTCGGTGCGGGTCGCTATGGCGCCGAACGCGACAAGCTGCCCGACACGGCGACGATGGCCTCTCTCGGCTGCGGCATCTATCCCGCCCGGCCGCCGGGTCAAGCCCCGCTTGACCGCGACCCAGAACCAGCGGAGGACTCGGGGGCCTGGGCCTCAGCAGTAGGCTCCGCCGCCGCCGCCTCGACCTCGCGAGCCAGCCGAGAGAACACGGCGCTTGCGAGTGCCGTGCGCTCCATTCCGCGCTGGTTGAACTGATGCTCCAAGATGTCGGTCGTCAGCGAGCCGGCGGCCCGATGCTGCAACTGCGGCAGAACGCGGGCGATCTGCTGCGCGGGGCCGGTCAGCTCGAACGACTCGCGCTCGTCCTCGGCCTCCCAGCCGAGGACGTCGAGCAGCGCAAGACAGTCGTTGAACCGCTCACCCAACTTCCGTGCCTTTGGTGACCTTCCCGCGGTCGACGTACCCGGTGAAGTCGCCCACCTCGGACAACACCGTCAGAATCTCGCTGCGTACCGCGTCGCGCTCCTCGCGCGTCAACTCCATAGCCATGTCGGCTCCCTTCTGATCACGGCACCCCGGTAAGGCAGGTCCCCCCGCGACGCGGCAGCTTCCGGCTAGAGCCGATCTGGCGTTCGATCTACGGTATGGACGCATCGTCAGGGGCTTGCTCCCTTTCGGTGCCGGCCCGGGCGGCGTCGCAAGCGTCGCTCGGGCCACTGTTTGCATTGACGGCGAGAAGAGATCAGAACGGCCGCCGGAACGCAACTCCGGCCACTCAGACCAGCCGGCCTTTGGCTTCGCCGCTACGACAGAACCCGCGCCTCCGCAACCGATACCCGGTCGCGGGAAGGTGTTCAAACCCCGCCCCTCGTCTGACATCTGCGACCCGGGTCACGCGCGTTCGCGGCTGCACGCCCGCTTCGGGGGCCAGTTCAGCGGATTGGCCCGGACCGTATCGGAGCGTGCAGGCTGGCAGTCCAACCGGGAGACGGCCGGGCTGGAGCCCCGCGCGCCGACCGCCATGGCCGGTACCTTTGCGGGGTGGCCGGTCGTGAGCTGAAAGCGTTGTTTCGGGCCTATCGTGAGGGCGATGAGCTGGCGTTTCGGCGTGCCGCGCAGGAGATCGTCGAGGAGGAGGAGGCGAAGAATCACGTTGCGCTGGCGCGCGATCTGCGGGCGCTGTTGGCTGGTGGCGGCGCTCGGTCGGCGGTGGCGCCGGGGGTCACGTTGCCCGAGCCACCGAAGGATCGTGAGGGCGAGTGGCCGCTGGCGCAGGTCCGTCACGCCGAGCGAGGGCTCGATGACCTCGTGCTTGACGGAGCGCTCGTCGAGCGGTTGCGCACGCTGGCCGAGGAGTACCGGCGGTGGGAGGAGATCGACCGTCGCGGGATTCCGCGGCGTCAGCGGATCCTGTTCCATGGCCCGCCGGGATGCGGCAAGACGAGCGCGGCGGAAGCGGTCGCGACCGAGGTCGGTCTGCCGCTGGTCGTCGTGCGAATCGACGCGGTCGTCTCCAGCTACCTCGGCGAGACGGCGTCGAATCTGCACCGGATCTTCGATTTCGTTGGGCAGGGCTCGTGGGTTCTGCTGTTCGACGAGTTCGATGCGTTGGGTAAGGCTCGCGATGACCCGACCGAGCATGGCGAGGTCAAGCGGGTTATCACGGCATTTCTGCAGATGCTCGACGCGTTCCGCGGACCGAGCCTCCTGATCGCGGCGACCAACCACGAACACTTGCTGGATCCGGCGTTGTGGCGCCGCTTCGACGACGTGCTGGAGTTTCCACGCGCGACGGTCCATCAGAGCCGCAAGCTCCTGCGGAGTCGCCTGCGCGCCGTCAAGCACCAGAGATTGGACATCGACGCGAGCGCGTCGCGGCTGAAGGGCAAACCACACGCCGCCGTCGAGAAGGTCGCATGGGACGCGATCCGCTTCGCCGTGCTCGCCGATCGCGACGTCGTTCAGCAGAGCGACCTTGATCGCGCCATCAATGACGCGCTCGCGCGCCCGTGGTAGGGGATGGCCGATCACCTGCAGTTGCCGCAGCCGATCCCGCTTGAGAGTCGTCGAGCGGGTACCGGCTTCGGCGAGCGCCCCAACCGCAACCCGGGACGCCACGGCAAGAAGCTCGACGAGGACCTCAGCCGGGCAATCACGGCGATGCGCCCGTCGCGCACGATCGAGGGCGTCGATCCTGCCTACGTGTTCAAGATCCGTGCGGTCGGGCCGCTTGCCGAGAGCGCGCTTCGCGGCAGCGATTTGCAGTGGCTGGGTGACACCAAGGATTGGATGTACTTCGTCCTGGCTCCCGGTGACGACCCAACTGAGTTGCGCAAGAACCTCAGCAGCTACGGCGCCGCCGGCGATCAGGCCGACGAAGCGCCGGGCCGGTCGTTCTTCGACTCGATCGAGGAATTCTTGCCTTACGACCGCGAGGACCGGCGAGGCCCTGGGCTTCCCGCCGACGGCGATCCCCTCGGCGAAGCCATCGCGGTCGACGTGATCTTGTGGCCATCGGCCAGCGTCCAGGCCGCGCGAGCGCGCGTCGCGGAGGTCCGTGCTGTCCTCGACCAGAGCGACGCGTCGGCGGTCCTTACGGCCGACGAACGCGCACGGTTCACCGTCGTCCGCGCCCGTGTCGACCGCGACACGCTCGACGACCTGCTCGACCTCGCCGTCGTGGAGCGCATCCGTCTCCCACCGACGCCGCGGCTGGAGCCGTCGACGTGGCGCAACGTGACGATTGACGAGCTTCCGACCCCGCGCGTCCAGCAGGTGGCGCCGATCGGTCTCATCGACGACGACGTCATGGAGCATCCGCTGCTGCCCGCCGATGTCCTCGCTTCGCGAAGCGCGATTCCAGCAGCGCACGCATGGCTGGCACCTAGCGACCACGGAACGATGGTCGCCGGCCTTTGCGCCTACGGAGACGTTGAGGATCCGCTCGCCGGTGCGTCAGACTGGCTCGCGTACGGGCCGATCCACGCCGTTCGCGTGCTCGAGCCGGATCCACAGGACCAGCGACGCACGCGCTTCCCGACCGACGAGCCGGCCTACCGGGTCATCGAGTCGGCGATCCGCCAGCTCCATGACACCCACGGGGTACGCGTCTTCAATCTCTCGATCACCGATGACGTCGCCTACTCCGGGCCGCACGTCAGCGTTTGGAGCGAACGCCTCGACGAACTCGCCCATGAACTGGACATCGTGATCGTTGTCGCGGCCGGCAACCAACGCCCCGACGACCTCCCACCGCAGACCGACGTCCACGGCGCCTACCCCGGCTATCTGCTCAACGACGCCGCGCGCATCGCTGAGCCGGCCGTGGCCGCCAACGTCGTCACGGTCGGCAGCATCGCGCACGCCGACGCGCCGCAGACGTTCGACGGCACCTCTCGCCCCGGCGACCGTGCCATCGCGAAGCCGCGGCATCCATCGCCCTTTACCCGGACCGGGCCGGGCACCGCAGATGCGATCAAGCCCGACCTGGTCGAGCGCGGCGGCAATTGGGTGCTCGACGACACCGACCGTCTCCGCGACCCCGACTACGGCGTCAGCATCATCTCGCTCGTCCGCCGCGACCAGCGCTTCTTCGGCGTCGCCAACGGCACGAGCTTCGCCGCTCCGCGCGTCACGCGGCTCGCCGCCGCGATCCTGCACCGCTACCCCGACGCCAGCGCCAACCTCATCCGAGCGCTGCTCGGGATCGCCTCAGTTCCCGTCAACGGCCCGACATCGCTCGACGCGAAAGATCTCCGCCGGATCGCAGGGCACGGACAGCCCCTCGTTGCGCGCGCCCTCGACAGTCAAGGTCCACGAGTCGCGATGACCTACGAAGGGACGATCTCCGCCAACACGGTCGTCATCCACCCCGTGACGATCCCCGAGGAGTTCGCCCGCGGAGGATCCTGGCGCACAATCACCGTCGCGCTGGCCTACGACCCGGCGGTGCGTCGAACGCGACGGGAATACCTCGCCGGACGTATGAGCTTCGACCTCGTCCGCAACATGTCCATCGAGGACATCAAGGCGACCTGGATCAAGCAACCAGACGACAAGGCGCTCCGGCTCGACCTTCCGAAGGATGCGCGCCGACCGAAGCTTGAGCCCGGCGCCCAGGACAGCCAAGACAGCACCCTCCAGGTCCGGACCCTCCGCCGTCGCCGCCTTGACCCCGACGACGGTGACACCTACTACGTTGTCGTTCGCCACACCTCGTCGGCATGGACTGAAGGCGGCGAGCAGCGCTACGCGCTGGTCGTCGCCCTTGAAGACGAGGAGCGCGTCGATCTCGACCTGTACGCGACGCTCGCCGCCCGACTGCCAGTGCGCGTCCGGCTTCGGTCCTAACGCGAGGCAAGGGAGAATTGACAGTCAGCGCGTTCGCGTCGTCGCCTCTGCCGCAGGTAACGTTGGTGGCGTCGATGCCTGCCGCTGATATGCCGGAGACGCTCTTTGCCGACCTCGCGCGCGGCGACGCTTCGGAGGCCCGGAGGGGGGAGCCGATATGGGAGTTCCTCGATCGTGTCGACGATCCCGTGTTCGATCGTGTCCGCCGTCTGTTGAACCACTGGGTGGCTTTGGCGCGCCACCAATGGTCGCCCGAAAAGGTTCCCGAGCGCCATCGGGGTGCCTACGCGCAATTGTTCGACATGGCGCGCAAGCGCAGAGTCATTCTGCCTATCTCAGCCGCGCATCTCGTCGAGACCGCCCGCTCGGATGGTCGCTGGTGGCGCGATCTCGCCACGATCATGCTGCAGCTTTCACGCGGATGGCAGATGCGCAGTCCGCTCAAGGTGCGCCACCACGAGCTTGCTGCCGCGATGGCTGGCGACCGCCCCGTCGACGGTCCGCCCGTCTTCACGTTGGAGCCCGGAGTCCTCTTCGCATCTGACAGGCCCGCCGCTGAACGCGGGGAAGTACCAGAGTCGGTCGCGCCTGGCTTGCGCGATGTGCACGGCCGGCTGATGTGGGTATCGGCGTTGGCGGAGGTTCTCATGGAGGACGAGATTGAGGACGATCCCCATGCCAGCGCGAAGGTCGAGCGATGGCGATCTGCCTACGAGCGACTCGCGTCCCATATGGCCAACGCCAACCTTCCTAGGCAGCACATCCGTCTCAACGCACTTGCGAGCCTTCTCGCGGACTTGACTGATGACCTCGCCTGGGCCGCCACGACGGTTGGGCTCTCGACGGGGTGCTTCGAGGGATGGATCGCCAACGCCAACGAGCACATCGCGCGGATGCCGTATCTCGGCCGCCTTCAGGAGGTCATGCACCGGCGGCTGCGTAACCCGCAAGTTGCAGTGTCTGGCTGACGGTCGCGGGCGGTTGGAAATCACGCCGTGACACCAGGATTCGGTCTTTCTGTGCTTGAGCGGCGTCACGGCTATTTCCCCATCAGAGCGATGGTGTTCGAACGACCCCAATGACATGCACTTCCTTTCCTGCGCCGCGGGATACGCCGACGTCATAGTTGGCGAGAAGCACATTTCGAACCACATCCGCAGCGCGGGCAGGAACGTGTCCTCGGGAGCGCTCGTCTGCTCCTCGCCCGATGAAGCCGTCAACCATCTGGTCATCGTGCTCGCGTAAACCTCGCGTCCGGGTAGGCCTGTCTCAATTGTCCGCCTGGGACGGCGTAACGTGATTGCGAATTGCGCGGAGAAGGTCTGTGACGAATGGCGGCGGCGTGTCGGCGAGCTGGACAGCTCTCCGATACACCTCATCTGCCTTGGCGCTGATCCCCAACTCGGACGCTACACGGTTGCGGGCGACCCCCAGGCTCGGCCAGATCTCGTCGAGGTCGTTCTCGAGCCGGTCGCGAAAGTTCGCGCAGGTCGGCCGGATCTCTCGATCGGGCCAATCTGTTGGAGTCTCCCCGTTGAGCGCGAGCAGCTGGCGGTTCTTGGCCTTGACCGCCTCTACTTGCGCTGTTCGCTGAGCTTCAGTGAGTCTCTCCTTCCGCCGAAGTCGGTCGCCAACGCCCGCGTCGCCGTCGAAGACGACGAAGGTTGGGATATCAAGCTGCCGGAGGATCGAGAAAGCGAGTGGGATGACGGTCTTGCCCCAGCTCGCGACGACAGCGATGCCGTCGCGATCGAGCCCGCCGCTGAGGCGGGCTGCCGCGCCGATTAGGGCTGCGTCGGATGTGCCCTCGCATAGCACGACGCCACGGGCGAAGATCGCTTCGGCTAGCGTCGATGACAACGTCATACGCGCTGCCGCATCGATCTCCGCCGTGATGTCCACGCCCTTCAATGTCTCGCTGACCTTCGCGATATCGGCTGCAACACCCTCAGTCGCCCCGTCCTGGCCGCGGCGAAATACCCGGATATCCTCGAAAACGGCGGGCTTGACAAAATGCGGCGAATGCGTCGTATAGACGACCTGTACTGAGCGTGTTGACGCGTTCTCTGAAGCGGTCGCAAGCGCCGCGAGTGTGTCCGCCAGGCTGCGTGCCTGGAGCGGATGCTGGTACAGCTCGGGCTCTTCGATGCCCAGCATGAGCGTCGCCGGGGCCGACTCGCCACTGGACGACTCGCTGTCAGCGTGGTCGGTTTCGTTGACGCGATCGGCAATCTCATGGAGAAGCCCGATGACGAGTGCACGCTGGATGCCGTGGCCCTGACGAGCTACGTCAGTCGCGTGTCCGACCTGATCTTGGACCGTAACATCGACGGACAATGCTGGGGGACGAGGAGGCAAGACCTCGGGCGTCAGCTGGACTGCGACGCCCGGGATGTAGTGCTGGACGCGTTCCGTGATGGCTTGGGCGAGGTCGCTGAGCTTCTCCGCTTGCGCCGATGTCACAAGGTCCTGGATCTTCTCGGTCGCCTGCGATTGGAGGTCCGCAACTTGCTGCGCGGTCTCTGTGTCAAGTTCGCCGATCGTCGTCAGTAGCCGACCGAGTGCTGACGCCTTGCCCGTGTCGAGAGCTACACCAGCGTCGTCCGACGCGCCGATGAGAACAAGATCGAAGCGATCCACAAGCCGCGGCTCGCCCGCAATGCCGAACAGGTGACGCGCATCCTCGGATCGAACTACGCACTGCTCCGGGTGCTCGCGCTCCCGTTGCTCCATTGCAGCATCTGCCTCGGCAACCCTTCTCGGAGCAGGCCCATCGCACCCGACACGCTCGCCGTGCTCTTCGACGTAGGCCGCAAATCGCTGGCGTCGATCGATTCCACCCGATGCCGCCCTGATCTCGTCGAACTCGGGGAAGACCAGCGCGGAGCCTGACAGCTTGTCGGTCTCGCCCGGGCGCCACGTGCGGGTGAACGTCGTTGAGCTGCCGACTGCGTACTTTCCGAGTCGTTGACGGTCGGCCTCGTTGATGCCGTCGAAGACCACCGCGACGGATACCAGTGCGCTGGTGTTGGCACCTTCCCAGAGGTCACGCTCGTCCAAGGGGCCTCCCCGAAAGAACCACTCGAGCGCACGCAGGAACGATGACTTCCCGACTCCGCCACTGCCGACGATTGCCGTGAGGGAGCCGATGTCGACGGTAAGATCGGCGATGCACCGGAAGTTCTGTACTCGAACCTGGGAGATCCGCATGGCCGATGTCTACTCGATCGTTCGGCGGGCGATCGCCGATCGTCAGCAGATCATCGCAACCTACGGCGGACACCGTCGCGAGATGTGCCCGCACGCGATCGGCACCAAGAACGGCCGACCTCAAGCACTCTTCTTCCAGTTCGGAGGATCGACCAGCACCAGTCTCCCTCCAGGCGGGGAGTGGCGGTGCCTCCCGCTCGCCGGGTTGAGCGAGGTCGTTGCGGTCGACGGCGACTGGCACAGCGGCTCGTCGCACTCCCAGCCGAACACGTGCATCGACGAGCTTGATCTCGAGGTCGATTACTGACGCGAGACGCGCTGGCCATGGTGTCGACGCCTCACCAGTGCGCGAGCACCCTGTGCGGATGGTGGACGCCTGGGTGATCCTAGGGTATGGGAGGCGAAGGCGACAATCCTAGTGGCTCGGAAAGCTGCTACCAGGGTAGGCGAACATTGACCGAGCGGGCTTCTGCGGTAGCTCGACCACCTCCACGAACCGATAGCCGGTCGCGGGAAGGTGTTCAAACCCCGCCCCCGCCACTCGCAGGCGCCCGCGGAGGTGGAAGCCGATGGGCCGCCAGCGTGGATCGATGTTCGACACCTGCGGCGACGCTGTCGAGGCTTGCTGGCGCCCCGCCGCGCCAGCTGACAGGATCGGGGCGTTCCCCGAGCCGAAGGAAGTCGTCCATGCAAGCCTCCGCGCCCGCGCGCGTCCTCGTCGTTGCGCACCGGACCGCCGCCACGCCCGCGCTGATCGACGCCGTCTCCGCGCGCGCCGGTGCCGGACCGGCCGTCTTCACGCTGCTCGTGCCGCGCGCCCCGCGCGGGCTGCACCGGGTCGTCGATCCGGAGGACACCGGCGAGAGCGAGGCGCAGGCGGTGCTCGAGCTCGCGCTGCCGCTGCTCGAGGAGGCCGCCGGCTCGCCCGTCGAGGGCAAGGTCGGCGATCCGAACCCGGCCGACGCGATCACCGACGCGGTCAACCTCGACGGCTACGACGAGATCATCATCTCCACGCTGCCCGCGCGCGTCTCGCAGTGGCTGCGCATCGACCTGCCGAGCAAGCTCACGCCGCTCGGCCTGCCGATCACGACCGTCACGGCGAAGAGCCCCCGCTCGGCCGGCCGCCCGTAGGCGGTCGGGCGGCGCACGTCGCGCAAGCGCCTGCTCCGCCCGAGAGCGGGCCGTCGTGGCATGGCCGGCGAGCCGCTACCGTAGCCACCCGGCGCTACGCTTCGCGTCCGCCCTCCTAGCTCAGTTGGTAGAGCACTTCCATGGTAAGGAAGGGGTCTGGGGTTCGAGTCCCCAGGAGGGCTTCCCGCGTTGTCCCTGCAAACGCAGGAACGACGCGGCGGAACGCACCCGACCAGTTCTGCAGATGTGGCACCGTGTGGAACCGTGGTGCCACACATCGTGCGCGAGCGAGCGATCATAGGGACGCCTCGCATGTGGGCCGCCAACCGCTCGCCCTTGCCCGCGTCGATCGTCAGCCACAGGTGTGGGGCGCATGCGGCTGACGACTCGTAGACGTCGACCCGATCGCCATACGTCGTGTCGATCGGCCTGTAGTGCTTGAAGCCACGATCGGTCACCTGGTAGTCGGCCACGGTCACAACACCTGCTCTCGTCGCTCAGCGACGCGGCTGGGGTCCGCGGGGGCCGCGGTACGCGCCTCGGCGATGAAGCTCGCTCGGAAGCCGAGCGGCAACGCGAGCATCCAACGCAAGACGACGAAGATCGTCCCGGCGCGGATGAAGGGGGTGGAGGCCGTTGAGCCCTTCTTCGCACGCGCCGCGATACCTCGCCACGCCGCCAACCACTCGGCTTCGACCTGGTCCGGGGCGAGTGCATTCCCGCCTTCTAGGACCGTCATCAACGGGTGCTGCTGCTTCATGGAGTCGTCCTCCGTGTTACCGGGGCCGCTGCACGGCCTCGGTCCCCCCGGCCACGGCGACCATCGAAGGGCGAGTCTACGAACATACGTTCCCGAGTGTCGGGGACGCAAGGGGTACCAGGCCATCGATCGTCCGTTGACCTCGCGTCCACGCATCACGTAGGGTCGCACCCGTGGCGTTGACCGAAGCCGAGCGCGCCCTGCGCGACGCTGACAAGGCGTATAAGGCACGCGTGCGCGACGCCGAACGCGAACTCGAAGAAGCCCGCGTCGGAGTACCCCGCCACACGTACGGCAAAGCCAAGCTGTACGCCGAACGCCTCGTCTACGGCGAGAAGGAGATCAAGCTCGCCCGGAGACACATACGAAGATCACCGCGACCGGGTCGATCACGACCGACAAGGACGACAAGCAGATCGACTCACGGGAGCTGTACCTTCGAGTTGAAAGCGGCGCGACCTTCGTCGTCATCAAGGCCAAGCCGGACGATGGCGAGAAGGTGCAGGAGCTCGCGCAGAGGATTCGCCTCGCAAGCCCGGACGCTGAGGCACACGCGGCGGCTCGAGCCAAGAACATCCAAGTCCGCTTGGACGACCTTGAGCGCGTCCGCGCGGACCGGAGCGAGATCCAGGCGGCGGAGGCCGCGCTGTCTCCCGAGGACATCGCGAAGGTTCGTCGGCACGCGAAGCTCGTGTGGATGAAGTGGGCCGCAGCCAGCCTCGTCGCGCTCGTCGTTGCCGTCGCGATCTTCGGAAACGACGACGAGGATGGTGGCGAGCGGGCCGCGGTGACGGAGACAGTCACGGTCACGGCGCCAACGGCCGCCACAACCCTTCTTCTTCTTCTCCTCCTCCTCCGGCAAGCACAGCCGCAGCTTCATCGCCGCCGACGACGGCACCTACGGCCCCAAAGCCCCAAGGCGCCCCAGGCGAACTTGCCGAACTCGTTTCGTCGCTACTTCGACGAGTTCAAGAACACCGACTGGGGCCTGTCGGTCAACAACATCAGCGGCAGCGACAGCGGCTGGATCGACGTGATGCTCGCTGGGTCCAGCAAGACCCCTGAGGTCATGGACCATGCAGAGCGCGTCTGCCAGACGATCAACTTCTGGCTCGCTCAGACGGACAAGAAGTGGGCGAGGATGGGCTACGTCGAACTCTTCGATGGCACGCGCCTCGCGACATGCGAGATCGGCAGTGTCTCCCTTGAGTAGCTCGTGAGTAGCCGCGCGCTCTACGTCTGGATCGGCGTTGCGCTAGCCGGCTTGATCGTGCTCGCCGCGATCGTTGGCGACGACGACCCCGAGCCAGCGGCGGTAACCACCACGGTGACGGTCACGACACCCCCGCCGTCTCCACCACCACCACCGCCGAGCGAGCCGGTTGAGCCCACCGAGACGATCGCGGACGCCCAGAAAGCCATCGTCGCGAACGAGTACGCGGAAGCGCTCGACATCGCCAAGCGCATCGACATAGAGGACACCGTGCGTCAGCGGATCGCGAACCAGCTGGGGCGTCGAGCGTCCGCGGCCGTCAAGCGCGGCGATCGCAGGGCAGCGAGCAGCCTGCTGCGTCAGGCCGGCGACTATCCGGGCACGCAGGCGACGACGCAGGCTCAAGCAAGTCTCCGTGCTGCGCAGGGCCGCGCGAGCGCTCGCCGCACTGCTGCGCGGGCCGCGGCGGAACGGGCACGTCAGGCGCGGGCCGCGGCCGAGCAGACAGCAGCCGAGCCCTCGGCGAGCAACTGCGACCCGAACTACAGCGGGTGCGTGCCGCCATACCCACCCGACGTCAACTGCGCAGACGTCAGCGGTCCAGTCCAGGTGCTGGGCAGCGACCCGCACGGCTTGGATCGTGACGGCGACGGCATCGGCTGCGAATAGGCGAACCATCCGGACCGCCGGCCACCACGGCCCGCCAGCTTGACGCCGGCTCCCGTGTCGTAGAGGCTTGATCCCGATGAGACTCAGACGCGCTGTCCCGGCCGGCCTGTTGGTGGCCCTGATCCTCCCGGCAACGGCCCCGGCGACCGCTCTGGAGCGTGCGCCCGTCGGCTACACGTGGTGCGGCTACCGCGACTTCATGACGAACGAGTGGTCACGCAACGTGACGCCGGACGGTGCGTTCATGGTCGCGTACGCACGCGGCATGACGTGTGCCGCGGCGATCCGCAACGCGCGGCGCGTCACGTTCGCTCGCGGGGGGCCGCGACGCGCGGGCTACCGGTGCCTGACGATGCGTTCCGCGCACGAGTTCCTTGACTATCGGTGCACGGCCCGCTCGGGCAAGCGTCGCGCGTTTCGCGTTCGCACCGGCGCGTAGCGTCAAGCAGCTCGTCGAGGCGCCCGCTCGCCGGGACGTAGCGGGCGGCTGAAGCCGTCGCTGGCGTAAACCTCGAGCTCGTCGCGGTCTGATCGCTCAAGCAGCTCGGCCGCGATGTCCTCAAGCGATGTTGCCGTGGCCAGCATGATCCATGGCTCGGCGGTGTTGGTGATGACGTAGAGGGTCCATGCGAACGGATATTCCTAGCTTTGCCGCCGGCTCCTCGCATGTCGCAGCCATGTCCGGTGCGTGGTGGAGAATCACACGTCCCTTGACGACCTTCAGCTCCCAGGCGTGGGAGTTGAAGGACAATCACGTCTTGCGCTGAGGCGCGTAGGCTGCAGACCAGACACCTGCAAGCGTCGCACCCAGTCGGACAGAAGTCCAGATCGGAGGGCTGATGAGCGACGAGGACGCAGGCGAAATCGAGTATCACCCAAAGCGGCGCGCAAACCTTGCCGCCAAGTGCCCGCGGCACCCCAAGAAGGACTGGCGACCGCTTGTCGCGCGTGCCTGGGACGCTGGGTGGTGGTGCGAGTGGGGTGGTAACTACGTCCGATGTTGGCCGCCGGACAAGTCCACGCCCGCTGTGTCGCTGCCAAGCACGCCGAGCAGCAGCCGGACGCTTGAGAACTACACGAAGAAGATGGAGCGGGCGGGGCTGCCGAAGCGCTAGGCGATGACGGACGACTTCGCGAACCGCAGCGGCGTCTCGCCCTCGATGATCTCCTGCACGCGCGCGAGGGTCGACTCGAGTTCTTGCTCGTCGTCCGCCTCGGTCGTGAACAGGAGATGGATCTCAAGCGGCTCCAGCGTGTAGCCGACCGCCGGCCCATCGACGCAGCTCTTCGCGTACGTCTCAACGGCCTCCAGAACAGCCTCAGCACGCGTTGCCAGGGCATCGGCGTCAAGCGGACCATGAAGTCCCAGACGCATCTCAATCTCGCGCTCGCTCATCATGCTCCCTTTCGGATCGGATCGCGGCCAGTGTCACGTGACGACGGACTACCCAGCGCGGACGGTTGATCCATGCCATGCCAGCGTAACCCATCTCGAGGATCGGTAACCTCGCAAACAACGAAGACCCCCGCAGCCGCTGAGGCTACGGGGGTTAGCTGGCGCATTTCTTGCTGGCCATCGCCTGGGATCAGCAGAGCACCCACGCATGGAGGCCCTGCGAACGCAGTACCCGACGAGCTACCCGCTCCTGCTCCACCGGGGAAGCTGCGGCAGCTGGGTAGTGATCGCCGTTGCGACGGCCGCCGTTGGCGTACCACGTCGAGTCGATGACCTGGAACTTGCCGCCGGCGGTGCTCTGCGGGTTCCGGGCGCGCGCCGCCGCCCACTGGCCGAGATGGGCGCCGCTCTCGCCGTGCCATGTGCAGCGCGGCATCGGGTGGCGCTTGTATCGCGCCATCTCGGGCGACCCGCTTTGCGCGGACGCGGTGGACGCAGCGCATGCTCGAGCAGCCGCCGTGACGCTTGGCGAACTCGCGCTGCCTGACGCGCTCCTGGCATGCCTTGCCGCACGAGGCGGCACCGGCGATCGTGGGGGCAGCGGTGAGTGCCGCGGCGGCGAGCGCTGCGGTGACGATGAGTCGGATGAGGTCGTGCCTCCTGCTTCGGGTCGCGCGCCCGCTACGGGGCAGCGCATGCCGAAGCCGAAGGCCTTTTCGTGGTCACGCCATGGCCACCACGTCCCAAGGCGCCAGAATCCCCACGGCCGCTCCTTGGGGCAAAGAGGACCAGCGTCCGGGCGCCGCCGGGGAGCGATCGCGTGCGATGCGCGTAGTGGGCGGTGCGCCGGCGCAGCATCCCCGGCCGCATCCGCTCGCCGGCGACCTCGCCGATTGGGCCGCGCTCGGGCGCGTGCGGCAGGGCGGGCACGGCATCCAGCACTGCGAGCGACGCAGGCCCTCGTCGCTATCGCGCAGGAGCGGGTCGCTCGCCTCGTACGCCGCGACGAGCTCGGGTCGTCGACGCGCTCCGAGCCGCCGCAGCCAGGGCAGGGCACGATGTCGTCGTAGCCACCGCGCAGCACGAACGTCCAGAACGGCGACGGGTGGTCGTGGAACGACAGATCCTCCGAGCCGGGGAGGAAGTGGTGGATCATCAGCTTCCGGCCGCGGACACGCAGGATCGTCCAGCGGTGCCATGATCGGGCACGCGGGCGGGCCGATGACCTCGCGCTAGATCGGCCAGCGTCCGATGAGACGCGCCGGCTCGCCGGCGTTGTCCATCACCGTCTCGCCCGCCATCAGAACGGGACCCGTGATCAATGAGTGGGCAGGCGAGGTCGAACGTCTTGGCGTTTCATCGGCTCCGAGCAGATGCAGCCGGCGGCGCGCAGCGCGTCGATGGCCTCCTTCTCCGTCTGGAGATGGGAGAGGTCGGGCATCGCCACGGACCTGAGGGCGGGCCATCCACCGACGCTGGCTCCGCGCTGGCGTCGCTCGGCGCGTCATCGTGGCCAGTTGGAACAACGGGGCCGACACGCCTCGCATGAGGCCACATCGCGCCACATCACGATTTGGCGCGTGTGCAGGGAAATCAGGCTTCCCGGCTAGCCGATCGCCCCCATGGTAAGGAAGGGGGTCATCGGTTCGAGTCCGATGGAGGGCTTCGTTGGTTCTGTTCGGCGACCTCGAGCCCGCTGCGGTCCTCCCCGCGGCGGAGGTCGCCGTTGAGGTCCGCCGCCGGACCGACCAGCTGCTTGCGCGCCTGTCGCGCCGCGACGACCACGGCGCGCTCCTAGCCAACGGACATGTCAGGGCGGCCCTCAGAGAGATAGCCGCCAAGGCCGCCGCGCTGCGGCACGAGACGCCGCTCAGCTTCGCGTGGGCACGCTCGTCGTGAGACTGCCTTGCGTGGACGTTCGCGAGGCCTACGCGGCACGTGGCCGCAGCGGTCTGTTGCTACGCCGCCGCGGCGCGGAGAGCGTCGGCGACGACCTGCTCAATGTCGCGGCCTTCGCGTTCCGCACGTTCGGTCAGGCGGTCGAGTGTCCCGCCGTCGACGGGAACCGTGACGGTCACCGCGATGTCCGGGTTGCCGGGCGTGGAATGGACCTCAGCCCCTGCGAGCGCGTCGGGAGCGTTGTCGTGAACGTCGGCCATCCTTCCATCATGACGGGTCAGCGGGCCTTCCGGTAGAGGGCGATCTGCGCTGGAGTGGCGTCCCACGCCGTCATCACGTGCCATCGGCCGTGGTCGTCCGTGTCGCGGTCGACCACGACCGTGATCACCCGGCCATCTGGCGTCGGGACAATGACGTAACGACTGTGCTCGGCACGCGGGTTCGGGGTCGCCGTCCAGACGACTTGAGCCGCTCGGAAGAGCGACAGCGCGTCTTCCTTGGACAGCCCGCGCTCGGCGAGCTTCCGAAGGGCTTCGAGGTTGAACTCGAGCGAGAGGAACGGCACCAGCCAGAACCTACGAGGCGAATCAGATGAACAGACGTCGATCGATCCCGCCTGCTTCCGGTGCGCGCCACAACGGTGCCGGCTACGGCACCCCGTGCCCGCGATCGCTGAGGGCGCAGCGAGGGCGGCTTCAAGCCGCGGGCCAGAACGGACAGGGGCAAGGCCCCGGACGGGGCTCGGCTATTCGTCGGGGATTGCCACGCACTCGTAGTTGTCGTTTACCTTGCCTCCCATTGCCTCGCACTCTGCCTTTAGCGCGCGGCCGCCGTCCCAGGCCGTAACGCCATCGCACAGTCTGTGGCCGGGATACTCAGCACAGTCGACGAGGGCGGGATTCTTCGGCTCGGCCTGCTCAGCGCCACAACTCGTGATCGCAACTGCGGTCACGAGAATCGCGAGAGCATGAAGACGACGACGACGCATCGGTGCATTCTCCTGCTTCTCGATCCGAGAGCGACCCTGGCTAGCGCTCCTGAGAGCCCCACAGGGTGGGCGGCTCGAAGTCTGCCCCTGTGAACGCGCCAAGAGTTATCCAGTAGGGGTGCGGGTCGAGGGGAGTCTGTTCGCCCCGAGAGCCCTGGGGATGCTGGGGCTGGCTGGTGCAGGCACTCTTGTCGGCGAGCCTGAGAACGTCGGAAGGGCGTGACGTTCGCCGAACTCCACTGTCGATGATCTTGTCATAGATCGCCTGGACCTTGCTCGCCCAGAGGGCGCAGTTAGCCTTCGCCAGCATGTGTTCGGCTTGCCGTACGTACGGTGATACGACACTTGGCGGTCCATGGTAAGGAAGGGGTCATCGGTTCGAGTCCGATGGAGGGCTTGCCGGCGTGACGGCGCGCGGTATCCGGCTCAGCCCATCGGGCGCCCGTCACGCCGCGGCCGTGGGAACCGCGCGTCCTCTGCGAACTCGGCGTAGCGGTCGAGGAACGTCGCGAGCAGCGTGCTCGTGTGCTTCAGCTCGGTCGCCGATTCGTGCAGGTGCGCCAGGCCCGCCGGTGTCAGCTCGTAGGTCCGCCGGTCCGGTCCGCCGGTCGACTTCTCCCACGCCGAGCGGACGAGGCCGTCGCTCTCCAGCGCGCGCAGCGCGCGATACAGGCGGCCTGGATCGTCGCGGCTGAAGCCCAGCGGTCGCAGGCGCTCGTGCAGCTCGTAGCCGTGCGCGGGGTGGTCGCGCAGGAGCAGCAGCAGGCATGGCCGCAGGAAGTTCTTCGGCAGCCCCTGCGCCGGTGTGTGATCGCTCGCGATAGCGGCCCCATCATGCCACCGCAAGCGGCATTCCCGCGGCCGCTGTCAGCAGCCGCTGCCGTCCGCGTCGCACGTCTCGCTGCTCGCAGCGACCGCCGGCGGTGGGTTGGCGGCGCGCCCCTGGCGCAAGAGCTCGACGAGCGCCTCGGGCGGGTGCGCGCCCGACGCGCCGATCGCCCGATCGACGACGAAGAACGGCACGGCGCTGATGCCCAGCCGCGACGCGCTGCGCTCGTCCTCGCGCACCTCGGCGCCGTAGCGGTCGCCGCTCAGCACGTCGTGCACCTCGCCGGCGGGCAGGCCGACCTCGAGCGCGAGCCGTTCGAGCGTCGGGGCGTCGGAGATCAACTCGCCCTCGCTGAGATAGGCGCGCATCAGGCGCTCCTGCATCGCGTCCTGCGCGTCATGCGCGGCCGCGAGGTGCACGATCCGGTGGGCGTCGAACGTGTTGCCCGCGCGGGCGATGTCGAAGTGAAACTCAAGGCCGTCGCGAGCCGCGGTCTCGGTCACGCGGGCTTGCATCGCCAGCGCCTCGTCACGGGGCACGGCGTACTTCTCGGCGAGATGCGTGGCGCCGTCGACCGTGCGCTCGCGCGGCGCCTGAGGATCGAGCTCGAAGCTGCGCCAGGTGATCGTCACCTCGTCGCGGTGCTCGTAGGCGGCGAGCGCGGCCTCCAGGCGCCGCTTGCCGACGTAGCACCACGGACAGGCGATGTCCGACCAGACCTCGACGTGCATGATCTCGAGCGTAGCGCCTCCCGCGAGGTCTGCGTCTAGGCTCCGCGGGGTGAACCTCTCCCTGCTCGTCTACGTGATCGTGGGCGCCTTCGTCGCCGCCGCGCACGACTTCTTCGACCACGTCGGCTCGATTCGCGGCGTCGCGTCGGCGGTGATCGCGATCCTCACCTGGCCGCTCGTCCTGCTCGGCGTCGAGATCCGCATCACCTGACCGAGCGCGGCGGACTACGATCGCGCCACCGTGAGGACCCCAGATCGCTTGGCGCAGGATCGAGAGCCGTGATCCTCGGCGTCAACGCCCCGCCGACCGGCTGGCACGACCCGGCCGCATGCCTCGTCGAGAGCGACGGCACGCTGCTGGCCTTCTGCGAGGAGGAGCGCCTGAGCCGCGCCAAGCACGCCGAGCGCAGCGGCCCGCGGCTGGCGGTCGCGCACTGCCTCGAGCAGGCGGCCGCGTCGTTCGCGGACGTCGAGCTCGTCGCCGTCGGCTGGGACGTCCCGCAGACGGCGCCGCTGTACGGCCACCGATGGAGCCACGAAGGCGCGCCGTCGTGGCTGGAGCGCGAGCTCGGCTGGTCGCGTGCGGCGCGCGACCTGCCGGAGGTGCGCTTCGTCGGCCATCACCTCGCACACGCGACGATCGCCTTTCGGGCGTCGGACTTCGACGAGGCCGCCGTGCTCGTGATCGACGGCAACGGCGACGACGAGAGCATCTCGATCTACCGCGCGCAGCGCGACCGGCCGCTCGTGCGCAAGCGCGTCTGGCCGCGCTCGCACTCGCTCGGCTACCTGTACGAGGCGGGCTGCCGCTGCGTCGGCTTCGGGCCGCTGCAGGCGGGCAAGCTGATGGGCCTGTCGGCGTACGGCCGCGCCGCCGGCGCCGAGCCCTGGGAGCTGCTGCCCGGCGGCGACCCCGCCGCGCCCGCCGGCGTCGACGAGGGCGACGGCTTCAACCGCTACATCCACGCCTGGATGGCGCGGCTGAGCGAGCTCGCCGGTGGGCGCCGGGTCACCCGGGCGCGCCACGAGCTGCAGCTCGATCCGCTCGCCGTGCAGATCGCCGTCTCCGCGCAGGAGGCCGTCGAGCGGGTCGTCGTCAGGCTGGCGGCGCTCGCACGCGCGCTCGCGGGGACCGAGAACCTCTGCCTGGCCGGCGGCGTCGCGCTGAACTGCAAGGCCAACGGCCTGCTCGGCGGGCCGGTCTTCGCGCCGCCCGCGCCGCACGACGCCGGCACGGCGCTCGGCGCCGCCTGGCACGTCGCACCGCCACAGGCGCACCGGAGCCCGGGCACGGGCGAACGGATCTCCGCGTTCCTCGGCCCGACGCCGGGGAGCGCCGCGCCGGCCAACGGCGCGCTCGACGGTCTGCACCGCGAGGCGCTGTCGCTGGAGCGCGTCTGCGCGGCGCTCGAGGCAGGACGGATCGGCGCGATCGTCGAGGGACCGGGCGAGATCGGCCCGCGCGCCCTCGGGCACCGGTCGATCGTCGCCGACCCGAGCAGCCCCGGCATGCACGGGCGCCTGAACGCGCTCAAGGGCCGCGAGCCGTGGCGGCCGTTCGGCGCCGCCGCGCTGCGCTCGCGCGCGGCGGCGTTGTGGCAGCCGCGGCCGCGGCTGTCGGACTACATGCTCGCCGGGACGCCGGTCTCCGACACCGGCGGCGCGCAGCTGCCCGCCGCCGTCCACGTCGACGGCACGACGCGGCCGCAGGAGCTCGATCCGGCGTCGCGCGACGTCCTGCCCGCGCTGCTGGACGAGTGGGGCGAGCGCGCCGGCGGCGCACTCGTCAACACGTCGTTCAACGGACCCGGCGAGCCGATCGTGTCGAGCGCCGCCGACGCGGCCGGCGCTTTCCGGCGGCTCGGACTGGACTTCCTCGTGCTCGGCGACGAGCTCGTCGCCCGTGATCGCGGGTGGTGGCGCGCGCCATGAGCCTGTGCGGTTTGCCACGTCCTCGGCGAGGGCACTGACCGGTCGATGCGCCTGCTGCTGAACGTGATCTGGTTCCTGCTGTCCGGGCTCTGGCTGGCGATCGGCTACGCCTTCGCGGCGCTGATCTGCTTCGTCCTGATCATCACGATCCCGTTCGGGATCGCCGCGCTGCGGATCGCCGCCTTCGCGCTGTGGCCGTTCGGCTCGACGCTCGTCAGGCGCGCCGACGCCGGCGTCGGGTCGGGGATCGGCAACGTCCTCTGGGTCGTGCTGTGCGGCTGGTGGCTGGCGCTCGCGCACCTCGTGACGGGCGTCGCGCTGTGCTTGACGATCATCGGCATCCCGCTCGGCCTGGCGAACTTCAAGCTCGTACCGGTCGCCTTCCTGCCACTCGGGCGCGAGATCGTCAGCGTCGAGGAGGCCGAGGGGATCTACGTCGGTCCCGCGTAGGGTTGTCATCGCTGCTCAGGACGGGTAGGGGCATCGCATGGCGCAGCGTGAGGGGGTGACGTTCGAGATCGAGCGGCTCGAGCTCGAGGGCGACGAGCTGGTCGTCAGCGGGTTCTGGTCGGGAGTGCGCGGCTTGCGCTTCGTGCGGCCGACGCTGCTGTCCGACGAGCATCGCATCCTCGCGACGCTCGAGCACAAGCCATGGGCGCCGTCGCCTGAGGCTGCCTGGACCGCGGCGTTCCCATGGAACGGCGGCGACGTCGATATCGGCAAGCTGGCGCTCGCGGTCGGTTCGCAGGTCACGGTGCCGCTCGGTGCCGGGACGGTCGTCGAGGCCGCGCCCGCGCTTGCGCCCGCATCCGCGCCGGCACCTGCGGACGGAGACACGGACGACGCGGCGGATGCCGGCGCGTCGCCGCCCGCAGCGGCCGGACGCTCGCTCGATCCGGCGCTCGCCGTGGTGCCGACGGCCTCCCGGGCCGATGACGCCGAGACGGCGCACGATGATCACAGCGAGGCGTCGGATGAGAACGAGCTCGACGCGGTCGTGCGCGAGCGCGACGCCCTGCGTCGCCGCCTGGAGGATGCGGAGCTGCTGACCGCTGAGCGCGAGCGCCGCGCGGTCCAGGCGGCGAAGGCGGCCGCGCAGGAGGAGATCGCGCGCCACCGTGCCAGCGCCGACCGCGACCGCGATCGCGCGCTCGCCCAGCTCGCCGAGGCCGTCGAGGCGCGCGAGGCGGCGGTTCGCAGCCGCACCCGTATCGAGCTGGCGGCCGACGAGGCACTGCGCGCGCGCGACGATGCGGAGAACGCGCTCGACCAGGCCAAGAGCGAGCGCGACGAGGCCAAGGCGCAGCGCGACGAAGTCCTCGTCGCCTACCACACCCTGCAGCGCAGCGTCCAGCGCGAGCGCGCCCAGGAAGACCGCGAGCGTGGCGCAGCGGCAGGGGCATCCGGTGACGACGGGGATGCGGGTGACTCCGACGAGACCAGTGCCCCGATCGGCGTGCGCACGATTCCGTCGGCTCGCACGGTCATGGCCGACCTGCAGCACCCGCGCCGCGAGGCCAAGCTCGTGCTCTCGCAGTTCGACCTGTGGGTCATCCGCGTGCTCGGCACCGTCGCGGCCGGCTGCTTCATCCTGCTGCTGCTCTCGATCCTGCGCGTGTTCATCTGAGCGGCCGACCTGGCCACGGCGACGCTCAGCCCGCGCGCGCCTCCTCGAAGCGCTCCAGTCCGTCGTCCGGGATCGGCTCCCACGAGGCGGCGTCGGCGACGAACGCCCGAAAGCTGGGACGCACGCCGGGATCGGCGTCGAACGCCGACAGCCGCACGGTCATGCGGGCTCCGCCGTCCGGCGCGCGGCTGAACAGGTGCGCACCGCACGAGCGGCAGAAGCACTTCTCCATCCCGCCATCGGGGTGGCACCAGCCCTGGACGAGCTGCTCGCCCTGCACGATCGTCAGGGCGCCGCGGTCGACGAGCGCCTGCGCCGAGGACGAGGTGCCGGTGCGCCGTTGGCAGCGCGTGCAGTGGCAGTAGCCGGCGATCGCAGGCGGCTCGGTCAGCTCGAAGCGCACCGCTCCGCACAGACAGCCGCCCGTGAGCGCGTCCGGGCTCACGCTCCGTGGCAGCGCTTGTACTTCTTGCCGCTGCCGCACGGGCACGGCTCGTTGCGAGCCGGCGTCTCGCCGACGACGCGCGGCGGCAGCGGGTTGAAGCCCGGCTCGGGCAGCTTGTTGACCCGCATCACCGCCTTGTCGATCGCGCGCCAGCCGGCGAAGTTCGACGCGCGCGCGACCGCGATGCGCTCGGTGTTGACGATCCGCGCCGCCGTCTGGTGCGGCGCGCAGAGCGTCTCCTTGGCCTGCTCGAGGCTCGACGGGTAGCCGAAGACCTGGCCCTTGCAGGCCGGGCAGTCCTCGTCGACCGGTTCGACGGGGTCGAGTGACACGTTCGAGCGGTCGAGGTCGACGGCCCCGAAGGCGTGCTGGACGAGGTCGGTCAGGGCGCCGAGCCCGACCGGGCTCCAGTCGCGCTTGGCCTGCAGCGCGGGCGTGCCGAAGGAGCCGTGGTCGCCCTCGAGATCGGACAGCAGGCGCGGCGTCTCGCCGCGCGCCGCGCGCCGCGGATAGTCGCCGTCGAGCAGCTCCTCCTCGCGCTCCAGGGCAGCCGCCATCACCGTCCCCGCGTAGCGGCCGACCGCCGCCGCGAGGTCGCCCTCGGTCTCCTCCAGCGCGCTGCGCACCGCGTCGAGCGTCAGGTACAGGTCGACCTCGAGCACCTCGTCGTCGACGGTCACCGCCGTCCACGCGTCGCCGCGATCGGGGATCCAGCCGAGCGGGTCCTGCGTGATGACGAAGCAGCGCAGCCACAGCTGCTTGTGCCTCGGGTAGACCTCGAGCGTCGGCGGCCAGTCGAGGCGCAGCTCGATGAGTGCGAACTCGTCGTCGGGCGCGCCCTCGATGAGCGCGGCCGGATCGAGGCTCTGGGGCGCGGGCTGGGTCGCCATCGTGCTCTTCAGGCTAATGCACGCGGATGGCGATCAGGACGCCAGCAGCAGCGCGCTCTGCGCCAGCTGGGTGAGGCTGCGCTCCAGCCAGAGGGCGAGCTCCGAGCGTGCGACGGGTCCCTCGACCGCGTCGGCCAGCCCGGCCAGCAGCGCCGCGCGGTCGCGGGTGCCGTCGAGCAGCATGACGAGCGCTCGGGCGGGATCGTCGAGCGTCACGGCGTCATGGCGCAGGTTGGCCACGAGTGCGCCTTCGCGCGCCTGCAGGCGCGCCATCGCGGTGACGCGCGGGTGCGTGGCGGCGCTCGTGCCGAACGCCGCCGGCTCGGCGTGGACGCTCGCGAGCGCTGCGCTGTAGCAGCGCAGCAGCGCCTCGCAGACGATCTGGCGATCCTCGGCCAGCGCGTCGGAGGGCCACAGCTCGGCGATCGGCAGGATCGCCGGCCAGGCCGCGATCACGCGCTCGAGCGCGGCGATCACCACGCCGTGGTCGGTCGTCAGGTTCGAGCCGTTGGCGCCGGTGAACGTCACGCGCCCGTCCGGTTGCGCCGCGCTGGCCTGCGCCTGCGCGGAGACGGCGAGCGTCGCGAGCCGATCCAGCGGCGGCGTGTCATCGAGCGCGTTGGAGGCGTGACACAGCAGCGTCTGGCGAAAGGTCCGCATCCGCAGCTGGTCGAGCAGCTGCTCGCGGCGCAGACGGTCGTCGGTCGCGAGCACGCCGTCGCGCAGCTCGTGCGGCAGCCAGCCGACCTGCATCTCCCAGAAGTTCGCCTCGGCGAGGAACTGCAGGCCGTGGCCGGCGGCGTGCTCGGTGAACTGCTCGAAGTGCAGGCGCGCGTTGACCGGTGCCAGCGTGTCGTGGAACAGCAGCGCGTCGCTGTCGTCGAGCATCTTCGCCGCCAGCGAGCCGAGCGTGTGCAGCTCGGTGTCGTAGGCCCACGCCGCCTGCAGGACCGCGAGCATCTCGCGCGCGCTGGCGAGCTGGCGCTGCGGCGCGTCGGTCGGGTCGACGTGCGAGCGCAGGATGTCGCGCAGGATGTCGCGCAGGCGGCCGCCGGGCAGCGTGTTGTAGCTGACGTAGGCGACGCCCTGCTCGGCCAGCGCCCGGGCGCTGACGGCCATCAGCGCGTCGCGGACGGGCTCGTCGACCCAGGAGTAGACGCCGTGCGCGATGACGAAGTCGAAGCTTCCGGGCTCGGGGGCGAAGTCGGCCAGCGAGCTCTCCTCGAAGCGCACGTTGTCGATCCCGAGCTCCTCCGTGCGGGCGCGCGCGGCGGCGACCGCACGCTGCGAGACGTCGACGCCGACGAACTGCGAGGCGGGCAGCGTGCAGGCCATCGGCAGCAGGTTGCCGCCGTCACCGCAGCCAAGCTCGAGCAGGCGGCAGCGCGACGGTGCGGCCGACCGGAGGCCGTACAGGCGGCCGAGCGTCGCGAGGCGGTCGGGATGCGTCTGGTCGAACGGCCGACCGGGGTAGGGGACCTCGTCGTAGAGGACCCCTGGCTCGTCGGCCACCATATGCCCGATCCTAATGACGACCGCCGTAGCGAACGCGCGGCACGGTAGGAGACGTTGGCCCAGATCGAGCAGGAGGAATCGCCATGACCGAACTGACGGAGATCGAGGAGCGGCTCTGCGAGACGTCCGCCTGGGACTTCTCGGACCTGCGCGCGCTGTTCGTCAACTGCACGCTGAAGCGCTCGCCCGAGCCGTCCAACACCCAGGCGCTGGCCGACCGCTCGATCGCGATCATGGAGCGCAACGGCGTGACGGTCGAGGTCGTGCGTGCCGTCGATCGCGAGATCGCGACCGGCGTCTACCCCGACATGACCGAGCACGGCTGGGACGCCGACGACTGGCCGGCGATCTTCGCGCAGGTCATGGCCGCCGACATCCTCGTGCTGCTGTCGCCGATCTGGCTGGGCGAGAAGTCGTCGGTCTGCACGCGCGTGATCGAGCGGCTGTACGGCAACAGCCATGTGCTCAACGAGGCCGGCCAGTACGCCTACTACGGGCGCGCCGGCGGGTGCATCATCACCGGAAACGAGGACGGCGCCAAGCACTGCGCGATGAACATCCTCTACTCGCTGCAGCACCTCGGCTACACGATCCCGCCGCAGGCCGACTCGGCGTGGATCGGCGAGGCCGGACCGGGACCGAGCTACCGCGACGAGGGATCGGGCGGGCCGCAGAACGACTTCACGAACCGCAACACCGCCTTTCTGACCTGGAACCTGCTGCACATGGCGCGGACGCTGAAGGACGCGGGCGGGATCCCGGCGCACGGCAATCAGCGCACGGCGTGGGAGGCCGGTTGTCGCTTCGACTACCCCAACCCGGAGTACCGTGTGTAGGCGATGACGCAGCGACTGAGCCGCAGGCAGGCGCTCGGCGCGTTCGGGACGATCAGCCTCGGCGGGCTGCTGGCGGCCTGCGGCGGCAGCGACGAGCGCGCCGCTGCCGGCACGACCGCGCGGACGACGGAGGGCGCGACGACGACGGTTCAGCCGCGCACAGCCGTGCCGGGCGCGACGGCCGCGCTGTTCGACGACGCCGCGAGCTGCACGGTCACGCCGCAGGACGCCGAGGGGCCGTTCTACTTCGACGCCGACGCGGTCCGCAGCGACATCCGCGAGAACCGGCCCGGCGCGCTGCTGCGCCTCGCGCTGCGCGTCCGCGACGCCGGTGCGTGCGAGCCGATTCCGAGCGCCGTCGTCGACATCTGGCACGCCGACGCGGACGGTGACTACTCGGGCGTCGACGGCGCCGACGGGACGCGCTACCTGCGCGGGGCGCAGGTCACGGACGCCGCTGGCATCGTCGAGTTCCGAACGATCTACCCCGGCTGGTATCCGGGTCGCGCCGTGCACGTCCACGCCAAGGTCCACCTCGACGCGCGCACGGTGCTGACGACGCAGCTGTACTTCGACGACGCGCTCACCGATGCGGTCTTCGAGGACCGGCCATACTCGTCGCGCGGCGCGCGCGATCAGCGCAACGACGGCGACCGGCTCTTCGACCGGCGACTCGTCCTGACGGCGACGCAGGACGGCGACGGCTACCGCGCCATCATGACGCTCGACGTGCAGCGGTCCTGAGCGGCTCGCCGAACCGCGTCTCGCTCGCTCCTGAGCGTCTCGCGCGCGGCGGCGCGCTACTCGGCCTGGCGGCCGAGGATCACGGCGAAGCGCTCGACGCGCTTGTGCTCATCATCGGTCAGCGGCCCGTCGGACTCGACGAGCAGCGTCATCGGGCCGCGTTCGTGCGCCCACTCGGTCGCCTGCTCGCCGAAGCCGGCAGCGATCCAGACGAGCGGCTTGCTGCCGGCGTAGGCCATCACGGTCGCCTCCTGCTGATCGGCCGTCTGCTCGGCGCGCAGCAGCGGCACGGTCACGAGGTCCAGCGCATGCGCCAGCGCCGTGATCGCCTCGAGCCCGCCATCGTCGGCGAGCACCGCGATCTCGCCCTCCTCGAGCATCGTCGCGACCCAGCCGTCGGGTGCGGCGGCGAGCACGGCGGGAGCGCAGGCAAGGCGAAAGAGCGGACCGGGCACGGGGCACGCACGGTAGCGCTCATAGGATCGCGGCGGCGCGACGGCGGTCATCCCGACTCCTGTCGTGCGGGTACACGACCAGCGCACCACCAGGCCGCAGCCGGACCGCAGCGCTCAACACGTCGCGGTGCGCTTTTCAACCGTTCTCGGGTTGAAAATCGCACCGCGACCTCCGCGCCCGCCCGTGACGGGTCGCCAGTCCGCCAAGAAGCGGCGGCTACCGCTCGGTCCAGTCGGTCCGGTGGCTGCCCGGCTCCTCCAGGCGCCCGGGGATCAGCGCGTCGGCGACGGACACGTCCTTCTTGACGACGCGCACGCCGTAGACGTAGGCCAGCGCCCCGCCGAGCGTGCCGCCGATCGCCAGCGCCCCGAAGGCCGCGAGCCCGAGGACGAGGCCGAGCGTCGTCACCTCGCCGTCGAGGTAGCCCTGGCGCTGCGCCGCCCAGGCGCCGGCGAACAGCGCGGTCGCCATCAGCATGACCGTGAGATGGAAGTTGGCGATCGTGCGCCGGGCCGAGCCCTTGCTGAGATCGAACCAGTCCAGCAGGCCGGTCAGCGAGGTCGGGATCGCGACGAGGAGCCCGCCCGAGATCGCCAGCAGCGCACCCTTCGCCATCGCGTCCTCCTCGAAGCCGAACGCGCCGACGACGAGCATCGCCACGCCGACGGTATACGCGCCGACGCTGACGTCGGTCAGCGGTGCATGCGAGGGCTTGCCGGCAAACCCCTTGACGAGGGTCAGCAGGGCATTCATGGACCACGGCTCCTTCCGATGTGGGCGCGGGCGTATGGGTGAAGCTGATGTGTACGCGCGACTACGCCGGCTGCCGCGGTCCGGATCAGGCTTGCCTCGGTGTGGCGCGCAGCGACTCGCGCTCGGGTGCCCTAGGGCGCGGTCGGTCGGGGCGGTGCGATGTCCTCGGGGTCTCGCAGGAGCGCCGCCGACCGCACCGCGGCCGGCCGCGAGCTCAGGTCTCGCCCTCGATGAACGCTCCGCCGGGGATCGCGGGCGGCGGTGGTGGTGACGGTGGTGGCGGAGCGGGCGCGGGTCGTGGCACCGGTGGTGGCTGTGACCGCACGACGGGTGGAGGCGTGACGACCGCGGGGGGCGGCGGGGAGACGGCGCGCGCCCGGCGGGCAGGGGCCGGGCGAGGTCGCGGCGCGGTGGCGGGCGCAGCGCGCCGACGCGCCTGCGCCGTCCTGCCCAGTGCCGGCGGCGCGGGGATCGTCGAGAGCACGCCGATCTCGACGCTGCGCTGCGACGTCACCAAGCTGGTCGCCTCACCGGAGCGCTCCTGGCCGTCGCTCGTCGCGACGCCGAGGCTCCAGCCCGCGGCGGCCACGGCGATCGCCAGCGCCAGGACGCCGATCAGGCTGCGGCCGGTCAGTGCGATGACGTTCAGTCGCAGGGCCGCACCGTGCCTCTCGAGGTCAGGCAGCGGTTGAGGACGCTCGGCAGCCGGCGCCCGCTGCGCGTCACCAGCCGCTCGTAGGTGCCGGTCTGCAGCGGCCGCGTCACCCGCACGGTGATCGTCGTGCCCGCCGGGAAGATCCGGCGTCCCCTGAAGGAGCGCGTCAGGCTCGTCACGCGCGTGCTCGTCGTCCTCACGTAGCGCTTCTTGAAGCCACAGACGCCACGCTTGCCGCTGCACTCGAGGACGATGCGCGAGCCGGTCGGCGCGCGCACCGTGAGCGACACGAGCTGCGTGAACAGGTTGTTGATCCGCCAGCGTCCGCGCACGTCGGCGTTGAGCTCGCTCGGGCAGCCGTTGAGCAGGTCGCCGGGCGTCGACGGGCAGCGGTCCGCGGCGTCCGGCACGCCGTCGCCGTCGCGGTCGGCGGGCCGTGGCGTGGTGCCACTGCCGAGCAGCAAGATGTCGACGAGCGGGTTGACGGGGTCGTTCGTCGCGAAGCGCAGCGTCGCCGCGAAGCCGCTGCCGACCGCGTCCGGCGAGAACGTCGTGCTGACGACGCAGCCGGCGCCCGGTGCGAGCGTCGCGCCGCAGGTCGACGCGCTGATCGCGAAGTGCTCGCCGATGACCGCGACGCCGAAGATCGTCATCGGCTGGTTTCCGCCGTTGGTCAGCGTCAGCGGCTGCGGGGCGCTCGTCGTGCCGGCCGGCGCGGTGAACGACAGGCTGCCGCGCGTGGCGCTCGGCGCGGGCGGTGCCGGTGGCGGTGGTGGCGGTGGTGGCGATGGCGGCGGCGTGCCGGTGCCGCCGAGTGCGACGCTCTGGATCGGGTTGACCGGATCGTCGGTCGTGAACGTCAGGATGGCGCCGCGCGCGCCGACTCCGCTGGGCGCGAAGCTGACGGCGACCGCGCACGTTCCCTCGACGGGCAGCGTGACCGCAGTGCAGCCGTCGCTGATCGCGAACTGGTCGGCGTTCGCCCCGCCGAGCGCGACGGCGGAGATCGTCAGCGGCGCGTCGCCGGTGTTCGTCATCGTCACCGTCTGCGCGGCGCTGGCCGTGCCCACCTGGGCGCTGAACGCCAGGCTCCCCGGCGTGACGCTGGCCTGCGCGGCTGCGCGCGCGGCAGCGACCAGCGGCGACGCGGCGAGCAGCGCCAGCAGCGTGGCGGTCAGCACCGCGACCGTCGCGATGTGCCCCGACGTTCGCGTACGTGCCGAATCGATCATTGGTCCTGCGCTCCTGCGGTCATGTAGCCGAGCGACGCGAGTGCGGCGCCTGCGTCCCGCAGGCGCGCGCTGATGGTGCGCACAGTAGCGGCAGCGCGCTCGTAGCGGTAGGCGTCGCCCGCTCGCGCCGCATCGCTCAGCGCGCGATAGGCCGAGGCGCTCGCGTCGATCGCAGCGACGAGCTTGGCGTGTCCCTCGCGGTCGCGCGCGCTCACCGGCCCGACGTCGAGCGTCGCCCCGATCGCCGTCAGCGACCGCGCGAGCCGAGCGCCGATCGACGCCTGCCCGGCGGCGGTCCGCGCCTGCTCCAGCCGGGCGCCGTGCTGCGTCATCGCCGTGTCGATCGCGCCGATCGCCGCGGCCAGGCGCCGGCCATAGCCGGCGTCGGGCCCGATCGGATAGGCGCGCAGGCCGTCGAGTCGCAGC
The DNA here is from genome assembly GCA_030690545.1 of Solirubrobacteraceae bacterium. Classification (GTDB taxonomy): domain Bacteria; phylum Actinomycetota; class Thermoleophilia; order Solirubrobacterales; family Solirubrobacteraceae; genus CADCVQ01. Next base: position 71,107 of record JAUYGN010000032.1, read on the forward strand.
GTCACGGCCGACCGCTCGCAGTCGCCGAAGAACGCGCCCGCGTGCGCCGGGAAGCTGCAGGCCACGACGACCGAGCCCCGTGCGGTCGGGATCGCGTACAGCGTCAGCACCCCGTCGAACCCCCGCACCTGCAGGTAGGGGTAGCGCAGCGCCTCGATGCCGCCGAGGCGGACCGGCTCGGACTCGGGCGCGCGCGGCAGGCGCCGGCGCAGCGCGCGCGGCAGCAGGTCGGGCCCGGTCGCGTCGGCGACGATCCCGGCGACGAGCCCCGCGCCGCCACCCGCCGACAGCACGATCGGGTCCTCGACGTTCAGTCCCGGCATCGCCGGCGGGCGCGCGCGCTGCGACCAGCCGACCGGATAGCGCAAGGCGACGGCGCCGGTTTCGGCCGCCTGACCGGGCGCCGTCGCCACGACGTCCTCGCCGCCGCGTCCGATCGCGTAGCCGGCGACGCCGAGCGCGAGCAGCGCGCCGACGACGACCGTCGTCAGGGTTGCGCGTGCGAGCCGGCTTCGCGGCAGCACGTACGTTCGCGGGAGCGGCATGCGCGGCCTGTGCGAGCGACGCCACCTGGTCGGGGGATCGGGGCGTCTGGCGGCGGACGACGACGTCGCTGGCGCCGGGGGCGTGCCGAACCGGTCGTCGTCGGTGGCTGGGTCTTCGGCGTAGGGCATCGTGGCGGTCGGGTCGCGGCGGGGACGGCCGGCGCCGTTGTGCTGGCGTGCACGGACTTCGCCGGACCGCGCGCCGATCGCTGTCGCGAAACGATGATTGCACCGATCGGGCGCGCTGTCGCGAGCTTTCGTGCCCGCCGCTCTCGTTGCACCAAAAGTTGTTCGAACGATTCCCGGGCGTGAGGCGACATCATGTGGTCGCATGCTCGTGCGCCACGCCGACCCCGATCGCGACGCCGCCGCCTGCGCGGCGATCTACGGACCGTACGTCGCCGATGGAGCGGTCACCTTCGAGGAGGTCCCGCCAACGCCGGCGCAGTTCGCGGCGCTGATCGCACAGACGAGCGCTCGCTACCCATGGATCGTGCTCGAGGACGACGGCACGATCGTCGGCTACGCCTACGCCACGCAGCATCGCGTTCGGGCCGCCTACCGCTGGGCGGTCGAGGTCGGCATCTACGTCGACCCGGCCCGCCATCGAGCCGGCGCCGGCCGCCGGCTCTACGAGACGCTCTTCGAGCTGCTGCGCCGGCAGGGCCTGCGCAGCGCCTTGGCCGGCGTGACGCTGCCCAACGACGCCAGCGTCGGGTTGCACCGCGCGCTCGGCTTCGAGCACGTCGGCACGTATCGCGACATCGGCTGGAAGGCCGGTGCGTGGCGCGACGTCTCGTGGTGGCAGCTGCAGCTGCTCGGCGACGGTGACGGCGGCGACCGTCGGGTAGCGCCGCCGGCGCCGCGCGGGCCACAGTCCCTATGAGCGCCGGACAGCCCGTCTTCGTCGGCCTGGACCTCGGCACGTCCAGTGCGCGGGCGTTCGCGGTCGCCGCCGACGGGTCGGTGCTCGGGCGTGGCTCGCGGCCGCTGCGCAGCCGCCGTGACGGCATTCGCCACGAGCAGGATCCCGCCACGTGGTGGGACGCGGCAGCCGTCGCCTGCCGTGCGGCGCTGGGCGAGGTCGCAGCCGACCGCGTCGCGGGCGTCGCGGTCTGCGGGACCTCGAGCACGGTCCTGCTCGTCGATCGCGACGGGCGCCCGCGCACGCCCGCGTTGATGTACGACGACGGCCGTGCGCGCGCGCAGGCGCGCGAGCTGGGTCTCGCGCCGTCATCGGGGCTGGCGAAGCTGCACTGGCTGCTCGAGCACGAGCCGGCCGGCGCCGCCGCGAGCGGCGGCCTGCGGCTGGCGCACGAGCCCGACGTCATCACGCGGCGCCTCGCCGGACACGCCGTCGCGGCGGACGCGAGCCACGCGCTGAAATCCGGCTACGACCCTGCCGCTGCGTGCTGGCCGCCGGCGCTGGCGCGCGCGCTGGACGGCGTGCTGCCCGATGTCGTCGCGCCCGGTGCGCAGGTCGGCGAGGTCTGCGACGAGGCTGCCGAGCAGACCGGGTTGCCGGTCCGGGCGCCGATCATCGCCGGCATGACCGACGGCTGTGCGGCACAGATCGCCGCGGGCGCGCTGCGCGCCGGCGACTGCAACTCCGTGCTCGGGACGACGCTCGTGCTGAAGGGATGCTCGGCGCAGCGGATCGAGGATCCGGCGCACGGCGTCTACTCGCACCGCTCGCCCGATGGCAGCTGGCTGCCCGGAGGAGCGTCGAGCAGCGGCGCGGGCGTGCTGGCGGCGGGCTTTCCCGGTCGCGACCTCGACGCGCTCGGCGACCTCGCCGCGGCCCACGAGCGCACGCGCGTGCTCGCCTACCCGCTCGTCTCGCGCGGCGAGCGCTTCCCCTTCGTGGCGCCCGACGCCGAGGCGTTCATGCTCGGCGCGCCGCAGGGAGACGGCGAGCACGTCGCGGCGCTGCTGCAGGGCATGGCGCTCGTCGAGCGGCTCTGCCTGGAGCAGCTGCGACGACTCGGCGCGGCGACCGGCGGGCGGCTCAGCCTGACCGGCGGCGCGACGCGCAGCCGGCATCTCTGTCAGCTGCGCGCCGACGCGCTCGGGCGTCCGGTGCATCTGCCCGAGCAGAGCGAGTCGGCCTTCGGCATGGCGATCCTCGCCGCGGCGGCAGCGGCGCCGGACGAGACGCTGGCCGCCGTCGCCCAGCGCATGTCGCGCACGCGCGAGGTGCTCGAACCGCGCGACGCGCTGCGCGAGCACCTCGACGAGCAGTACGCCCGCTTCGTCGTCGAGTTGCGGCGCCGCGGCTGGCTCCCGGCATGACGAGCGCTCGGGCGTGGTCGGCAGGGCCCGCCGACCGGGACGCAGGCGTCCGTCGGTCGTCGGTCGCCCGCGGCGATCGCGTCGGCGCCACGCGGGCGAACGTGCCGGCGCCCGTCCTGGACCGCAGGCCAAAGGCCGCGCGCCGGCCGCCCACCAGAATGTGCCGGTGACCGACGTCGACATCGTGCGCGCCCGGCCCGCCTACCAGCCGGTGGAGGGATGCTTCGACGAGCTCTTCGACGAGCGCTGCCAACCCCGTGCGCACGCCGCGGCGCTCGTCGCAGGGCTCGACCTGCTCGGTCCCGAGCAGCTGGCATCGGCCGGCCGGCGGCGCGACGCGATCTTCGTCCAGCAGGGGATCACGTTCGACACGATGGGCGGCGACGGAGGCCCCACGCTCGAGCGCCCGATGCCGCTGGATCTCGTCCCGCGGATCCTGCCGGCCGGCGAGTGGACGGCGATCAAGCGCGGCGTCGCGCAGCGCATCCGGGCGCTGAACCGCTTCGTCGACGACGTCTACCACGCGCGAGAGATCGTCCGGGCCGGGATCATCCCGTGGCGCCTCGTCGTGTCGCGAAGCCACTTCGCACGGGCCGCGCACGGCATCCGCCCGCCGGGCGGCGTCTACTGCCACGTCGCCGGCTGCGACCTCGTACGCGACGCCGACGGCTCCTGGAAGGTGCTCGAGGACAACGTCCGCACGCCGTCGGGCATCTCCTACGTGCTCGAGAACCGCACGGCGATGACGCGCCTCATGCCGCAGCTGTTCGCCGAGTACAAGGTCCGTCCCATCGACCACTACCCGATGCTGCTGCTCGCCGCGCTGCGCGCGGTCGCGCCGGCCGCCGAGGGCGAGGCGACGGTCGTCGTCTGGACGCCGGGACCGCTGAACTCGGCGTACTTCGAGCATGCGTTCCTCGCGCGCCAGATGGGCGTCGAGCTCGTCGAGGCGTCGGATCTCGTCGTCCGCGATGACGTCCTGTACATGCGCACGACGCATGGCCTGCAGCGCGTCCACGCCGTCTATCGTCGTCTCGACGACGACTTCGTCGATCCGCTCGAGTTCCGTCCCGACTCGGTGCTCGGCGTGCCCGGCCTGATGCGCGCCTACCGCGCCGGCACCGTCGCGCTCGCCAACGCCGTCGGCACCGGAGTCGCCGACGACAAGGCGATCTACCACTGGGTGCCGGAGATGATCCGCTTCTACCTCGGCGAGGAGCCGATCCTCGACAACGTCGAGACGTACCTGATGGCCGACCGCGACGCGATGGAGCACGCGCTGGGCCGGATGGACGAGCTCGTCTTCAAGCCGACCGGGGAGTCGGGCGGCAAGGGCGTCTTCATCGGGCCGGCGACCGACCCGATCGAGCTCGCCGGCCTCGCCGACGTCATCCGCCGCTCGCCGGAGAAGTGGATCGCGCAGGAGGTCGTGCGGCTGTCGACGGTTCCGACCGCCGACGACGACGGCGTGCTCGCCCCGCGCCACGTCGACCTGCGGCCGTTCGCGGTCTTCGGCGAGACGATCTCGATCGTGCCGGGCGGGCTGACGCGCGTGGCGATGGTCGAGGGCTCGATGATCGTCAACTCCTCGCGCGGCGGCGGCTCGAAGGACACCTGGGTGCTCGAGGACGGCGACGACCGCGGCGACCGCGCCTCGCCGCTGCGTCCCGAGAGCCTGCCGCCCGCCCTGCCGGACCTGCGCTACGGAGCGTGGACCGGACAGCAGCAGCAACAGCAGCAGCAGCGCTAGGGTGCTCGCGCGGATCGCACAGGAGCTCTTCTGGCTCGGGCGCAACCTCGCCCGTGCCGAGGCGACCGCGCGGCTGCTGGACGGGGTCTTCCAGGCCGATCTTCAAGGCCGGCCGGACGATCCGAGCGCGACCCGCCTGGGCTGGGACTCGCTGATGCACATCATGGGCGGCCAGCGCAACGGCGTTCCGGCGCGGCGCGACGCCGTGCTCGACGCCCTGACGCACGACCGCGACAACCCGGCCTCCGTCGTGGCGTGTGTCGCGCGCGCGCGCGAAGGCGCGCAGGCCGTCCGCGACGTCATCTCGGCCGAGATGTGGGAGGCGATCAACACGACCCATCTGCGGTTGCGCGACGGCGAGCTGACGACGCGGCCGCACTCCGGTCCGTACTCGATCTACCAGCACGTCAAGGAGCGCTCGGCGCTCTTCTGGGGACTGACCGGGCGCACGATGCTGCGCGACGAGGCGAGCGCGTTCCTGTCCGCCGGCGGGCGGATCGAGTCCGGCGACATGGTCCTGCGGATGCTGCGCGTCGCGCTGCCGGTCGGCGACGAGGGCGACAGCGCCGACGGCCAGGCGATCGCGCTGCTGCAGGCCGTCGGTGGCTTTCAGGCCTACCGTCGCGCGGTCCCGGCCCCCGCCCATGCCAAGCCGGTCGCGCGCTTCTTGCTGTTCGAGCGCAGCTACCCCGACTCCGTCGCGGCGGCGGTCGACGCGGTCAACGGCGCCCTGAAGACGGCCGACGGGTCGCCGCGCAGCTCCGAGCCGATCCTCCGCTTGAGCCGGCTGTCGGCCGACCTCGAGTTCCGCCGCAGCGCGGAGAGCGACGCCGACCTGCGCGTCACCTGCCAGGAGGTCCAGCGCGAGCTCGGCAAGGTCGACGCGGACATCGCCCAGCGATACTTCGGCGGCGCGCGGGCGGCCTAGCCCCATGCGACCCACCATGCACTTCGCCATTCGCTTCCTCACGGAGTACCGCTACGACGCGCCGGTGTCGGACAACCTCAACGCCCTGCGCGTGCGGCCGGCGACGACGTCGACGCAGCGCTGCGACGAGTTCACCGTCCGGATCGATCCCGAGGCCCGCGTCGGCCGGCACAGCGACTACTTCGGCACCGAGGTGCTCGAGTTCGGGATCGTGCGCCCGCACACGCGGCTGAGCATCGACGTGCGCGCGCGCGTCGTGACGGCCGAGCCGCCCGACCCACCCGACGTCGACTGGCCCGCGCTGGACACCGATGCCTATGCCGAGGCGGCCGGCGAGTACCTGCTGCCGGCACTCGACGAGCCGGACGGCGAGACGCTCGACGAGCTCTGCAGGACGGTTCGCGCGCGGACGCCGCTGGCGACGCTGCGGCGCCTGTACGACCTGATCCCGGATCGCTACGAGTACCGCGCCGGAGTGACCTACGTCGGCTCGACGGTGCAGGAGTTCCTCGACACCGGCGCCGGCGTCTGCCAGGACTACGTCCACCTCGGCCTGATCATGCTGCGCCGCAACGGGATCGCCGCGCGCTACGTCAGCGGCTACCTGTGGGCGGCCGGGGCGGACGAGGGCGCGGACTCCGTCGAGGTCGAGACGCATGCCTGGCTGGAGGCGCTGCTGCCCGGCGCCGACGGCCGCGGCGAGCCGGTCTGGGTCGGCGCCGATCCGACGAACCGCCGGCTCGCCGGCGAGCGCCACGTGAAGATCGGCCACGGCCGCCTGTATGCCGACGTGCCACCGGTGCGCGGCGTCTATCAGGGCACCGCCGGATCGCGGCTGGAGGCCAGTGTCCACATGACGCGTCTCGATCCCCAGGCGAGCGCGCGGGCCTAGCGCGCAGAGCGCCGCGACCGCCCGGTTCGGCGCGCGGCCGGCGGGCCGCGCTATCCTCTCGACCGAGACCTGCCCCGCAGGTCCTTTTCTGTCCTCTCGCCGTCACGGAGCGCCGAATGGCCCGCGGAGACGTGCGTATCGCTGTGACCCTCGCCTGCGAGGCTTGCAAGCGGCGCAACTACCAGACGAACAAGTCCAAGCGCAACAACCCGGATCGCATCTCCCTGCGCAAATACTGCAAGTGGTGCAAGGAGCACACGAGCCACCGGGAGACCCGGTAGCGCTCAGGGCCCCCCGCATCCCATGGCACGTAAACGCCAGCGAGCGAAGGACCGCAAGCAGAAGCTGCGCCGGGAGAACATCCCGGGCTCGCTCGATCACGTCTCCGGCGAGGTCGACCGGGTCGAGGCCGAGATCGTGGCCGGCTCGCACGAACCATCGGTCGACGAGCCCTACGAGTCTCCGTTCGGAGACGGCGGCACGGTCGTCGACGACGAGCAGCTCGGCGAGGGGTCCGGCGACGTCGCAGCCCCGTCGGCCAAGCAGAAGCGCTCCGGATTTCGCGTCTTCACCTTCCTCGCCGCGTGCTGGGCGGAGCTGCAGCGGGTGCAATGGCCCAACCGCCGGCAGACCGGTCAGGCCACTGCCGTCGTCCTCGGCTTCGTCCTCTTCGCAGGCGCGTTTCTCGGCATCATCGATGTCATAGCGCAACGACTCATCGACTTCATCCTCTAGCCCCCGCACTTCGAACTTCTAAGGCACGCATGTTTCGCTGGTACGTCGTCAATACCTATTCAGGCCACGAGAACAAGGTCAAGCAGAACCTTGAGCACCGCGTGGTCTCGCTCAACCAGAAGCGCAACGTCCGCCAGGTCGTCGTGCCGACCGAGTCCGTGTCCGAGATGAAGGACAACCAGAAGGTCACGGTCGAGAAGCGCACGATGCCCGGCTACGTGCTCGTCAACATGGAGCTCAACGAGGACTCCTGGGGCCTGGTCAAGGGCACGCCGGGCGTCACGGGCTTCGTCGGCGCGTCCAACGAGCCGGTGCCGCTCACGCAGGGCGAGGTCGACCGGCTGCTGCATCGCGAGGTCGCGGTGCGCGAGCGCAAGAAGGCGACGTTCGCGATCGGCGAGACCGTCAAGGTCATCTCCGGGCCGCTGTCGGACTTCTCCGGCGAGATCTCCGAGATGAACGAGGACGCCTCTCGCCTCAAGGTGCTTGTGTCAATCTTCGGTCGCGAGACGCCCGTCGAAGTCGGGTTCGACCAGGTGAAGAAAATCTAATGGCCAAAAAAGTCCTCACCCAGATCAAGCTGCAGGCCGTCGGCGGCCAGGCCAGCCCGGCTCCGCCGGTCGGTCCCGCCCTCGGCCAGCACGGCATCAACATCATGGAGTTCTGCAAGGCGTTCAACGCGCAGACCCAGGGCGACACCGGGACCACGATCCCCGTCGTCATCACCGTCTACGAGGATCGCTCGTTCACGTTCGTCACGAAGACGCCACCGGCTGCCGTCCTGATCAAGCAGGCGATCAGCCTCGACAAGGGCTCGGGCGAGCCGCACCGCGTCAAGGTCGGCACGATCACGCAGGCCCAGCTGCGCGAGATCGCGCAGCGCAAGTTCGACGACCTCAACGCCAACGACCTCGACCAAGCGTCGAAGATCATCGCCGGCACGGCGCGGAGCATGGGGGTCGACGTTGTCTAAGCGCGGAAAGACCTATCTGGAGGCGCGCTCGAAGGTCGATCGCGAGCGCGAGCACACGCCCGCCGAGGCGATGGCGCTGATCAAGTCGCTGCCCGGCCCGACGTTCAACGAGACCGTCGAGGTCCACGTTCGCACGGGGCTCAACGTGCGCCATGCGGACGAGCAGCTGCGCGGCACCGTCGCGCTGCCCAACGGCCTCGGCAAGGACGTCACGATCGCCGTCTTCGCGCAGGGCGACAAGGCGCGCGAGGCCGAGCAGGCCGGCGCCGACATCGTCGGCGCCGAGGACCTCGCCAAGCGCGTCGAGGACGGCTTCACGGACTTCGACGTCGCGATCGCGACGCCGGACCTGATGCCCGTCGTCGGTCGCCTCGGCCGGGTGCTCGGCCCGCAGGGCAAGATGCCCAACCCGAAGGTCGGCACGGTGACGATGAACGTCACGCAGGCCGTCCAGGAGGCGAAGGCCGGCAAGATCGAGTACCGCACCGACCGCACGGCGATCGTCCACCTGCCGATCGGCAAGAAGGAGTTCTCCGAGCGCCAGCTGCTGGAGAACTACGCCGCGATCATCGAAGAGCTGATCCGGGCCAAGCCGTCGGCCGCGAAGGGGCGCTACCTGCGCACGATCACCCTCGCTTCGACGATGGGCCCGGGCGTGAAGGTCGACCCGTCCCGAACCCGCGACATCCTCGAGGAGGCCGCTCCGGCACCCGCCGCGTGAGCGACTGACTCAGAGGCCACCGCAGACCCCGGGCTGTCGCGATCGACGCGGCGCAAGTCCCGGCGAGGAGGCAGATGAACCGAGAGCAGAAGTCCGCGGTGATCGACGAGATCGCCGCACAGATCACAGAGTCCGAGGCGGTCTACGCGGTCGACTACCGCGGGATCACCGTCGCCCAGGCCGCCGAGCTGCGCGGCAAGTTGAGCGAGGCCGACGCGACCCTGCGCGTCGTCAAGAACACGCTCACCTTTCGTGCCGCCGACCAGGCCGGAGCGGAGGCGCTCAAGCCGCTGCTCGAGGGCCCGACCGCGCTGACGTTCGCGCGCGGCGACGCCGCATCGGCCGCCAAGGCGGTCTTCGACTACGGCCGCACGACGGGCCTGCTGCCGTTCAAGGGCGGCACGCTCAACGGCGAGGCGCTGGCGCCCGAGCAGGTCGCCGCGATCGCCCGGCTGCCCACGCGCGACGTCCTCGACGCGCAGTTCGTGAACATCGTCGCATCGCCGCTGACCGGCCTCGTGACGAGCCTGTCGAACCTGATCAGCGGGCTGGCGCGCCAGCTCAGCCAGGTCGCCGAGCGCAAGCAGGAGGCCGGCGAGGCCCCGGTCGGCGACGCGCCCGCGACCGACATCCCATCTGACACTGACGAAGAGAAGGAGTAACCCATGGCCCAGTCCACAGCGGAATGGATCGACGAGCTCAAGAGCATCTCGGTGCTCGAGCTGAGCGAGCGCATCAAGGCGCTCGAGGAGGAGTTCGGCGTCTCGGCGCAGGCCGCGGCCGTGGCGGCTCCCGCCGGCGGCGGTGGCGGCGACGGCGGCGGCCCCGCCGCCGAGGAGGAGCAGTCGGCGTTCGACGTCGTCATTACGGCCGCCGGCGACAAGAAGATCCAGGTGATCAAGGTCGTCCGCGCCGCCACGAGCCTCGGTCTGAAGGAGGCCAAGGCGCTCGTCGACGAGGCTCCCAAGGCCGTTCGCGAGGGCGTCGACAAGGACGAGGCCGAGAAGCTCAAGCAGGAGCTCGAGGAGGCCGGCGCGAGCGTCGAGGTCAAGTAGCTCGGCGCGCAGCGGCGCCGCGACGAGCCGGATCGGGGGGCGCCAAGCGGCGCCCCTCCGTCGTTCAGGCGGTTCGCATCGTCGGCGCTATGCCGCGTCGTCGGGCACGGCGTCCGGATAGGCGATGACCTCGACGCGATGATCGCCGGGGGCGTCGAGGTAGAAGGAGCGGCTGCCGTCACGATGGCGGCTGGCCGCCACCCCGTGCTCGGCGGCGAGCCGGTCGAGCACGGGGCCCGAGACCTTGTAGGCGACATGGTCGGGGTGTTGCCCGGCGACGACGAACGCGAGCCTCGCGCCGCCGGCCTCGAGCAGGCCCCAGCTGTCGTCGGCATAGAGCACCCGGGCGTCCGGCACCGTGCGCTGCCACCACGCGAGCGCGGCGGCGATGTCGGGCACCTGCTGGGCGACGTGGTCGAACTGCACGCTTGCCACGATACGCGCTACCCTGCGCGAGTCGACCGATAGCCGTAGCCGCCTTCCAGCACGGTTTTGCGCCCACATAGCGCAGACTTGAGGCGGGGTCCGTGAGCGTCGACCGCCCCCAGCGGGGGTCGCATTTCGCTGTGCTATCCTGGCGAGTTCGCGCCCATAGGCCGATGGCCGCGGCGCCCGCCCCCCTGATGATCGTCCTCTCCGACCCCTTGAGGAGTCGCCGCCTTGCCCCCTGTTGACGCCCCCCGGACGCGCCGCACCTTCGCACGTCTGAATCGAGTACATGACGTCCCGAACCTCATCGACATCCAGCGCCGCTCGTTTCGGTGGCTGACCGATCCTGAGAAGGGCGGTCTGCGGGAGACGATCTCGGACATCTCGCCGATCGAGGACTACACCGGCAACCTCGCCGTCGACTTCGGCGAGTTTCACTTCGACGAGCCGGTCGCCTCGATCGAGGAGTGCCGCGAGAAGGACCTCACCTACGCCCGCCCGCTGACCGTCACCGTCGCGTTCGTCAACCGCGAGACCGGCGAGATCCGCGAGCAGTCGGTCTTCATGGGCGACTTCCCCTGGATGACCGAGCGGGGCACGTTCATCATCAACGGCACCGAGCGCGTCGTCGTCACGCAGCTCGTCCGCTCGCCCGGCGCGTACCTGATGGAGGCCAAGGACCGCGAGAAGCAGGTCTTCATCGCGAACCTCATGCCGGCCCGCGGCTCGTGGCTCGAGCTCGAGATCGACAAGAAGGGCAAGGTCTTCGTCCGGATCGACCGCAAGCGCAAGCTGCCGGTCACCGTCCTGCTGCGCGCGATGGGCTACGCGACCGACGAGGAGATCTCGGGCCTCTTCGACAACAGCCTCTACATCCGCAACACGATCGAGGCCGACACCGAGCCGACGAGGACCGAGGAGGGCGCGCTCGTCGAGCTGTTCAAGAAGCAGCGCCCCGGCGAGCCGCCGAGCGTCGACAACGCGCGCGCCCTTCTGCACCAGCTGTTCTTCGATCCCAAGCGCTACGACCTCACGCGCGTCGGGCGCTACAAGCTCAACGCCCGCCTCGATCTCGACATCGACCTCGAGACCCGCACGCTGACGCACGACGACATCCTCGCGCTCGTCAAGGAGCTCGTCTCGCTGCCGCGCATCCTCGGCATGCCCGAGGAGCCCGACGTCGAGATCAAGGACTACGCCGCCGAGGCGCAGACATACCCGCGCGAGGCCGTCGGCGAGCACCTCGACGAGTACGAGCACTTCGGCAACCGCCGCCTGCGGACGGTCGGCGAGCTCATCCAGGAGGCCTTCCGCATCGGCCTGTACCGGATGGAGCGCGTCGTGCGCGAGCGCCTCACGACCGAGGACGCCGACACGATCACGCCGCAGACGATCATCAACATCCGCCCGGTCGTGGCCGCGCAGAAGGAGTTCTTCGGCTCCTCGCAGCTGAGCCAGTTCATGGATCAGACGAACTCGCTGGCCGGCCTGAGGCACCGCCGCCGCCTGAGCGCCCTCGGCGCCGGCGGCCTGACGCGTGAGCGCGCGCCGATCGAGGTGCGCGACGTGCACCCGACCCACTACGGCCGCATGTGCCCGATCGAGACCCCGGAGGGACCGAACATCGGCCTGATCGGCTCGCTGTCGAGCTACGCCGAGGTCTCCGAGCACGGCTTCGTCACGACGCCCTACCGGGTCGTCAAGGACGGCGCCGTCACCGGCGAGGTCGTCCGCTACGACGCCACGCAGGAGGAAGAGCTGAAGATCGCTCAGGCCAACCACCCGATCGATGACGACGGCAAGCTCCTCGGCGACGAGGCCGTCTGCCGGACGCTTGCGGGCCAGTACGTCACGGTCGACCCGAGGGAGGTCGACCTGATGGACGTCTCGCCCGAGCAGATCTGGTCGGTCACCACGGCGATGGTCCCGTTCCTCGAGCACGACGACGCCAACCGCGCGCTGATGGGCTCGAACATGCAGGCCCAGGCGGTCCCGCTGCTGAAGACCGATGCCCCGATCGTCGGCACCGGCATGGAGCGCCGCGCGGCGCTGGACTCCGGCGACGTGCTGCTGGCCAAGAATGGCGGCACGGTCTCCTACGTCGACTCGACGCGCATCGAGGTGGACACGGGCGCTGGAGGCGCGCCGGACGAGTACATCCTCGACAAGTACCGCCGCTCCAACCAGGGCACGCTGATCCACCAGAAGCCGAGCGTGCGCTCCGGCACGGCGATCGAGGCCGGCGACGTGCTCGCCGACGGCTCGGCGACCGACCACGGCGAGATGGCGCTGGGCAAGAACCTCAAGGTCGCCTTCATGTCCTGGGAGGGCTACAACTTCGAGGACGCGATCATCCTCTCCAAGCGCCTCGTCAAGGACGACGAGCTGACCTCGATCCACATCGAGGAGTACGAGATCGACGCCCGCACGACGAAGCTCGGCGACGAGGAGATCACGCGCGACATCCCGAACCGCTCGGAGGAGTCGCTGCGCAACCTCGACGACCGCGGCATCGTCCGCGTCGGCGCCGAGGTCGGCTCGGGCGACCTGCTCGTCGGCAAGGTCACGCCGAAGGGCGAGACCGAGCTCACCGCCGAGGAGAAGCTGATCCGCGCGATCTTCAAGGAGAAGGCGCGCGAGGTCCGCGACACGTCGCTGAAGGTGCCCCACGGCGAGGGCGGCGTCGTGATCGACGTCATGACCTTCAGCCGCGACGCCGGCGACGACCTGCCGCCGGGCGTCAACCACCTCGTGCGCGTGTTCGTCGCCAAGAAGCGCAAGATCTCCGAGGGCGACAAGCTCGCCGGACGCCACGGCAACAAGGGCGTCATCTCGAAGATCGTCGACGAGGCCGACATGCCGTTCATGGAGGACGGCACGCCGGTCGACGTCATCCTCAACCCGCTCGGCGTGCCGAGCCGGATGAACGTCGGCCAGCTGCTGGAGACCCACCTCGGGTGGGCCGCCGCGGAGGGCTGGTACGACGACGGCACGCAGGCCTACAAGGACGCGCAGGCGCAGACGGTCGACGGTCGCCCGGGCAAGGTCTACACGGCGACCCCGGTCTTCGACGGCGCGTCGGTCGAGGACGTCGACAACGCGCTCGTCAAGTGGCAGGACCAGCACAAGGGCCGGATCCGGATGGACGTCGACAAGTCGCGCCGGCCGGGCATCCGGGCGTCGGGCAAGTTCACGCTCTACAACGGCCGCACCGGTGAGCCGTTCGAGCAGCAGGTGACGGTTGGCTACATGTACATCCTCAAGCTCCTGCACCTCGTCGACGACAAGATCCACGCCCGCTCGACGGGCCCGTACTCGCTCGTCACGCAGCAGCCCCTGGGCGGCAAGGCGCAGTTCGGCGGCCAGCGCTTCGGCGAGATGGAGGTCTGGGCGCTCGAGGCGTACGGCGCCGCCTACACGCTGCAGGAGATGCTGACCATCAAGTCCGACGACACGATGGGCCGCGTCAAGGCGTACGAGGCGATCGTCAAGGGCGAGAACATCGCCGAGCCGTCCATCCCCGAGTCGTTCAAGGTGCTGCTGAAGGAGATGCAGTCGCTCGCGCTCGACGTGCACGTGCTCTCCGACGAGGGCCGCGAGGTCGAGGTCCGCGAGGAGGACGACGAGCT
>JAUYGN010000039.1 GCA_030690545.1 Solirubrobacteraceae bacterium
GCGCTGCGCGAGCGCTGGGCGACGGCGCGCCGCGCGGACGGCGCGCGCGGATCGGATGCCACGGCGCCGGTCGCGGCGCGGCTCGCGGCGGACCACAGCGGCTGGGACGAGCTCGCCGAGACGGCGATCCTCACCGTGCGCCCGGGTGCCGGCGCGGCGATCGCCGCCGATCAGATCGCCGACTGGCTCGATACGGGCGGCTCCGTGGTTTGCCCCGCCGGTGCGCGGCCTGCCACGGACGCTGCGGATACCGCCCCCGCGTAGCGTCGCAGGCGTCACCGAAACGAAACGCGAGGAGTCCCGCGATGCTGAGCACCGTCCCCCTGAAGTCCGCAGCCGATCTCGACGCGCCCGTCGCCGAGGTCATGCGCCACGGCGTCATCGCGCTGCCGTCGACCGCGACGCTCGCCGAGGCGGCGGCCGCGATGCGCGACAACCGCGTCCACGCCGTGCTCGTCACGGGCAGCGACGGCGGCCCGCTCGGCTGGGTCACGAGCCGCGGGGTCCTGCACAACCATGCGCGCGACTGGAGCGCGGACGCGAGCGCCGCCGACGCGATCACGCAGCCTGCCGCGAGCGTCGCATCGACGGCGACCGTCGGCGACGCCCTGACGGTCTTCGTCGCGACCGGCGCGAGCCACATCCTCGTCGGCGCGACGACCGCTCCCGGCGCGCCGCTCGGCGTGATCGCCGACAGCGACCTCGTCGCCTTCATGGCGCGGTAGCGCGCGACCGCTCGCGGACGGTGACGGTGCGCTTCAGGGTGCGCCGTGCCTGGGGCGAGCCCTCGCGGACCCGCCCGGGTCGCTGACCCCGAGGACGAGCGGATCGCCGGCGTCGCGCGCCACGAGGCCCATCTGATCGAGCGCTGCGCGCGCGGCGCTGACGACGTCGTGATCGCTGCAGTACAGCCGCGCGCACGTCGAACCGCCGGTCCCCGCGCGCGGCTGCCGCGCCGGCGTGGGCACGGTCCAGAGCAGGCAGGAGCCGGTGCCGTGCGGAAAGCGCGTGGAGGTCTCGCGCTCGAGCTCGGCACGAGCGCCGTGCGCGCACGTCGCCGGCGCGTGGCGAACCTGGATGCCGTAGCTGGCGAGGTTCGCGAACGCGAGCAGCAGCCGGTCGTGGGGGCTCGGGATCACAGTGGTCGGTGCCGTCGTGGTGACTGACGGTCCGTCAGGCGGCCCGCCCCGGAACCGCGCACGCGGGCGTCCGCGAGATCAGGTCGACGGTGAGGTCGTCGTCGCACACGCGGAGGAAGTAGGAGGCGTTCAGCGCGTCGGTGAAGGCGCGGCGCAGGAGCGCCAGCGCGCGCTCGTCGTCGAGGTCGCGCGTTCGCTCCCGCAGGCGCAGCTCGAGGTCGTAGCGCGTGCGGCCGTCTCGCGTCGGGCTGCGCGAGACGACGCTGACCTCGATGTCGTCGGCGCTGAGGGCATCGAACCGCGACGCGTTGAGCGCGAGCGCGAAGTCGCCGTGCAGCAGCCCGATCGCCTGCTCGTCGGAGATGGCGTCGCCGCGCTCATGCAGCTCGAGCCGGAGGGTGTAGGTGATGAGGTCGCGTGCCATGTCTTGACGTCGAGATCGGTCGTCACGTCAGCAGCAGCCTGCCCAGACGTTGGCGGATCTTAGATGTTTAGCGACTTATAAGGCTTGCTGGGGGCGTCGACGTCCAACAGGTCGGCGCCGGGGCGACACGCCCGGCCGGCGCAGGCCAAGCGGTCATCGACGGCCGCCCGCCGGGGCCGGCGGCTCGCCGGAGACGGTCCGATCCTCGCCGCGCGCCAGCAGCGCCGCGGTCAGGGCGTCGGCGATCACGGCGGGCGAGGGAGGGCACCCCGGGATCCGCAGGTCGACCGCGACGATGCCCTCCAGCGGGCCGGCGAGCTGCTCACGGAGCCCGAGCACGTTGCAGCCCAGCGCGCAGTCCCCGAGCGCGGCCACGAGGCGGGGCTCGGGCATCGCCTCGTGGGCCGCTCGCAGCGCCGGCGCCATGCGCGTCGTGATCGCGCCGGTGACCAGCAGCACGTCGGCGTGACGCGGCGAGGCGACGATGCTCAGGCCGTACTGCTGCAGGTCGTAGAAGGGGCTCATGACCGCGGTCAGCTCGTGCTCGCATCCGTTGCACGAGCCGGCGTCGACGTGGCGCAGCGCAAGCGAGCCGCGCCTGCCCGGGCCCGGTGCGGCGATCGCTCGTCGCAGCCGCTGCAGATGGCTGAGCAGGACGAACACGGTCAGCGGTCCACGCAGGCGTAGCAGAGCTCGAAGCTCTTGTTGATCAGCGGGAAGTCGGCCAGCAGGCTGCCGGGAACGGCGTGGACGAGCGACGGCCAGTTGGCGTACGAGCCGGTGCGCAGGTGCAGCGCCCGCAGGCGCCGGCCGTCGAGCTCGACGAGGCAGGTCGTCGCCCCGCGCGGGCTCTCCACTCGCCCGACGGCGACTGCGGCCGTGGGCCCGATTGCGCGCGTGCGACCCGGCGCGGGCGGGTCTGCGAGCAGCTCGTCGAGCACCGCGAGCGACTGCTCGAGCTCGATCGCGCGCTGGGTCATGCGGCTCGCGACGTCGCCCGCCGGCACGGCGGGCGTGACCGGCGCGAAGCCGCCGTAGCACAGGCGCGTGCTCTCGCTGCGCACGTCGCGGCGCAGGCCGGCGGCACGCGCGGCCGGACCGACGGCGCCGAGGCGCTCGGCGTCGTCGCGGCCCAGGACGCCGACGGCATCGAGGCGCTCCTGCAGCGAGCGGCTGAAGTGCAGCTGCCGCCACAGGGCCGCGTGCTCGTCGCCGGTCGTGCGCAGCTGCGCACGGGCATCGGCGACGTCGGCGGCGGCCGGCGCGAGGTCGCTGCCGCCGAGGCGCACCGACCCGAACAGGAAGCGGTGCCCGGCCAGGCGCAGGTTGAGCCGCTGCACGCGCTCCTTGAGCGCGGCGTACGCCGCCGCGCCGGGCGCGAAGCCGACGCCGGCGCAGATCGCGGAGATGTCATGCAGGTGGTTGTAGACGCGCTCGAGCTCGAGCAGCACGGTGCGGGCGCGTCGCAGCTCGTCGTCCGGTGCGAGGCCGAGCGCGGCCTCGCACGCCTGCGCGCAGGCGACGGAGCTCGTGACCGCGCAGGCCGCGCAGGCCCGCTGGGCGTAGGCGATCGCGTCCTCCGCCGGCCGGCCGGTCGCGGCCGCCTCGAGGCCACGGCGCTTGTAGAACAGGCGCAGGTCGAGGCTCAGGATCAGCTCGCCGACGACATGGAAGCGAAAGTGGCCGGACTCGATGACGCCGGCGTGCACCGGCCCGACGGCGACCTGGTGGGCATCGCGCCCGGCGACCGGCACGGTCCACCGCTCGAGCGCCGCGTCGTGGTCGAGCAGCGGGCGCAGCGGCTCGTGGCCGACGAAGCGCACGCCGTGCAGATCGTGAGCCTCGCGCTCGTCCCAGGCCGCCGCCGGCAGCACGTCGACGACGCTCTCGACCGCGCGCTCGGGCGTCTCGCACGCGATCACGCGCTCGCCGGCCGGAGTGCTGAAGACGGCGCGCAGCTCGACGGCGCGGCCGCCGCGCGGGGCGCCGAAGAGGCCCGCGAAGCGCGCCCCGTCCGCGTGCGCCCGCAGGCAGGCCGGCCGCCAGCCCGCGGGTGCCACGCGGGTGATCGCGGCCGCGCTGCGCGGCCCCGACGCACCATCCGGCCGCGCCGTCACGACACGCCCGCCATCAGCATGCGCACGGCCGTCGAGCCGGGCAGCAGGTACGCGCAGGCGGAGAGCGCGATCAGGCCCGCGCCGAGGGCGGCGGCGAGCCGCTCGGTCATGCGCACGGCCCGCCCGCGCCGCCAGGCGCGCTGGCGCTCGCCGCCGAGCAGCCCCTCGATCAGCGCCTGCGCGAGCCCGAGGAACCCGAGACCCAGCAGCGCGGCCGCGATCGCCGTGACGACGAGGTGGCCCGCGGCGATCCCGCCGAGCAGCACGAGCAGCTCGCTGAAGAACAGCGGCGACGGCGGCAGGCCGCCGAGCGACCCGAGGCTGATGCCCATCGCGGCAGCGGTTCCCGGGCTCGCGTGCGCGACGCCGGCCGGCGGGTGCGCGGCGGCGTCGGGCTGGTTGCGCAGCAGCGCCATCGCCGCGTAGAAGCCCAGCGCCTTGGCCAGCGCGTGGCCGGCGAGGTGCAGCACGACGCCGGCCGTCGCCAGCGGCGTCGCGAAGCCGATGCCCAGCGCCAGCACCCCCATGTGCTCGAGGCTCGAATAGGCCAGCAGCCGCTTCCACGCCAGCGGCCGCCAGAGGAACGGCACCGCGATCGCGAGCGAGGCCAGGCCGAAGGCGATGAAGATCGCGTTCGCCACGCCGTCGCGCAGCGCCGGCCCGAGCGTGGCGAGCACGCGCCAGGCGACGAGCATCACCGTCGGCAGCAGCGCGGCCGACAGCAGCGCGCTGACCGGCGGCGGGGCCTCGCTGTGCGCGTCGGGCAGCCAGTTGTGCACCGGCGCCCAGCCGATCTTCGCCGCCAGCCCGCCGACGATCAGCACGAAGGCCAGCAGCGCGCCCTCGGCCGGCAGCTCGCCGGCGTGGGCGGCGATCTGCTGCCAGTCCAGGGTCGCGAGCGAACCGCCGTGCGGCGCGAGGCCGACGAACAGGACGAGGATGCCGGCGAACGCGATCGTCAGCCCGAACGTCGTCAGCACGAGATAGTTCCAGCCCGCGTCGATCGCGGCCCGTCGCCCGCTGTAGGCGACCAGCAGCGCGGACGCGCCGGTGCTCGCCTCGACGAGCAGCCACGCGACGCCGAGGTTGTCGACGAGCGGCAGCGCCAGCAGGGTCGCCCAGAAGAGGTGGAAGCCAAGGTAGTACCACGCGCGTGCGCGGGCGGCGCGAAAGAAGCCGCGACCCGCGCCCGCGAGGTACGCCGGCGACACGAGCGCGCTGAGAAGCCCGACGACGCCGATCACGGCGAGGAACAGGCCGCTGGCGCCGTCGACGACGTACCACGTCCCCTGCGTCGGGGTGGCGCTCTTCGCCAGCGCGAGCGCGGCGAGCGTCAGCGCGGCCGACGCGGTCGCCAGCGCCCCGACGACGTTGACGTGGTCGGCCGCCGACGGCGTGCGCGCCACGCGGGTCAGCAGGCCGCAGGCGACGGGCAGCGCGGGGACGACGACGACCAGCGTCTCAATCACGCGCGCCGCCCAGCAGGGAGGTGTCGCCGCTGCCCAGCTCCTCGTGGATCTTCGTGCCGAACGCCCCGGCGACGCAGGTGACGACGACGAGGTCGAACACGAGCCCCAGCTCGATGACGGCGGGCAGCCCGCCGGGCGCCGACAGCGCCGCGAGGTACAGCCCGTTCTCGGCCACGAGGAACCCGAGCGCCTGGAAGATCGCCGGGCGCCGCACGACCGCCGTGGCGATCCCGAGCGCCATCAAGCCCACCGCGGCGTGCTCGGCGCGCGCGTCGGTCAGGCCGAAGCGCGGCATCAGCGTCACGACTGCGAGCGCGATCGCAAGCGCCAGCGTCAGGCGCGCGAGCGGGTGGCGCTCGGAGGCGATCGGCTGCGCCTCCCGGGTGCGGGTGACGACGACCGCGAGGACCGCGGGCAGCACGATCGCCTTGCCCGCGAGGATGACGCCGCCGACGAGCAGCGCGCTCGACTCGCCCGCGGCGTCGACGATCGCGAACGCGCCGAGCAGCATCGACTGCGCGGCGAGCAGCGCGACCGCGACCCTGCGCCGGCGCACGACGATCACGCCGCAGGCGCAGGCGACGAGCAGCCAGATCGCCGCCTCGCTCATGCTCCGCCCCGGACGTGCCAGCTGATGAGCGCGAGCAGGCAGATCGCGGCGCCCGTCCCGATGAGGACCGGCACCCGCAGCACGCGCATCTTGGCTTGCGTCGTCTCGACCACGGCCAGCACGACGCACCACGTCGGCAACGCTCCGGCGAGGGTCGCGACCTGTGCGAGGAACGGCTCCGGGCGCGGGACGAACAGCTCGGTGGCGAGCACGAGCAGGATCCAGTGGCGCGCCGCGACGGCCCACTGCAGGTAGGCGAGGTCGCGGCCGGCGTACTCGAGCAGCGGACCCTCGTGCACCATCGTCAGCTCGAGGTGCGTGTCGGGGTTGTCCACCGGCTGGCGGCCGAGCTCGGCGAGCACCACGATCCCGAACGCGAGCGCGGCGGCCCAGTGCGCCGGCTCGCTCCACGCCTCGGCGGTCGTCGCCAGCGCGCTGAGCGCGAGCAGGTCCGTGCTCCCGCTCGGCAGCGCGAGGACGACGACGACGAGCAGCAGCACCGCCTCGACCGGCACCGCGAACGTCAGGTCGCGGGCCGCGCCGATCAGGCCGAAGGCGCCGCCCGTGTCCCACGCCGCGAGCGCGATCGCGAAGCGCCCGAGCGCGAGCAGGCCGACGAGGACGAGCGCGTCGTGGCCGATCCCCCAGTCCGGCGCGTGGCCTCCGATCGGCACGAGCAGCGCGGCGATCAGCAGCGTGCCCGCGACGGTGGCGGGCGCCAGCTCGTAGATCACCGTGCGCGGCTGCGGCGCAACGCCGCTCTTGCGCCACAGCCGGCGCAGCTCGCGGTAGGGCTGCAGCGGCGACGGCCCCGGCCTGCCCTGCAGGCGCGCCTTCAGGTGCTGCACGGTCCCCGGGAGCAGCGGCGCGACGGCGACGCAGCCGAGCAGCTGCACGGCGCCCGCGGCGGCCGTCGCCGCCGTCATGCGAGCAGCCCCAGCCGAACGAGCGCGAGCGCGAGCAGCAGCAGTCCGAGCAGATAGACGAGGTACGCGCGCAGGCTGCCCGACTGCAGGCGCCGCACGACGGCGGCGCCGCGCAGGGCACCGGCGGTGACCGGCTCGTAGATCAGCGAGTCGAACAGGTGGGGCACCTCGGCGTCGTGCGCGACCTCCTGGATCACGCCGCCGTCGCTGCGGACGGTGACCTGGCGCCGCGGGCGCAGGAGGGCTTGCGTCATCAGCCGCAGCGGCTTCGTGAATCCGGCCGAGGTCCATGCGAGCGCTGGCACGACGCGCTGCCCGCACGCCCACGCCGGGGTCGGCTCGGCGCGGCGCGCGGCGCCGGCGCGCCACAGGCCGCCGATCACGACGACGAGGCCGACGGCGAGCGCGAGCGCCGGCAGGCCGCCGCTGCCCGGCAGGTCGAGGCCCGGCCGGCGCGCGAGCTGGACCTCGCCGGGACCGAGCTGCGCGAGCGTGGGGACGAGGAGCCCCGGCACGAGGCCGAGCACGACGCAGATCCCCGCCAGGACGACGAGCGGCGCCCGCATGCTCACGGCGGTCTCGCGCGCCCGGGCGCACTCGCTGCGGCGCGGCGAACCGAGCAGCACGAGCCCGATCACCTTCGCGAAGCACAGCACGGCGAGCGCCGCCGTCGCGGCCAGCGCGGCCGTCGCCGCCGCCGCGGCGAGCGCCACGCCGGACGGGCCGTGGACGGACAGGTGCACGAGCGCCTGCAGCGTCATCCACTCCGACGCGAAGCCGCTCAGCGGCGCGAGCCCGGCGAGTCCGGCCGCGCCGATCGCGAACGTGCCGCCCGTCCACGGCATGCGCCGCAGCGGGCCTCCGAGGCGATCGAGCTCGAGGCCGCCGACGGCGCCGGCGAACGACCCCGCGCAGAGGAACAGCAGCGCCTTGAGCACGGCATGGTTGAGCATGTGCAGCAGGGCGGCCGCGAACGCGATCGCGCTCCAGCGCGGCTCGCCGATCGACTCGAACGTCAGCGCGGCGCCCAGCCCGAGCACGACGATCCCGACGTTCTCGATCGAGGAGAACGCCAGCAGCCGCTTGAGCTCGCGCTGGAACAGCGCGTAGAGCACGCCTCCGACGGCCGACAGCGCGCCGACGCCCAGCAGCGCCGGCCCGACCCACCGCGGCATCGGCGCGGCCCACTCCAGCAGCACGCGGATCAGCCCGTACAGCGCGAGCTTGACCATCACGCCCGACATCAGCGCCGAGACGTGCGCGGGCGCCAGCGGATGCGCGCGCGGCAGCCACGAGTGCAGCGGCATCACGCCCGCCTTCGTGCCGAAGCCCAGCAGCGCGGCGACGACCACGAGCGCGCGCAGCCCGTCGGACTGCAGCGGGTCGCCGCCGAGCGCGCCGTGGTCGGCGAGCACGAGCATCGTGACCCAGACGCCGATCCCGCCCAGATGCGTGATCGCGAGGTACGCGAGGACGTCGCGGCGGGCGCGCTCGTCGTGGCGCGCGACGAGGATGATCGTCGCGGGCAGCAGCGTCATCAGCTCCCAGAACGCCAGGAACGTCGTCGCGTCACGCGCGGCGACGAGGCCCACGAGCGCCAGGCAGAACGCGCCGCCGAGACTCGCGATCGCCGCCGCGTGGGGCGTGTCGCGCATCGCCTCGCGGGCATGCAGGGCGGCGGGCACCGCGGTCACGGCCAGCATCAGCACGAAGAAGCCGCTCAGCCGGTCGATGCCCAGCGCCGGCGACAGGCCGCTGCGAAACTGCGCGCCGACCGGCGCCGCGCCGAACAGCGCCGCGCCTCCGACGACGCCGAGCGCGGCGATCCCCGTCGCCTGGATCGCCAGCGCCGCGCGCCAGCGGCCGCCGATCGGCGCGAGCGCGCTGCCGCACGCCAAGGCCGCCGTCCCGGCGAGGCAGACGACTGTCCACGCGCTCATCGGCGAGCGCGCCCGACGATGTCGGCCGTCACGCTCGCCGCTGCGCCCGCGATCGGAGGGGCGCAGCCGGCGCGCTCGCGGGCGACGAGGTCTCGCCGCCCGCGGTGGCCGCCGCCCCTCCGCCCGCTCGTTCCGGCGTCGTGTCGCAGCTCATGGAGTCTGAACTTTAGTGACTTCGAATATTTGGATTCAGCAAAGTTATCGCGACAGTGGCCGCCCGGGCGTCTATCGTCTGGGCTCGTATGGCACGACGCGACGAGCCGCCCGCCACCACCGCATCACCGGACGCCGGCGCCCCGCACGTGCGCTCAGATCCGGTCTATGTCGTCAAGGCGCGGCTGTTTCGCGTCCTCGGCCATCCGGTGCGAATCCGCATCCTCGAGCTGCTCAGCGAAGGCGAGCGCACCGTCGGCGACCTGCAGGCCGAGCTGCAGGTCGACTCCAGTGGCACCTCCCAGCACCTCGCGACGCTCCGCCAGCAGGGCGTCGTGGAGAGCCGGCGGGCGGGCACGAGCGTCTACTACCGCGTCCGCGACCCGCGGGTCTCCCAGCTGCTCGCCGTCGCCAAGCAGATCCTCACGTCGGCCCTGTCGGAGTCGCACGCCCTGCTCGACGAGCTCGCCGAAGAGACGCCGGCGCGCAGCCGTCGCCGCTAGGAAGCGTCCAGGAGTGACGTCATGGCATGGACGGACGCGGCCTCTCGGGTGATCGCCGCGCCACCCGACCGGGTCTTCGCCGCCCTCGTCGATCCCGTCGTCGGCATCTCCGCGGAGGACCACGCCGCCGGCATGACGTCCTCGCTGGCCAACCTCGCCTCCTACCTGGAGCGGTAGATCGCCGCCGAGTCGACGATTTGCGCGTCGTCTGCGCCGACTAGCATTCCGCCGGTGCTTCGGTTGCCTTCGCCAGACCGACCCGCTCGCGTGCACGACCGTGGGTCGCCGACCGTGGCCCCTGGCCGCTGGTGAGCACACGCGCGCAGCCGATCGTCGTCGTGCACGGCGGCGCCTCGGAGTGGTACGCCGGAACCAGCCTGGGTCGCGCCGCGTGCCGCCGAGCCGCCCAGGCCGGCTGGGAGGCGCTGGCCGCCGGGGGCGGCGCGCTGGACGCGGTCATCGCCGCGGTGCGGGTCGTCGAAGACGATCCGGCGTGCAACGCCGGCATCGGCTCGGTGCTCACGAGCCGCGGCACCCTGGAGCTCGACGCCTGCGTCATGGACGGCGCCTCGCTCGCGTCCGGCGCCGTCGCGGTGCTGCCGCCGTTTCGCAACCCGATCGACATCGCCCGCGCCGTGCTCGAGGACGGCCGCTACCACCTGCTCGCCGGAGACGGAGCAGCGGCGTTCGCTCGTGCGCGGGGCTTTGCGCCATGCGATCCGGAGCTCATGATCACCCCGGACCGGCGCGCCGAGTTCGAGGGGCGCGGGAGCTTCGAACGCGGCAACACCGTCGGTGCGGTGGCGCTGGACGCCAACGGCAACCTGGCGGCGGCGACGAGCACCGGCGGCATGACCGGGACCATCCCCGGCCGCGTCGGCGACGTGCCGCTCGTCGGGGGTGGGACGTACGCCGACGAGCACGCCGCCTGCTCGTGCACGGGCGACGGCGAGGCGTTCGCGCGGGCGTGCGCGGCGTTCTGGACGGTCGAGCATGTCGCCGACGGCGCGCAGGCGGCCGCCGAGCGCTCCGTGGCACGCGTGCTGGAGCGCTACGGCGGCTACGGCGGACTCATCCTGCTCGACGAGGCCGGCGACGTCGGCATCGCGCGGTCGGCATCGGCGATGCCGCATGCGATCGCTCGTTCGGACGGCTCCGTGATCGACGGCGAGTAGCCGAACCGCCGGGCGGCGGTCGGTCGGGCGTGACGAGAGCCGCCGCGGCCAGTCGCCGCATGCTGCGATCGCCGCCTACCTCGCGCGAGCGGGAGCGCATAGTGCCAGGCAGGCCAAACTCGCTCGCGACTTTTCGCCCGCTCGTCCCTGGTCGGCGGAGCCTCGGGCCGGGACGCTGGCACAGCACGTTGCGCATCGTCGAGGTGCGCTGGATCGGCGCTGACGCCGCACAGGAAGGCATCCACATGACCGATCACCCCACCGGTCACTGGCCGGTTGAGGACATCGACATCGACGGCCGCCACGCTGCGGACCGTGCTCAGGGGAGCCTCCGCGAGGAGGTCGGCGGCATGCGCGTCGCGGGCGCCGTCCAGGCGCGCGCCGCGCTCAAGACGCGAGCGGCGCCCACGGGCGTCCCCGCGGCGGCGAGCTCGACCGTGGCGCGGGAGCGGGAGCGGGAGCACACGTCCGTGTTCGGGCCGGACGCCGTCCTCACCGCGAGGCTGCCGCTCTCGGACACCGGTGCGAACACGGCCGATCCGCACCTCTGCGACGCCTACACGGGCCCGATCATGGCGATCGCCGACCAGACGCCGGTGATCTGCAGCGCGGGCGTGGCGAGCCCCTGCGGGCTGGACCTGCTCGGCGCCGCCGGCGTTCCCGTGAGCCGAGAGATCCGCACCTACCGCACGGCGGAGGACTTCCGCCGCCTCGTCGGCGACGTGATCGGCAACGGCGAGCGGCTGCTGTGCCAGCACGTCCACGACGAGGACGAGGTGCCGGTCGAGGCCTGCATGGTGGCGCCGAGCCTGCTGCGGTACCTGAACAACAAGGCCAATCTCCCGGCGATCGTGGGGGCCGACGGAGCGCCGCGGCGCTCCTCGATCAGTCCCGGCGACGTCGCCGCGCTCGGCGTCGACGAGTCGTGGGTCCTCAAGGTCTGCTCCGACGACTCCTCCGGCGGCGGATACGGGGTGTACGTCCACCAGGCGGGGAGCGCGATCGCGCGGCCGAGCTTCGTGCAGCCGGGCGCCGAGCTGATCGTCGAGGAGTACCTCGACCTCGTCGAGAACTGGTGCGTGCACTTCTGCGTCGAGGCGATCGGCGCGCCGCGACTGATCGGGGCGACCGAGCAGCTGATCTCCGACACCGGCGCCTACGGCGGCAGCCGCGTCGGCGGCACCGTCCTGCCTCCGGCCGCGGCCGAGCTGTGCCAAGCCGTCGTCGAGCGCGCGCGGGAGCTGGGGTTCATCGGCTATTGCGGCGTCGACACCGGGCTGACGTCCTCCGGCGAGGTGAAGGTGTTCGATCTCAACTTCCGGATCAACGCGAGCACCCCACCCCTGCTGGTCCTCAACGCGATCGCCGCGAGCCGCGGCGCCTCGTGGACGGGCCGCGGGCGCTGGCAGACGTACCGCCACAGCGGTTCGCTGCCCGACCTCGTCACGCGGCTCGAGGCCGTCTACCCGGACCGCGCGCTCGTCCCGATCGCCAGCTACGACCCGGCCTTCGCCGCCAACGGCTCGGGACCGTCGCTCCTGTCAGCGCTGTTGCTGGGCGACGACGAGCAGGATCTGCGGGCGCTGACCGAGCTGCCGCTCCCGGTGGACGTGGGCTGCTCGGCAGCGAACGTGAGCAGCTGACCACGGGTACGCGCCGCGACCCCGGCGGGGCGTTCATCGACGACGGCGACATCTTGGGTCACGAGCCGATGGGGATCGTCGAGGCTGTCGGCTCCGAGATGACGAACCTCGCGGTCGGCGACCGCGTCGTGGTGCCGTTCAACATCTCCAGCGGGCACTGCTATATGTGCGACAAGGGCCTGCAGTCACAATGCGAGACGACGCAGGTCCACGCGCAGGGCAACGGTGCCGCGCTGCTCGAAGACGCGCCCCGCCACTTCAACGCGGCCGAGACCAGCTGGGACTGCCCATGCCACGGCTCCAGGTTCGGCGTCGACGGCGACGTCCTCGCAGGACCGGCCGTCGACGCCTGGAGCGCTACGAGGAGACCTGACCGGCCGGGGGGTCGTCCGCGGACGGGGTGTCGGCGGCCGGCGCGGGTTCGGGGGTGAGGAAGAACAGCTCGATCTCCATGTCGGGGCCGACGCTGTGGTTGGAGATGAACGCGAGCACGTGGCGGCCGGAGAGGCGCTGTACGTCGCTGATGAACCGGTCGCGCATGGCTTGCTGGAAGGCGTTGCGGGTCTCTTGGACGATCGTGCTGCGTTGCAGCTCGATCATCGTCTTCTCGACCTCGGTGTAGACGCCGCCCATCACGCAGGCGAGCAGGTCGTCGCCGAGCAGCTGCGTCTTCGCGGAGATGGGCTTGCGGTGGTGGTAGCGCTCGTGCAGCTCGACCATCGCGGCGGTGACGGCGGTGAGTAGCGCGTCGCCGCGCAGGGGTGGGGTCGGGGCCGACATGGCGGCCTCCTGTCTCGTCCATCCGGGTGGGTGCGGCTGGCGCGCGGAGGTAGGACGAGGCCCCGACGAACGGTCTCGTGTCCAGCGTAGCGTTGCTGGGTAGCAACGCGGTACCAGGACGATCTGGTCGTGTGCGTGATGCGCGGTGGCTTCACGCGCGTCGAGCAGACCCTGATCGACGGCGGTCGCGGTGTGGCAGTCATCCAGCAGCGCATGGAGTTCCAGGAGCTGATGCGCGAACGCTTCACGAGCGTGATCAGGGATGCCACGGGCCGCGAGGTGATCGGATTCATGAGCGGCAATCAGCAGAACCCCGACCTCATGTGCGAGGTCTTCGTCCTCGCCCCCAGCGATCTCGACGACAAGCGTCAGCTCGGCGAGCGGCCCGAGCGACCCGCACGGGCCGCTTGAGGCGGCGCAACGAAGCGGCGTCGCGCCGCGCTTGCGATACGCGGACGGCGAGCGGTATGCTGGTCAGCTGAGGGCATGACTGTGAGGTCGGCGTCTCCCACGAGGGGAGCGCGGGCAACACGATCTGACTTCCGAGCGTCACATCCTGACCCTGGAGGTCGTCGTGTTCCACGAGCGCCCGCACGCGGCACGTGCAGATCTGGTTTCGAGGACCGAGCCCTCGCGCGCCGAGCAGGCGTTTGCCGCCGGCCAGCTTGGCATCCGCTCCGAGCGCCGCGGCAGCGATCACGTCGTCGCGCTCTCCGGTGAGCTTGACCTCGCCACCGCCCAAGGCGCCGAGAGCGAGCTGCGGGCCGCTGAGGCGACTGACGCCGCGCAGATCATCCTTGACCTCGCCGACCTGGACTTCATCGACAGCACCGGCCTGCAGCTGATCATCGCGGCCGACGCCCGCTGCAGGGCCGGCGGTCCCCGGCTGAGGCTGCTGCCCGGCCCGCCGCAGGTCCAGCGGATCTTTGAGATCACCGCTACCACGGACATACTGCCATTCGCCAAATGACCGCAAGTGGCGTAGGCGCAGCATCGTGACGCGTCTGCCGGACGATGTTTGCGATCGCTGCGCTCGTGGGTAACGCTCCTGCGAGAGGGCAGCGCAACGAGGTCGCAAGTCTCTGACCGGGACCGATCGGCAACGTTCGTCTGACTTCCTGGTTTCGCAGGTTCACGCGATGCGAGGAAGAGACGCATGCCCAACACGCCCAACACCGACGTTGAGCTCAGCGACGCACCCACTCCGGTTGGCAGCCGAGATGCGTGGATGATCAACCTGGATGGCGAGGTCGACGCGGCCGCCGTGGCACGCCTGCGGCATGAGGTCGTCGACGCGCTGACGGGCTATGACCGCATCGTCGTCGGCCTGCGCAACGTCAGCGTGCTCAGCACGTCGACGCTCGCGCTCCTCTGCGGCGCCCTGCGCCAAGCGCACCGTCCGGGCGCAACGCTGGTGGTCGCCGACGGCGCGCCGGCAGCCAATCGCGCCTTGGAGCTCTGCGCGCTTCCCGGGGTCGAGCTTCGCCCGCTCACAGCATCCGCCGAAGCACTGGCCGGCGCTCATCGCTAGGGCTGGGTGATGACCGGCACGCCCGCGGGCCGTGGTGGCCCGCGTGATGACCCGCGTGATGACCGCGGCCGGCAGACGACCGCGCTCACTCAGGCGATCTCCAGCGAGATCGTGGCGCTCTACGCGACGGTGTACGGGCACCACCGCACGACCGCGACGACGTACATCAACGACAACGTCGTGCTCTGCGTGCTGGAGAACATCCTTACCGAGCACGAGACCGCACTGATCGCCTCAGGGGCAAGCTGCGAGGTCATCGATGGTCGCGTCGCATTTCAGACCGACACCGAAGATGAGTTCACCGTTGCCGTCGAACGACTCACCCGACGCCGCGTCGTCGCCTTCATGAGCGCCAACCAGACCTTGCCGGGCGTCGCCGCCGAGCTGTTCATTCTCGACACCGCGCCGCTGGCCGCGACCGCGAGCGTCACGCGTTGAGCGCGCGCCGCCCAGCCGTCGCCGCCGCGCGCGACGACACTCAGGTCATGGCCGACGTCAAGGCCGGGTCCGCCGACGCGCTCGGGGTGCTCCATGACCGTTACTGCGACCGGACCTACAGCATCGCACGATCGGTCTGTCGCGACGATGGCCGTGCTCAAGACGCCGTCCAGGAGACGTTCATCGCGATCTGGAAGGCCCGCGCCACCTACGAGCAACGCGGCAATGTGGCTGCGTGGGTGCTGACGATCGCCCGTCGCCGCGCGATCGACATCGCCCGCCGCAACGACCCGCACGTCGCGCGCCGCGCCAGCGACGAGTGGTTGGACACGGTGCCCGCGCCCGGCTGCGTGGCCGAGCACGTCCAACGACGCATGCAAGCCCGCGGCCTGCAGGGGCTGCTCGCCGAGCTCCCCGAGCCGCAGCGAGAGGTCATCGCGCTCGCGTTCTACGGTCAATTGACCCACACGGAGATCGCCGAGCACCTTCAGCTGGCCGCCGGCACCGTCAAGGGCCGCATGCGCCTTGGGCTGCAACGGTTGCGAGGCGACATCCAACGTGTCGCCTCGTAGCACAGACTGCGCGCACAGCCGGACCGCCACCAAGACGCAGGAGCCGTGCATGTACCTCGCCGAGAGCGCCTTCGCGCCCGCCGGCTTCGTCGCGCCCGTGAAGAGACCGGTGAACCGGTCGGCGCGCGACGTCCGAAGAAGCGACCATCAGCATGCATAGCGAACGCTTCGTCGCGATCGAGGGGAAGTTGCATGGCGTCTTGGTGCGCCACGCCATCAGCGCGCTGCG
Source organism: Solirubrobacteraceae bacterium (assembly GCA_030690545.1). Lineage (GTDB taxonomy): Bacteria > Actinomycetota > Thermoleophilia > Solirubrobacterales > Solirubrobacteraceae > CADCVQ01. The sequence goes on from JAUYGN010000039.1 coordinate 15,650, forward strand.
CGTGACCGTCGGCGCGGTCTTCCTGGGGTTCGGCGTCCTGAAGTTCTTTCCCGGCGTCAGCCCCGCGGAGGGCCTGTCGGTCAGGACGATCGACCTGCTGACGTTCGGCGTGGTCCCGGGGCACGTGGGGATCGTCGTGATCGCGATGCTGGAGTCCTTCATCGGGATCTGCCTGCTCGCCAACCGCTGGATGCGCCTCGCCATCTGGCTGCTCGCGATCCAGTTCGTGGGAATCCTCGCCCCGCTCGTGCTGCTGACCGGACGGCTGTTCAGCGGCCCGTACCACGCCCCGACGCTCGAGGGCCAGTACGTCCTCAAGGACATCATCCTCGTCGCTGCCGGCATGGCGATCGCCGCTGGGACCTTCCGCGGCGGACGCCTGATCCGCGACGACCCCGGTGTGCCCGATGTGCCGCCGCCTCCGCCGATCAGACCGGCCGACGAGCCTGACGCCAGCCGCAAGCTACAGATCGTTCTCAGCGCCGCTGCCGGTGAGCGCTCCGTCCAAGACGTCTGCGACGAGCACCAGATCCCTGAGAGCACCTACTACGCATGGCGCACCGCCACCTACCACGGAGCGATGAGCGCTCTCGATGAGCAGACCAACGGCAACGGCGGTGATCTGCCCTGAACTGATGGAGTCGGGTTTCCAGGGTCCTGCGGCAGATCCGGAGAAGAGGCGCCTCGCAGATATCCGCGTAGGTCCGTCGCCAAGGCGTCGGTACGATCGCCTGGCCATGGATGTCGGCCCAGAGATGACCACCGTCTCCGGGGGAGAGGTGACGCTCTCGGACCGGCGCACGGAGCGCACCTGGAATGTGCCTGTGGTGACTCATCTCCTCGGTTCGACTCCGGTGACCCAGAGCCTCTACGCCCAGGTCATCGGGCAACGGCCGAGCAGCTCTGCCGGGGATCGGTTGCCTGTCGAGAGCGTCTCCTGGTGGGACGCGGTCCGGTTCTGCAACGCGCTCTCCGTCCAGGCTGGGTTCGCGCCCGCGTACCGGTTGGACCAGGACCGCGCGCGGATCGCGTGGGAGACGAGCGCGCAGGGATTCCGGTTGCCGACCGAGGCGGAGTGGGAGCACGCCGTCCGGGCCGAGACCACCGGCCCGCGTTACGGGCACCTCGACGACATCGCCTGGTACCGCGGGAACTCGGGCGAGCAGATACACGACGTCGGTGGGAAGGCACCCAACGCCTGGGGGCTGTACGACATGTTCGGGAACGTCTGGGAGTGGTGCTGGGACATCTACGACTCCGAGATGTACGGGACGTACCGGGTGCTGCGTGGCGGTGGCTGGTTCGACGAGCAGTGGAGTTGCCGTGCCTCGGTGCGGCGCCGCAGCCATCCGACGTTCCGGATCGATGACGTCGGGTTCCGGTTGGCGCGCTCCATCAGCTCGCCGTAGGCCCGATGCGCCGCGGGTTCTCTGACGCTCGAGATCGAAGAGACGTCAAGCCTCGACGTCGCGGATCGCTTTCTCATGGAGATGGAGGCCGTTCGACACATCGTCCGCGCGCGCGGCCGCGGGCAGCCTCGTAAGCTGGACCATACTTGTGGAGAACCTGACCGAGTCCCCGGCGGCGGCGCCGGCCGCGCCCGCCGGGCGGCGCGAGCGGCCGTGGCGCGAGATCGCGGCCGTGCTGGTCGTCGGGCTCGCGCTCGTCGCCGCGCCGCTGGCGTTCTCGATGTTCGAGCGCGCCCCCAAGGGCGCTGCGATGATCGACGGCTTCGCGCCGTACATGACCGACGAGCGCCTGGCGACATACGAACGCCACGTCGCCGACCTCGACGCGGGCATCCGCCAGAGCGAGACCGCGATCGCCGCGCTGCTGGGCGGGCCGGGCGCGGTCGACGCGCGCTCCCCGGCGTTCGCCGCGTTCCGCGCGACGTGGCCGGCGATCCGCGACGACATGACCGCGATGCTCGCGACGATCCGCGCCAACGTCCCCAACTACGAGGCAGTCGCCGCGCTGCCCGACTTCGCCCTGTTCCCGTGGTTCTTCGTCGCTCCCGGCGTACTGCTCGTGCTGCTCGCGCTCGCCGCCGCCGGGCCGGCGACGTGGCGACGCCTGCGCTGGGGCGTCGTGGCGGTCGGCGTCGGGCTGGTCGCGGCGCCGCTGGCGTTCTCGATGTTCGAGCGCGCCCCCAAGGGAGCGCAGATGATCGCTGCGTTTCAGACGATCGAGACGCATGCGAAGGTCGAGCAGATCCAGGGCTACTTCGGCGAGATCGCGGTCGGTCAGGGCGCGATCCGCCTGGAGCTCGTCCCGGCGCTCGAGCGTCGCGGGCTGACGCCGCGGGAGATCGAGCAGCGCTTCCCCGCGGCGGTCGCGATCGTCGAGCGCTGGCCGTCGATCCTCGGCGACCTCACGCCGTTGATCGGCGCGATGAGCGACAACGTCGACAACTACGATGCGGTGCGAGCGCTCCCGAGCTTCAGGCTGCTCCCCTGGCTGTTCGTCGCCGCGAGCGCGCTCGTGGTGCTCGTCGTCGCCGGCGGGCGTCGCCGTCGCGCGTCTGACCCGCTCACCGGAGGAGCCGCGCCCGCATGACCTGCACCCCCATGACCTGCACCCCGCCGCGCCTCGCCGGCCTCGCGGCGCTCGGCGCCGCGGCGCTGCTCGCGGGACCCGCGGCCCCCGCCGACGCGGCCCGCATGCACGGCACGTTTCAGATCGAGCCGGGTCGCGTGACGGCCTCCGGCGTCAGCGGGTCGCACTTCCGCCTGCGCTTCCCGGGCGGCCGCGCGTTCTTTCGCAACTCGGACTCGCCGGCACGCGACAAGACCTACACGCTGATCCGGCCGGGCACGGCCGGCGGTCTGGTGAGCGACCGCTACCAGCGCCCCGCCGGTCGCCCGTTCGACCGCGACGGCAACTCGCGCGCCGCGGCGATCATCCGCCCGATCCCCTTCGCGGGCATCCGCTTCGGCTTGATGACGCTGGCGGTCGATCCGCAGTCCAGGCGCCGCAACTCGGTGCCGGCGATCGTCCGCTCGGGGCAGCGGCTGCGCGGCCACCTCGCCGGGGTGACGGCGGGCTGGAACGGCACGTACTTCAACCAGGGGACCCCAAAGCCCGGCGCCTCGGGCCTGCGCGCGATCGGCAGCTACGACCCGCGCACGCGCCGCTTCGTCCTGCGCTGGAGCAGCCGCGTGCAGGGCGGCGCGTTCAACAACTTCGTCGGGTTCTGGACCCTGACCGGCCGCTTCGTCCCGCGCTGACGCCCGCGACCGGGGGCACCCGTGCTCGCCCGAGCGAGCGGGCGGACCTGAGCGCTTCCCAGCACACGAAGCAGCGAGGTAGGTCAGTCAGCGCGTGATGCGGACCGTCGTCCGGGCCGGGGCGCGACCGCCGCCGTCGGCGGGCGTGGCGAGGACGGACGCCGTCGCGTTGAACCGCGGGGAGCGGCCGCTCAGGCGGGCTCGGGCGGTCTTCGTCAGGGGCACGCGGATCTCGACGTCGTCGGCGCGGCCGACGCGTCGCGTCGCGACGCCGAGGATCTGCGGGATCTTGAGCGCGCGCGCGAGCGCCGGGCGCACGCGGACCGTGACGCGGATCGTCGCCGCTCTGTCGGTCGTGACTGCGACCGGGATGCCGCGGCGGCGGACGGCCGCCAGCCGCGTCGAGCGCCCGCTCGCCGACAGGCTGAGCCGGCTCGGCGACGGCGCGCGGTTCACGCGCACGCCGATGCCGTGGGGATCGGGCGGTCGGTCGTCCGACCGCCGGGCGGCGGCGAGCGCGACGAAGCTGCCGCCGGTGCCGCCGCTGCGGTCGAGCCGGATCAGGCCGATGCCCGGGGTGTTGCCGGTCGCCGGATGGCCGCCGCTCAGCGGCGTCGGCCCGCGCAGCGTCACGAAGACGTGGTCGCCGTCGGGCGCCGGAGACGCGAGGTCGGGCGCCGGGTCGCTGGAGAGCGGCCCCTCGAGCGCGATCCGTCCGGCGACGGTCTCGGTCTCGGTGTCGAAGACGGTCAGGTCGTTGAGCTGGCGGTCGACCGCAAGCACGTGCTTGCCGCCGCGGACGAGCGCGAAGCCGTGCGCGTCGACCTCGCCGGTCCGGTTGTAGACGACCCGCGGTCGCGGCGTGTTCGGCGGCAGCGGGGACTCGCTGAGATCCTCCAGCGTGACGGCGTAGACCGTGTGGCCGTCGCGATCGGTCGGGAGGCCGGTCGCGCCTGCGTTGAAGAAGAACTTCCCGCGCGACTCGATCTGGCCGCAGCCGTTGTCGTCGACGTGGGCCTTGTCCCACTCGGCGAGGATCCGCATCGGGGTCGCCGTGTGGTCGATCACGAGCGCGCCGCCGCCGCGCAGCGAGACGAACGAGTGCTTGCCGCGGTACAGCACCGGCCGGATGCAGATCGGGGCGTTGTCGGGACGGATGCCCGGCGCCTGGATCGGCACGCCGTTGGGAGTCGTGCCCTCGTACAGGCTGAGCGTCGCTGCGGGCTCGAACGCGAAGCGGCGGTTGGCGTAGTCCGTGCGGATGCGCTGCACGAGCTTGCCGTTCTGGTTGGCGACGATGAGGTGGCGCTCGTCGGAGGTCGGCCAGGCCGCGTGCGCCTGGCGCGCGCCGCCCGAGCCCGGCGTCGTCCGCAGGCACTCGATGATCTCGCGCGTGCGCGCGTCGTGGATCGAGACGTGGCCGCTGACGACCCACGCGATGATCGCGAAGCGGCCCTTGTCGACGCCGAGCACGTCGCCGCCGTTGAACGCGAGCATGTGTGGGCGCACGGGATTGGCGCCCGTGCGGTCGCGGCAGAAGTCGCTGACCTGACCGCCGAGGTCGATCGTGTCGGCGGTGCGGTTGCGCCCGGAGATGAAGTCCGGTCCCGAGTGGATGTGCAGGAGCCCGCCGTAGCCGGGACGGGTGTCGGTCTGGTCGAGGTACCAGGCCTCGTACTGCGCCGCCGCGCTCGACGCCTGCGCCCCGCTGCCGCTCAGCGTCGCGGCGACGGTGATCGCGGCTCCGAGAACGGTCGCGAGGACGGCGGTCAGGATGAGTCGTCGATGCACTGGGTCTCCCGTCGAGCTAGGAACGCGCCTAATGTCTATCAGATTCGTGTAGTTTACGACCATGCACTCCTTCCTCAAGCTCACGGGCGCGGCGGTCGGCGCGCTCCTCGTCGCGGTCGTCGCCGCCTCCCCGGCCGCGGCGCAGGCCACCCGGACGCTCGACGGGACGTTCCGGATCCTTCCCGGCACCTGCACGGCCAGCGGCACGCCGCAGGGGAGCTACTTCCGCCTCGTCGAGCCGACCGGCTCGATCGCGCGCGGCCCCTACTTCGACAACCCGGACTCGACCTGCGCGCGCCAGACGGTCACGCTGCTGCGCCCCGGCACCGGCGGCGGCCTCGTCAGCGGGCGCTTCCAGGGCCCGGTGGCAGGCGCCTTCGACCGCGCCGGCAACGCCCGCCTGAACCGCATCATCCAGCCGGCGCGCTTCGGCGGCGTGAGCTTCAGCCTCGGGACGTTCGCCCGCACGCCCGGCACGACGACCGGACGGCGCGTCTCCGCGCCGCGCATCCAGGCCCGCGGCCGCCGGCTCAGCGGCCAGCTCTCGTCGCTGACCGCGGCGTGGAACTCGCAATGGTTCAACCAGGGGACGCCGAAGCCCGGCGGCAGCCGTCCCGGCCTCACGTCGACCCTCACGGGGACCTACGACCCGCGCACGCGCCGCTACACGCTCAGCTGGGCGAGCCACGTCTCCTCGGGCCCGTTCCGCAACTTCACCGGCGTCTGGCGGCTCCAGGGCCGCTTCGTGCCGCGCGGCGGCTGACAGGCCGTCCGAACCCGCCCGCCTCGAACCGTCCCTCAAGCGAATCGCACGCACCCATATCGTGCCCTGCCGATGGGGCTTGGGCCATCCAATAGGCCATCGGCGGGGTTCGGCGGCAACGACGCCGCTGGCACCGCGATTCGGGACGTTGCGGTTCCGGCGACCGGAGGATGGGCGCGGCGGGTTTCGAACCTGCGACCTCTCGCGTGTGAAGCGAGCGCTCTCCCACTGAGCTACGCGCCCTCAGGGCGGCGGATTGTACGAGACGCGGGGTGGCGCGCGGGAGGCGTGCCTGGCACCCTGTTCAGGAGGCGATGCCTCGGACAGTCGAACAGGAGCGCCGCGTCGACGGCCCGCGCGACCATGGCGAGGAGATCTGCCACATCGTGACGGAGGAGGATCCGGACACCGCGCTGTGCGGCAAGGACGTGACCGGCTGGCCGTGGAACCCGCCGTGGCCGTACTGCGTCGTCTGCCTGGACCTCATGCAGGGCAGAGCTGGCGCGTAGACGCTCGCGGTGCGCTTTTCAACCGCTCTCGTGTTGAAACGCGCACCGCCAGGCGCGGACCGAGCTGCTGCTGCGGCCGACTCAGCGCCCGCTCTTGGCCCGCCGCGCCTCGCGCTGGACGCGGCCGTAGCCTCGCTGGAGCTTCTCGCGGGCGAGCGTCGCGGCGCGCCGGTCGTCGATCCAGGCCTGCTCGCGCTGGAGCTTGCGCCAGGCCGCGACCCGCGCCGGATCGCCCTCCGAGCGCACCGCGCAGCCCGGCTCGCCGTTGTGCGAGCAGTCCGAGAAGCGGCAGCGCGCGGCGAGCTCCTCGACGTCGGCGAACGTCTCGACGACGCCGCCGGCCTCCCACAGGCCGGCCTCGCGGATCCCCGGCGTGTCGATCAGCAGCGCGCCCGTCGGCAGCGTCAGCAGGTCGCGCGTCACCGTCGTGTGGCGCCCGCGCCCGCCGTTGTGCTCGCTGACGGCGCCGATCGCCTGGCGCTCGTAGCCGATCAGCGCGTTGACGAGCGTCGACTTGCCGGCGCCGGACGGACCGAGCAGCACGCTCGTCGTGTCGCGCTCCAGCAGCGCGTCCAGCGGCGCGATCGAGTCGGGGTCGTGGATGCTCACGGCGACGCCGTCGGCGAGGCCGAGCCGGCGCGCCATCGCGCGCGCCGACGCGCCGCCCGCCGGGTCGAGGTCGGCCTTCGTCAGCACGAGCGCTGCCGGCACCCCGCCGGCAGCCGCCAGCGCGACGATCCGCTCGCAGCGACGCTCGTTGGGCTCGGGCAGCGGCTCGACGACGAGCACGAGCTCGACGTTCGCGGCGAGCACCTGGCTCGTGACCGGCGCGCCGGCCGCGCGGCGCACGACCGTGCCGCGGCGCTCGAGCACCGCGGCGATCACGCCGTCGCCGTCGAGCGCGACCCAGTCGCCGGTGGTCGGCGTGCGCTCGGCGGCGGCGCGC
>JAUYGN010000043.1 GCA_030690545.1 Solirubrobacteraceae bacterium
CGCCTCCGGCCTGCACCCCACCTACATCTCGGACATCGAACGCGGCGCCCGCAACCCGAGCTGGGAGGCGATCACCCGCCTCGCCGGTGGCATCGGCGTCGACACCGCCGACATCGCTCGCCACTACGACGCGCAGGACGACGCGGAGAGATGACGCGCTCTTGTCGCAGAGACGTGCTGCGCTGACACAGCACGCCGCATACGGTTGGATGGATGCTTCGCTGCGACTGGCTGCTCGTCTTCCTCGCCGCCGCGCCCGGCGACGCGCTCGACCCGGTGCGGGTGCAGAAGGGCATGTTCCTGCTCGCGATGCAGGCGCCGCTCGCCGCGTCCGCGCGCTACGCCTTCGAGCCGTACGCCTACGGTCCGATGAGCCGCGACCTGTATCGCGACGTCCGGCGTCTGCGCGGCGAGCACCGGCTCGACGCGACGCCGGTCGCGGGCGCCAGCTGGCAGCTGCTCACGCTCACCGCGACCGGCAGGGAGCGGGCCGCGCAGCTCCGGCGGCGCGCTGGGCGCGATCACCCGGAGGCGCTCGCGCAGGTCGATGCGCTCCGCCGCGAGATCAGCGGTCTGAGCTTCGCGGAGCTGCTCGAGCAGGTCTACGAGCGCTATCCCGCCTACGCCGTGCGATCGGTCTTCCGGAGGCCGGCATGACGCTCGTCGTCGCGCTGCGCTGCGACGCGGGCGTCGTGCTGGCGTCCGACGGCCAGGCGACGAGCGACGCGGCCGGTCAGCCGACGCGGGCACCCGTTCGCAAGCTGTTCGACATCGGCGGCCGCGTCGCGTGGGGCTCGGCCGGCAGCATCGGGCTGCAGCAGACGCTGCAGGCGGAGCTTGGAGCGCTCAACGGACACGCCGGCGACGCCGGCCAGCTGCGGCGCCGGCTGGCGTCCGTCGTGACGCCCCTGCAGCAGGCTGCGATGCGCGACTTCGTCCCGTTCGGCGGCGCGGAGCCGCCGGAGCTCGCGTGCCTGTTCTGCTGGTGCGACGCGACCGGTCCACGGATCCTGTCGATCCCGCGGACGGGCAGCGATCACCAGTTCCACGAGCGCCATGCGGCGATCGGCAGCGGGGACATCTTCGCCGAGCTGACCGTCCGCTCGATCGCGCACCTGGGCGCCGGCGAGCTCACCGTCGAGCAGGCGAAGATGGTCGCCTATCGCACCGTCGCCGATGCGATCGACGTCGCCGCCGTCTACCTCGGCCCGCCGATCCAGATGTACGTCGTGACGGCCGAAGGTGCCCGGCCCGTGGCGCAGGACGAGATCGACGGCGCGCTCGCCGACGCGGTCGAGCTCTGGCGCGCGCGACAACGCGAAGCACTCGGCGCGCTGGCGGCATGAGCGCGGGCATCAGCCTGTCCGCGCGTCGCGCGCAGCGTCCCCTCCCGGATCGCCGTGCGCACGCGATCGGCCATGATCGGCACCCGCCGCGTCCCGACGAGCTACGTTGCACGTCGATGAGAGCCAACCGTCACTACCGGCTGCTGTACACGCGCGCCGGACGCAGGCCGGCGCAGCTCGATCCGGCACGCGTCGACCACATCGAGGTCGTCGACATCGCCTCAGGCGAGGTCGTGCTGTTCTGGGACCTCGCGGCGCCCGAGGCGGCCAGGCGCGCCCGCCGCCTGCGCGAGGATCTGTCGGTGCTCGACGTCGAGGAGTTCGTCGACCGCTGGTGCGCCGCCGACGCGGCCGAGACCGACCCCATCCGCATCCCCGAGGACTGACCGGCGCCAGCGTAGGCTTGGTTGCCGTGAACGTTCCGGACAAGCCGATCAAACAGCAGACTTGGAACGACGCGCGCGCGATCGCCGAGCACCGGCGCATGTCCTCAGCCGAGTGCCTGCCCGCGGCGATCTCGCTGGCGCAGATCGCTCTCCTGCGCGGTCATGACACGAAGCGCGCCCATCGCCGCTGACGATACCCGCGCTCGCCTGGCTGGCAGCAGGCAGGCGATTCAGGGATGGTCGCCGAGGTGCTCCGGCTCGTCGCCCGGCTGCACGACGACGAACTGGCCCATCATGCCGCGATCCTCGTGCTCGAGGATGTGGCAATGGAACATGTACGGCGTCCTCGGATCGGCGTAGTCGGTGAAGCGCGCGGCGAAGCGGACCGTCTCGCCGGGCGCGACGTAGACCGTGTCCTTCCATCCGCGCAGGTGTGCCGGCGGTCGCCGCCCACCTTCGCCGAGTACGCGGAAGTGAATGTCGTGGACGTGGAAGTTGTGCGGGATGCCAGCGCGGTTGTGCACCTCCCAGATCTCGGTGCTCCCGAGTGCGACGACGTCGTCGATGCGGTCCATGTCCATCCGCCGGCCGTTGATGCTCGCCGAGCCGGACAGCTCGAAGCGGCGCGTCCTCGCAGCGGCGAGGTCGAGCCGTTCGTGGTCCGCCAGTCGGGCGGGCGGCTCGGGACCCTCGACCAGCGTCTCGGCGGCTCTCAGCTCGAGCAGCTCGAGCGTGTCGGCACCGCCGGCGAAGCGATTGTTGAAGACGTCCGTGCCGAGCTCCGGAGGGTGGCTGCGCAGCACGATGCGCTCGCCGGGCCGGACGGCGACGACGAGCTCCGCGCGCTCGCCGACGGAGAGCTGGATGCGGCGCACGCGCTCGGGGCGCTCGAGCAGGCCGCTGTCGGTGCCGACGAGCGTGAAGTCGCGGTCGTCGGCGAAGCCGACGTTGTAGACCCTGGCGGTCGACGCGTTGAGCAGGCGCAGGCGGACGCGGCGATGGCGGACGCGCAGGTGCGGGTCGTGGGTGCCGTTGACGAGCACCGTGTCCCCGAGCCGGCCGATCGGGCTGATCGCGTGCTGGCCGAAGTCCAGCCGGCCGTCGTCGTCGAGCCGCTTGTCCTGCAGGATCAGCGGGATGTCGTCGACGCCGTAGCGCTCGGGGAGCTCGGCCATCCGGGCCTGCGGATCGTCGAGGATCCACAGGCCGGCGACGCCGCGGTAGACGTGATCGGCCGTGCGGTCGTGGGGATGCGGGTGATACCAGAGCGTGGCGGCCGGCTGGTCGATCTTCCACGACGGCATCCAGGTCGCCCCCGGCGCCACCGGCTGATGCGGACTCCCGTCGGCGTGCGCGGGAAGGTGCATGCCGTGCCAGTGCAGCGTGGTGGCCTCGGGCAGCCGGTTGCGAACGCGCATCAGCACGGTGTCGCCGCGCGAGGCGCGCAGCGTCGGCCCGAGATGCGGCCCGTTCACGCCCCAGGTCTCGGTCCGCGTGCCCGGCAGGAGCTCCGACCGGCCGGACCGCAGATCGAGGTCGAACACCTTGCGCCCGGCGGCATCGGTGCGCGGCGCCAGCAGCGGCGGGATCCTCAGCTCCTGCTCGAAGCGATGCCTGCCGACGGTGTCGACGTCGGCGGCCGACCAGACGACGCCCGCGACCGCGGCGGCCCCGACGAGCAGGGTCGCCGCCGCGAGCGCGACCTTCGTCATCATCGTGTCGGATCGCGATCGCGCAGGAGCTCGTTGAGCTGCTGCAGCTCGTCGGCCAGCTGCTCGGCGAGCTCGCGGTAGGCCTGCTCGCGCCCGGCGGCGACATGCGCACGCCAGGCGGCAAGCGTCTGCCAGACGACGACCACGACGACGCTGCCGACGAGCGCGACGCCGGCGATCGCGACCGCGGCCTCGGGCCAGCTCTGCTGTGCGGCGAGCGGCGCGTCGATGAGCATGGCTCGATGATGGGGCGCGCGAACGCCGCCGACATCGGCCCGGAGAGGCGTCTTCGCATGCGTCCGCGGTCGGGCGCGGGCGGCCGCCTCCGTCCCGCGGCGTACGCCGCCAGGACGATGACGCCCGTCGCGGCACGGCGTACCGTGCCGGAGGAGATGGTCGGCGACCGACAGCCGTGGCGCCACGACATCCCACCGCGGGCCGTCGACGCTGCGCTCGCGGCGGCGGTCGCCGCGGCGATGGTGCTGACCGTCTCGGTCGCCGAGGAGGCCGAGGCGACCCGCGCGCCGGATCAGCTCGCATATCTGCTGGGGATCGCGGTCGGCGCGCTGCTGCTGGCCCGGCGCCGCTTCCCGATCGGCGTCCTGATCGGCTCGGTCGGCGCGCTGTTCGCCTACTACGGGCTGGACTATCCGGCCTTCTCCCCGGCCGTGGCGCTGACGGTCGCCGCCTACACCGCCGTCGTCGCCGGCCACCGCATCGCGACGGCGCTGCTGCTGGCGGGGATCATGCTGTTCGGCGTCGGCTGGCAGACGCTGGCCGAGGACACCGACCTGGCGTCGGTCATCGGAACGAACACGCTGGCCGACGTGGCGTTGCTGACGGCCGTCGTGCTGCTCGGCGAGGCGATCCGCAACCGCCGCGCCTGGACCGACGAGGTACGCCTGCGCCTGCAGCGCGCCGAGGAGGACCGCGCGCGCGAGACCGCCCGCCGCATCGAGCAGGAGCGACTGCGGATCGCTCGTGAGCTGCACGACGTCCTGGCCCACACGATCACGGCGATCGGCGTCCAGGCGCGCGTCGCCGCGGACGTCGTCGGCGAATCGCCGCTGCAGGCCGAAGGCGCGCTGCGGGCGATTCGCGACCACAGCTCACAGGCGATCGCAGAGCTGAGGGCCACCGTCGGCGTGCTGCGCGAAGACGACTCGGACGCGCCGCGCGCCCCCGAGCCGGGCCTCGCCCAGCTCGGAGTCCTCACCGACATGGCCGTCAGAGCGGGCGTGCAGGTCGAGGTCGACGTTGCGGGACGAACGCGCACGCTGCCCGCCGCCGTCGACCTGACCGCGTACCGGATCGTGCAGGAGTCGCTGACGAACGTCGTGCGCCATGCGCGAGCGCGCTCGGCGACGGTGACGCTGCGATACGAGCGCGATGCGCTCACCGTGCTCGTGCAGGACGACGGGCGCGGCCTCGACGGAGCGGCGCAGGTCACCGGGCACGGCCTGATCGGCATGCGCGAGCGAGCGGCGGCGTTCGGCGGGACCCTGCAGGCGGGACCCGCCGCGAGCGGCGGCTTTCGCGTCGTCGCGCGGATCCCGCTGCCGGAGGCGACCGCATGAGCATCCGGGTGCTCGTCGTCGACGACCAGACGCTCGTGCGATCCGGCTTCCGGGCGCTGCTCGAGCGCGGTGACGGCATCGAGGTGACGGGCGAGGCATCCAACGGCGCCGAGGCGCTCGAGCGCATGCGCGACGACCCGCCCGACATCGTGCTGATGGACATTCGCATGCCGGTCATGGACGGCCTCGAGGCGACTCGCCGGATCGCCGCCGACCCGGCGCTCGCCGGCGTTCGCGTGATCGTCCTGACGACGTTCGGCCTCGACGACTACGTCTTCGACGCGCTGCATGCCGGCGCCAGCGGCTTCTTGCTCAAGGACGTCGAGCCCGACGAGCTGCGCGGCGCGGTCCGCGTCGTCGCCCGCGGCGACGCGCTGCTCTCGCCCAGCATCACGCGCCGGCTGATCGCCGCGTTCGTCGCCCGGCCGGCACACGAGCGTCACGGCCCCGCCGAGCTGCACGAGCTCACCGCGCGCGAGCACGAGGTGCTGATCCTCGTCGCCACGGGTCTGACGAACGCCGAGATCGCGCAGCGACTCGTGATCAGTCCCGCGACCGCGAAGTCCCACGTCAGCCGCATCCTGATGAAGCTCAGCGCGCGCGACCGCGCCCAGCTCGTCGTGCTCGCCTACGAGAGCGGTCTCGTCAAGGCCGCGGCGCGCCCGGAGTGACCGACGGCGAGCGGACGGTACTCTCCAGCTTTCGATGACCGAGCGCGTCGCGCCATCCACCGATCCGTCCGAGCTCCCCGAGCCCGACGTCGCGATCGAGTGGCTGCGGACGATGATGCTGATCCGCCGCTTCGAGGAGCGCGCCGGCGAGATGTACGCGAAGGCCAAGGTCGGCGGCTTCCTGCACCTCGCGATCGGCGAGGAGGCGACGATCGTCGGCTCGACCCGCGCGCTGCGCGACCAGGACTACCTCATCTCGACGTACCGCTCCCACGGCCATGCGCTCGCGCGCGGCAGCGATCCCGATCGCGTGATGGCCGAGCTGTTCGGCCGCGTCGACGGGCTCTGCCGGGGCCGTGGCGGCTCGATGCACATGTTCGACCTCGAGAAGCGCTTCATGGGCGGCTACGGGATCGTCGGCGGCAACCTCCCGCTCGCCGCCGGCTTCGCGCTCGCCTCGGACTACCTCGGCCTCGACGAGGCCACGCTGTGCCAGTTCGGCGACGGCGCGTCGAATCAGGGCACCTTCGGCGAGACGATGAACCTCGCCGCGCTGTGGAGCCTGCCCGTCGTCTTCATGATCACGAACAACCAGTTCGGCATGGGCACGGCGCTCGAGCGCCACTCGGCCGTCACCGACCTGCTGCGCAAGGGCGAGGGCTTCGGCGTGCCCGGCATGCGCTGCGACGGGATGGACATCGCCGACACGTACAAGGTGACGACCGAGGCGCTGAAGATCGCGCGCGAGGAGCGCCAGCCGGTGCTCGTCGAGGCGGTCACCTACCGCTTCCGCGGCCACTCGATGGCCGACCCCGAGGAGTACCGCACGAAGGAGCAGGTCGACGAGTGGCGCAAGCGCGACCCGCTGGCCGTCTTCGGCGACCAGCTCGTGCAAGCGGGCATCCTCGGCGAGGACGAGCGCGAGACGATGGACCGCGAGACGGTCGAGCGCATCGACCAGGCCGTCGCGTTCGCCGACGCCTCGCCGCACCCGTCGCCGAACGACCTCTACGACGACATCTACGTGCTCGGCGACCAGGTCCGCGGCTGGTACTCCGTCGACGAGCGCACGCCGACGCCGCACCGCGGCGAGGACGAGCACGGGATGGATCGCGCCGACCTGCCGCAGTCCGCCGAGCACGCCGAAGCCAGCGGCGGCGATGACGGCGGCGGCGCGGCAGCGCCGACGCCGACCGACGACGCCCAGCGAGACGAGGACTAGTCGTGGCCGTCATGCGCTACCGCGAGGCGCTCAACGCCGCCCTGCGCGAGGAGATGGAGCGCGACCCCGACGTGCTGCTGATGGGCGAGGACATCGGCGTCTTCAACGGCGCCTTCAAGGTCACCGCCGGCCTGCTCGACGAGTTCGGCGAGCGCCGCGTGCGCGACACCCCGATCTCCGAGAACACGATCGTCGGGATGGGCGTCGGCGCCGCGATGACCGGCCTGCGCCCGGTCGTCGAGCTGATGACGATCAACTTCTCGCTGCTGGCGATGGACCAGATCGTCAACCACGCGGCCTCGATCCGCTACATGTTCGGCGGCCAGGTGAAGGTGCCGCTCGTCGTGCGCATGCCCCAAGGCGCCGGCCACCAGCTCGGGCCGACGCACTCGCACTCCTGGGAGGCGCTCTACCTCCACGTCCCCGGTCTGCTCGTCGCCGTGCCGACGACGGCCGCCGACGCGAAGGGACTGCTGAAGTCGGCGATCCGCGACGACAACCCGGTCGTCTTCATCGAGCACGAGTACCTCTATGGCCAGCGCGGCGAGGTCCCCGACGACGAGGACTTCACGGTCCGCTTCGGCGAGGCGGCGATCCGCCGCGAGGGCTCGGACGTGACGATCGTCGGCATCTCGCGGATGGCGCTGACCGCCGCTCGCGCGGCGAAGACGCTGAGCGAGGAGCACGGCATCGAGTCCGAGATCATCGACCCGCGCACGCTGCGCCCGCTCGATCTCGACACGATCCTCACCTCCGTACGCAAGACCAACCGCCTCGTGATCGTCGAGGAGGGCTGGCCGCACGGCGGCGTCGGCGCGAACCTCGCCGCGCTCGTGCAGGAGCAGGCCTTCGACGACCTCGACGCCCCGATCCAGCGCGTGACGGGCGCCGACGTGCCGATGCCCTACTCCAAGCCGCTCGAGCAGATCGCCTTCCCGCACGAGCCACAGGTGATCGACGCCGTCGTCGCGACGTTCAAGGATCGCCCGTGACCGAGATCGTCATGCCGCGGCTGTCGGACTCGATGGAGGAGGGCACGATCCTCAAGTGGCTGAAGGCCGACGGCGACGCGGTCGCGCGCGGCGAGCCGCTGGCGGAGATCGAGACCGACAAGGCGACGCTGACCTACGAGTCCGACGCCGCCGGCGTGCTGAAGATCGTCGCCGAGGCGGGCGACACGCTGCCGATCGGCAGCGTGATCGCGCACCTCGACGGCGACGACGGCGCGAGCACGAAGGCGGCGGCGAAGCCCGAGGCCGAGCCGCAGCCCGACGAAGAACAGGCAGCGCCGGCACAGCCCACGACCGAGGCACCGCCGCAACCCGACGCGCAGGCCGACCCGAGCGCCGACTCCGCTCCGGCCACGCCGGCCGAGCCCCCGCGGCCGGCCGCGCCACCGGCAGGCCGCCGCGAGGGCCGCGTCAAGGCGTCGCCGCTGGCCCGCCGCCTCGCTCGCGAGCACGGCCTCGACCTGCAGCTCGTGACCGGCACCGGCCCCGGCGGGCGGATCGTCAAGAGCGACATCGAGCAGGCCGCCAAGCATCCGCCGGCGCCGGCGCCCGCCGAGACGCCGGCCGCTCCCGAGGCCGCCGCGGCGCCCGCGTCGACCGGCGCAGCGGCCGCCCCCGCGTCACCGCCGACCGCCGTGACGGAGACCGGCACCGCCAAGGGCGACGTCACCGTGCAGGAGCTGACGCGCGTCCAGGGGCTGATCGCCCGCCGGATGGCCGAGTCGCGCGCGACGATCCCCACCTTCGAGCTGCGCACCGAGATCGACATGGATGCCTGCGTCGCGCTGCGCGCCGAGCTCAAGGCGCTCGGCGGCGACGCTCCCTCCTACAACGACATGGTCGTCAAGGCGAGCGCGCTCGCGCTGCGCGAGTTCCCGCGCGCGAACGGCAGCTACCGCGACGGCCGCTTCGAGCTCTACGGCCGCATCAACGTCGGCGTCGCCGTCGCCGCCACGGACGCGCTCGTCGTCCCGACCGTCTTCGACGCCGACCGCAAGTCGCTGCGCGAGATCGCCCGCGAGACGCGCGCGCTCGCCGAGCGCGTCCGGACGCAGGCGGTCACGCCGCCCGAGCTCAGCGGCGGCACGTTCACCGTCTCGAACCTCGGCATGTACGGCGTGACCGACTTCACCGCCGTCATCAACCCGCCGCAGGCGGCGATCCTCGCCGTCGGCGCGCTCGCCAGGCGCGCAGTCGTCGGCGACGACGGCGAGCTCGTCGCGCGCCACACGATGAGCGTCACGCTCGCCTGCGATCACCGGATCCTCTACGGCGCCGACGCCGCCGAGTTCCTCGCCCGCATCCGCGCGCTGCTCGAGCGCCCGCTGGCGCTCGCGTTCAGCTGAGCCGCGGCTCCTCGCGAGGCGGCGGGCGAAGCCGTCGACCGCGGCCGAGCGAGCTGCTACTCGACGACGATCAGGTCGTCGACCGTGCTGCCGAGCGCGTTCGTCGCGCCCTTCAGCAACTCGGCGACGAGGTTGATCACCGTCTGCACGGCGCTGCTGATCGGCGGCGCGAGCGGCTCGACGATGTCGGCCAGCGCCGTGCCGACGCCCCCGACGGCGCCGCTGACGCCGTCGCCGAGAGCTCGTACGCCATCCCCCGCAGCCGGCGGCGGGGCGGGCGCCGGCGCGGCGGGCTGC
>JAUYGN010000102.1 GCA_030690545.1 Solirubrobacteraceae bacterium
GGCGGCGGTGCGCGACGGGGCGGGCGGCGTGCCGGTCGCTGCCGCGCGCTGGCAGGACGCCGACGTCCTGCTGGCCGACGGCGACGCGTTCGGCCCGCTGCAGGTCGTCGCCACGCCGGGCCACGCGACCGACCACCTCGCGTTCGTGACGGGCGGCGCGGTCTGCTTCACCGGCGACGCCGTGCTCGCGCAGAGCAGCGTCTTCGTCGCGCCCGACCCCGGCGCGCTGCGCGGCTACCTCGCGGCGCTGCGGCGCCTGCGCGCGATGAGGCTCGAGCTGCTGTGCACCGGCCACGGCCCGCCGGTCGACGATCCCGCCGCGCTGATCGACCGCTACCTCGCCCACCGCGCCGACCGCGAGCGCCGCCTCGTCGCCGCCCTGCACGACGGGCTGCGCACGACCGACGAGCTGCTCGACCGCGTCTGGGACGACGCCCCGGCGAGCCTGCGACTCGCGGCCACGGCGACGCTGGCCGCCCATCTCGGAAAGCTCGACGAGGAGGGTCGGCTGCCGGAGGACGTGCAGCGCATCGAGTGGCCGCCGGAGGGCGGCGTGCGGCCGGTCATCTGACGGGGGTCTCCGGCCCGTGCTCGAGGGGATCGTCGGGACGCACGAGGAACGGCTCCAGCAGGCCCGGCGCGGCGTCGGCCGCGAACCCGATCGCCTCGTCGGCGGCCACGTCGGGTGCGTCGTAGCCCCCGTATCCGGCCGCCGTCATAGCGGACACCGTCTTCAGCCCGAGCCGCTGTTGCAAGAGCGACTGACGGAGCACGATCGTGCTCACCGCCGGGCGTTGCAGCGCCGTCGTCGCCCGGCTCACCAGACCCGACCGCACGACGAGGTAGTCGCCGGCGATCGCGTGCCCGAGCGCCCGGTAGGCGACGGCGGCGCAGCCGAGCGCGACGGGCCAGAGCGCGACGCCGGCCCACAGCGCGGCCGGCGCCACGACGTCCGTCACCGCGAGCCAGCCGAGCACGGCGGTGACGATCGCGCTGCACAGCGTCGCCCACCACAGCCGCCGTCGCAGCGCGGCGCGCGGGTGGCGGCGCAGCGGGACGTCGAGCGGGCTCGCCGGCACGTCGAGGACGGCGGCCGCCACCGGCCGCGCAACCCCGATCGGGCCGCGCGGCAGGATCGTGGTGGGCTGTGCCATCGACCACACCGAGAGTCCCGTCGTCACGACGTTCGTATCCGCCATCCCCATCCAGCGCCACAGCAGCGGCTCGGAGATCTGGATCCCGCGCATCCGGTTCTCGTCGCGGTTGACCTCGCGCGTCTTGAACAGTCCCCGCCGGGTCCGCAGCAGCGTGCCCTTCTCGCCGGGCACCCGCGCCAGCTCGAAGTTCCAGTACTCGGTGAAGAAGTTCAGCGCCAGGCCGACGACGCCGACGATGCCGACGACGAGCGCGCCGATCGCGATCGTCCAGCCCCACCCGAGCGCCTCCCAGTCGAGCAGGCCCTCGACGAAGCCCCCAACGTCGAGACCGAACATCGTGGTCACCCAATAGGCGCCCCACAGCAGGCCGAGCGCCATCACGTAGGCCCAGACGTTGAACATGTTGAAGATCACCCACTCGGGGCGCAGCCGGGCGAAGACGTGCTCGTGCTCGCGCTCCTGGGCGGCCGCGTCGCCGGCGGCGCCGTCCGCCTCATCGAGGTCGTCGGCGACCGGCCGGTCCGGACCGCGCAGGAGGGCGCGGCGCAGCCGCTCGGCGTCCTGCTTGACCACCGCGTCGAGGCTCAGCGCCGACTCGCCCGCGGCCGACTGCTGGCCGGCGCCGATCTTCAGCACCCGCAGCCCGGAGAGCCGGTGACGCAGCTTCGCCTCGGCGTCGACGCTGCGGATCCGGTCGCGCCGTATCGATCGGTAGCGGCGCACGAAGACACCGCTGCGCAGCTCGACGTACTCGTCGGTCACGCGGTAGCGCGTGAAGATCCACCGCAGGCTGTCGCTGACGGCGCCGAGGACGCCGAACACGGCGATCGCGACCACCGGCCACAGGCTGCCGATGCCCTGCTCGAAGCCGACGACCCACAGCGCGACCCCGGCCGGCACCAGCGACAGCAGTGTCTGCACCGCGTCGACCCAGATCATCCGGCTGTGCAGGCGCTGCCATGGCGCGTCGCCGGCGGCGACGGCGCCAGCGCCATCCTCGTGGCCGGGAGGCTCCGTGCTCACGTCGCGTCCCCGGTCGTCAGCTGGGCAGCGGTGGTCAGGCGCTCGGCGACCGCTGCGGCGACGTCCTTGTCCAGCCCGCCGATGTCGATCGCGCCCTTCGACGACGCCGTCGTCACCCGCAGCGTCGAGAGGCCGAGCGCCTGCTCGACCGGCCCGCGAACCGCGTCGACGGTCTGGATGCGCGAGACCGGCGCGACGCGCCATTCGCGGACGAGCCAGCCGGTCAGCGCGTAGACGGCCTCGTCGGTGGCCTCCCAGCGATGCACGGCGTAGCGCCAGCCGGGCTCGACGACGACGCCGACGAGCGCGAGGATCGCGGCGCCGATCACCGCGGCGAGCAGCCAGGGCCGGGCGTCCTCCCAGACGACGTAGCCGACGATCGCGCCGATCAGCAGCGGTCCGGAGAACGCCAGCGACTGCAGCGTCCACCACAGGATCGCGCGCCGCTCGACGCGGTTGTGGGGCGGTCGAAGCCGGACCGCCGGCTGGGGTGCGCGCGGATCGTTCATGGCGCCTCCGTTCGGATCGCGTGGTCGATGAAATCGAGCAGGACCGTCGTCTGGGCGTCGAGGTCGGTCTCCTCGTCCTCGGCCCAGCGGCCGAGGACGCCCTCGGTCGCCCGGATGATGATCGTCGCGAACCCGGACGCGTCGAACGCCCGGAACTCGCCGTCGCGCTGCCCCTCGCGCAGGATCTCGGTGACCGCGTCGAGCTCCTGCTGCATCCCGTCGGCGAACGGCCGGGAGCCGTCGGGCAGCCGGTGGCCGTCGACGATCGCGACCATCGCGAGAAACCGGGTCCGATGAGCGCTGAAGTACGTCATCTGCGATCCCACCCAGGCCCTGATCCGGCCCGCCGCCGTCGTCTGAGCGTCGATCCGCTCGGACATGTGCGCCCAGGTGTCCTCGAAGAACGTCGACACCATCTGCATCAGGAGCTCGTCCTTGCCGCCGGCGAAGTGGTAGGAGATGACGCTCTTGCTGACCCCGGCGCGGTCGGCGATCCGAGCGAGCGAGGCGCGCGCGTAGCCGACCTCGGCGACCGTCTCGGCGGCGGCCTCGACGATCTGCGCGCGCCGCGCCTGCTCGATGAAGGACGGTCGCGTTCGGCCGTCGGGACGATTTTCAGGCCGCATGGCCGAAGTGTAGCCCAAGCGGCCTGCTCGCCTGTCCGGACGGAGGAGCGCCGGCCGTGAGCCGTTACGATCGGCCTCAAGTGCCCGATCGACTGCACTTCACCGCATCCGACGAGGCGAACGCGCTGATCGCCAGCGACCCGATGGCGCTGCTCGTCGGCTTCGTGCTCGATCAGCAGGTGACCGTCCAGAAGGCGTTCGCCGGTCCGCTCGCGCTGCGCGAGCGGCTCGGCTCGATCGACGCCGCGACGCTCGCCGACGCCGACCTCGAGCCGGTCTTCCGCGAGCGCCCGGCGATCCACCGCTTCCCCGGCGCGATGGCCCAGCGCGTCCACGATCTCGCCGTCCACGTGCGCGACGCCTACGACGGCGACGCCGCCCGCGTGTGGACCGATGCCGCCGACGCCGACGAGCTGCGCGCGAACCTCGCCGCGCTGCCCGGCTTCGGCCAGATGAAGATCAAGGCGCTCGGCGGCGTGCTCGCCAAGCGGTTCGGGATCGAGGCCGCCGAGGGGCTCGTGCCGTGGCATCCGACGCTCGGCGACGTCGACTCCCCAGAGGCGCTCGCCGACTACCAGGCGGCCAAGCGCGTCCACAAGAAGGAGTGGGCGAAGGCGTAGCGCGTCCGGCGGTTTTGATCGCGGTGATCGTGTCGAGCATCGCGCCCGGGGGTTCGCGAGCCGGACCGAAACTTCCGGCGGGAGTCCGTGTCTCCATCCCCGAGATAACGGCTGAACCGCCGGCGCGCCGATGCGCCGGCGGCCGGGGGACCCAGGTGCGCCGTTCGCGGCGCGTGGGGCGAATCGCCGGTGATCCGGTGTAGCGCAGTTCCAGCGCGAGCCCGTCAGCTCACCTCGGAAGCCTGTGGAAACGGAGGGAACGGCGGTGCGATTTCGATTCCTGCTGCGCGTCTGCGCGGTGACGATTGCCGTAGCGGGCCTCGGGGCCACGGTGCCGGGGCCGGCCGGTGCGGCGTTCGGCGACCGCGTCCTGCGCGAGGGCCACCGCGGGCAGGACGTGCGCGTCCTGCAGCGCTGGCTGACCCTGACCGGGTTCAGGACGAGCGTCGACGGTCACTTCGGTCGCAAGACGCGGCTGACGGTCCGCCGCTACGAGCGCGCCCACGGCCACCGCGTCGACGGCTGGTTCTCGCGCGAGCAGGCGCGCGGGCTGCGCAAGCGCGCCTACGCGGCGCGCGCCGCGGCGTCCGACGCCCCGCCGCCGGCGCCGCCGCCGCTGCTCGTCACGCCGACCCCGCACGCCGTGCTCGCTCCGGACGGGCTGACCGCGATGGTGCCGATCTTCGCGCCCCCGCAGGTCCGCGACGCGATCATCTCGGCGAACCGCATCGTCGGCAAGCCCTACCGCTGGGGCGGCGGTCATGCCAAGGTCGAGGACAGCGCCTATGACTGCTCGGGCACCGTCTCCTACGCGCTGCTGGGAGCCGGTCTGCTGCGCGCTCCGCGCGACTCGACGGGGCTGACGTCGTTCGGCGCGCAGGGCCCCGGCACGTGGATGACGATCTACGCCAACGCCGACCACACGTACGCCGTGATCGCCGGGCTGCGCCTCGACACGTCGGGCACCGGTGGCAAGGGGCCGCGCTGGCACACGGGATCGCGCTCGTCGAAGGGCTTCGTCGCGCGTCACCAGCCGGGGCTGTAGCCCGGCGCCTCATCCGCGCCGCCGATGCACGCGGTGGCCGGCGAGCGCTCGCACGGGCGCCATGCGGGTACGGTCACCTCCGATGATGCGCGTGCTTGCGCCGTCCCGTCCGGCTCCGGTCGCGCTGGTGCTGCTCGCACTCGCCGCGATCTGCGTGCTCGTCGCGGGCTTTCAGCATGGTCGTCTCTACCACCGCGGCTATGCCGAGGTCGAGATCATCGGCCTGCTGTTCCTCGTCAACGCGATCGGCTCGACCGCCGTCGTGCTGACGCTGATCTTCGACTGCGCCTGGCTGTTCGTGCTCGGGGCGCTGTCGATCTGCGGGCCGTCGCTCGCCTCGATCGCGCTCTCGCACTCGTCGGGCCTGCTCGGCTTCCGCGAGGGCGGCTACCCCGAGATGCTGATGCCCGTCGACTACGGGCAGCGGATCGGCGACGCGGACGTCGAGGCGCTCGCAGCCTTCGTCGTCGCCGCTTCGGGAAGCGACGACTGACGGCGCATCGGCCGGCGAACGCAAGCGGCGCACCGGGAGGTGCGCCGCCTGGCGTGGTTCGGGTTCCAGCCGTGCTGGCTCATGATCACCTGGACGGGGTCGCCGCCCGGTGATCAGGCGGTCAGTCCGGGGCTTTGCGCTGTCCCGCTTCGGGGGGATCGCCGCGGGACGGGCGAATCAGCACGCGGACCGGCCGTGGTGGTGGTCGTAGTCGACCGCGCCGTGCGCTTGCGCGCGTACGCGGCGGTGTGCGTCCCGGCCTCATCGGCGTGGGGCGCACATCAACGCCCGAACACGAGGGCATTCCCAGCCGCGTCCCGTTCGCGCCCTCGCGCGTCTGCGCGGACGGCGAAGGCTCTCCAGGGCACGGCTGCTGAGCTCGAGTCGGTGTGGGATTCGTTCGACCATGCTCGCGATGATCGCCGGGCGCCACGCATCGCTGCACCGACCAAGGTCGCGAATCTCGTCGCGGTGACTGGACGGGATGGCAGACGGATGTTCGGGCTCCGCGGGGCTGACGGGCGTCGAAGCGCCGATCGACCGATATGTGGCGCATGGGATTCTCGCTCCCTCGCATCGCGGCCGTCGGGCTCTCGACGCTGCTCGTGCTCGTCGGGATGTTCATCGTGCGCGCCCCGCAGGCCAGCGCCCTCGACCTGCCGCTGCTGAAGCCCCGGCCGGCGCCTGCGCCCGCCGTTGCCCCGGTCCACAAGCCGATCTCCAGCGACCCCGGCGGGCCGGCTCGCGGCACCGTGATCATGGTCCATGCAGGCGGCTGGGCGGGTCACGACGCCCACGCGCAGGGCCTGCTGCTCGACAGTCCCGGCGACATCTTCCGCGCGCGCGGCTGGCGCGTCGTGTCGATCGACTATCACGAGGGCACGGCCGGGCTGCAGGACGTGCTCGACGCGGTCGGCGCCGAGCTCGCCCGCCGCACCGGCAACGGGCCGCTGTGCCTGTACGGCGAGTCGTCCGGGGCGCATCTGGCGCTCGTCGCCGCGGCGCGGATGCGCTCGATCAACTGCGTGATCGGCCTCGGCACGCCGACCGACCTCCCCAGCTACCAGGCCGAGGCGGTGGTCGCCGGCGACGACCGGATCCGCGTGGTGGCCTACCAGATGGCGCGCTTCTTCGGCAACACGCCGGAGACGATGGCGCCCTGGAACCTCGTCGCGCTGGCCCCGAGGATCCAGGCCGACGTGCTGCTCCTGCAGGAGTCCGATGACCAGATCGTCTCCGCGCAGCACCGCGAGCGCTTCCGGGCGGTCCGCCCGACGACGCAGGTCGTCGAGCTCGAGGCGGGCGACACCGCCTTCATGCACGGAACGGTCTCGGCAGCCGGCCGCAGCCGCTATGCGGCGGCGATCGGATCGTTCGCCGATCGCGTGGTCGCCGCGCGCAACGCCGAGCGCAGCGCCGCCCGCACGGGCTGCTCGAAGGTGGGGCGCTCCGTGCGCGAGATCGACCGGCCGGAGCTGTTCGGCGCGCTGCGCTGCCTGGCACGCAAGGACGGCACGGCACGGCGCGAGGGCAACGGCTCCTGGTCGCGCACGAGCGTCCGGATGTACGGCGAGGTCAACGCGGCGCGCCTCTGGTCGCAGCTGCGCAGGACGGTGAGCGGTCGGCGGGCGCTCGTCGCGGCCGACAAGCGGCGCGCCCAGCTGACGTTGCATGCGAGCGAGCGCTCGCAGATCATCCTGCGCGCGCTGAAGCGCTCGGCCCAGCGCTCAGGCTGATCGATCCGCTACGTGATGCCGACGAGGCCCGCGCAGACCCAGTTGCGCGCGCCGCTTCCACCGGCCCAGAGGCGGGCGGCGAGCCGGTCCTGCTCGGCCTTCGGCGCGAGGTAGGCGTGCGGCGTCGAGCCGCCCATGCCGCGCCATGTGGCGGGCATGAACTGGTAGTAGCCCGATGCGCCGGCGAAGTTCGGCGGGAGGTTCTGGCCGCCGGACTCGCACTGCACGACGGGCCAGGGGATCGCCCACGGTCCGCCCGGGCCGACGGCCTTCGCGGCCTGCTCGCGCTGCGCGAGCAGGCGGTCGAGCGACCGCTGCGCCTGCCGGCGGCCGGCGCGCGTGTCGCGCAGCGCGGCCTTGACCCTGGCAGCAAGCACCAAGACCGGGCTGGAATGCAGCCAGGCCGACATCGAACGGATATTGGCCGCCTTCCTGGCCAGCCGTAATCTCTGGGACGCCGTTGGGCTGGCCGGCCGGCCCTTCCACCTGGTGGTAGAGGTGGCCCGGTTATTGGAGGAACGCGGACTTCTGTCCGTCGCCGCGGGAGAGGCACTGCTGACCGGTGCGGGGAAGAAGCTCTGCCGTGCCGGGAATCTACGTCCCAGACGCCGCCATCGCTGCCGCTCTTGCCAGGGCAGGGGCATATCCTTGAAACGCTTCAGCCTCGCCCTGGAGCGCTTTCAGCGTCTGGCAGCAGGACGACCCCAGCCCGTGCTGGAATTCGACCAGGCCTATGTC
>JAUYGN010000059.1 GCA_030690545.1 Solirubrobacteraceae bacterium
CCGCGGGGGCCACCGCGTCCGCCGCCACCGCCACCGCGGCCACCGCCGCGGCCGTCACGGTCGCCGCGCCCGCGGCCCCGGCCGCCATCGCGATCCTGCTGCTGGCTCGACGGCCCCTCCATGTCGGTCAGGTCGGCGCCGGAATAGCCCTCGGGCATGATCTCGCCCTTGTTGATCCAGCACTTCACGCCGATCCGGCCGAACGTCGTCTTCGCCTCGAAGAAGCCGTAGTCGATGTCGGCGCGCAGCGTGTGCAGCGGGACGCGACCGTCGGAGTAGCTCTCGGTGCGAGCCATCTCGGCGCCGCCGAGGCGACCGCCGACCTGGATCTTGCAGCCCTTGGCGCCGGAGCGCATCGCGCTCGTCAGCGCGCGCTTCATCGCGCGCCGGAAGGCGACGCGATTCTGCAGCTGCTCGGCGACCGACTGCGCGACGAGCTTGGCGTCGAGCTCGGGGCGCTTGATCTCGAGGATGTTGACCTTGATCTGCTTGCGCGTGATGCGGTGCAGGTCCTTGCGCAGCGCGTCGACCTCGGAGCCGGACTTGCCGATCACGATGCCGGGGCGCGCGGTATGGATGTTGACCTCCACCTCCTGGGCGTCCTTGCGGATCGTGATGTCCGACAGGCCGGCGTGCGAGAGCTTGCCGGTGATGTGGTTGCGGATCGCGACGTCCTCAGCCAGGTAGTCGGCGAAGTGCTTCTCGTTGAACCAGTTGGACTTCCAGTCGTGGATGTACCCCACGCGCATCGACTCGGGGTGGACTTTCTGACCCATTAGCGGTCCCCGTCCTTTGGTGTGAGGGTGATCGAGAGGTGGCTCGTGCGCTTGAGGATCTTCGTCGCGCGACCCATCGCGCGCGGGCGGAAGCGCTTCAGCGTCGGTCCCTCGTCGGCCTTGATCGCGTGGATGCGCAGGTCGTCGCCGATCAGCTCGTGGTTGTGCTCGGCGTTGGCGACCGCCGACTCGAGCAGCTTGGACCAGTCACGCGCGACGTCGCGGCTGGCGTGCGCGAGGATCGCTCGCGCCTCGTCGACGGACTTGCCGCGGATGTGGTCGCAGACCAGGCGCGCCTTGCGCGCCGACGTGCGCACGTACTTGGCGTGCGCGCGGACCATCGGCGGGCCGTCGCCATGGCCGGCCGGCACTCGCCTCGGCTTCGCGGCCGGCTCGGGCGGCGCGTCCTCGGCGGCGGCGCGGCGAGCGGCGCGGCGCGGCTTGGGCGCGGGCGCCTTGTCGTCAGGCTCGGCGTCAGCCTTGTCATCAGCGACCGCGACGGCGTCGTCCTCGGCGACGGGCTTGTCGTCAGCCTCGGCTGCGGGCTTGTCGTCAGCCTTCGATGACGTCTCGGCCTTCGCCGAGACGGGCTTCTTGGCGGCAGGCTTCTTGGCCGCAGGCTTCTTGGCCGCAGGCTTCTCAGCCGCAGGCTTCTTGGCCGCAGGCTTCTTGGCCGCGGGCTTGCGGGCAGCAGGCTTCTTGGCCGCGGCCGGCTCGTCGGCGACGGCCGTCGTCTCCTCGGGCGCTGCTGCGGCGGCCGGCTCGGCCGCCTTCTTCGCGGCGGGCTTTCGACGCGGAGCGCGCGGCTTCTTCGCCGGCGTCTCGACGTCCTCGTTCTCGGGGTCCTTCTCGTCGGCCATCGTCAGCGGACCTTCCCGCTACCGGCATGACCGCGATACAGCCGCGTCGGCGCGAACTCGCCGAGCTTGTGACCGACCATCGACTCCGAGACGAAGACCGGGACGTGCTTGCGACCGTCGTGGACGGCGATCGTATGACCGACCATCTCCGGGAAGATCGTCGACGTCCGCGACCACGTCTTGAGCATCTGCTTGGAGTTGGAGGCGTTGAGCGCCTCGACACGCGCCATCAGGCGCTCCTCGACCCACGGCCCCTTCTTGCTTGAACGGCTCAACGCTTCTTCCCTCTCTTGCGACCGCGGACGATGTAGCGGTCGGATGGCTTGTTCTTCTTGCGCGTGCGATAGCCGAGCGTCGGCACGCCCCAGGGGGTCACCGGGTCGCGACCGGCGGTCGTCGAGCCCTCGCCGCCGCCGTGCGGATGGTCGACCGGGTTCATCGCCGTGCCGCGCGTCTGCGGGCGAACGCCCATGTGACGCTTGCGGCCGGCCTTGCCGATCTTGATGTTCTGGTGATCGGCGTTGCCGATCGTGCCGACGGTGCCGCGGCAGCTGTCGCGCACGAGGCGCATCTCGCCGGACGGCAGGCGCACGGTCGCCATGCCGGCCTCACGCGCCATCAGCTGGATGCCGGTACCGGCGGAGCGCGCGAGCTGACCACCACGACCGGGCTCGAGCTCGACGTTGTGGATGACCGTTCCGATCGGGATGCGGCTCAGCGGCAGGCAGTTGCCCGGCGTGATGTCCGCATCCTCGCCCGAGCTGACCGTCATGCCGACCCGCAGCCGCTGCGGCGCGAGGATGTACGCCTTCGCTCCGTCGACGTAGTGCAGCAGCGCGATGTACGCCGAGCGGTTGGGGTCGTACTCGATCGAGGCGACCTTCGCCGGCACGCCATCCTTGCGGCGCTTGAAGTCGATCTTGCGGTACAGGCGCTTGGCGCCGCCGCCGCGGTGACGCGACGTCTTGCGCCCACGCGCGTTGCGCCCGCCGGACTTCGTCAGACCCTCGACGAGCGTCTTCTCGGGCGTGCTCGTCGTGATCTCCGCGAAGTCGGCGTACGTCGAGAAGCGACGACCGGGGCTCGTGGGCTTGGGCTTGCGAATCGCCATGACGAACCGCCTAGCCCTCGAGGGACTCAAGGCCCTGGAAGATCGGAATCGAGTCGCCCTCGGCGATCTGGACGATCGCCTTCTTCCACGTCCGCGTGCGCCCGCGGATCTGACCGCGGCGCTTGGGCTTGGACTTGACGCTGATCGTGTGCACCGAGATGACGGACACCTCGAAGAGCGCCTCGACCGCCTGGCGGATCTGCGTCTTGTGGGCGTCGGCATGCACGCGGAAGACGTACTTGTTGGCCGTCGCGAGGACGTAGGACTTCTCGGAGACGACCGGGCGGATGACAACCTGGCTCGGGTCCATCAGACAGGGCTCCTCCGCGGGGCATCCGGCCCCGCGTCCTGATTGGCATCGGCTTCATCCGGCCGCCGTTGACCGGGGCTGCGCCCCTCATCTTCGTCGGCGCGCTCGCCCTTGGCCCGCGCGGTCAGCGCGTCGAGCGCCTCCTGCGAGCAGACGACCGATCGCGCGCCGATCAGGTCGGCGATGCCGACCATCGACGCCGACAGGACCGAGACGCGGACCATGTTGCGAAACGACAGCGCGGCCCGCTCCTGGTCGTCCGCGAGGACGACGAGCAGCGGCAGGCTCAGACCGGAGTCCGCGATCAGCGCGGCGGCCCGCTTCGTCGAAGGCGCGTCGAACGGCTTGGGGTCGAAGACGGCGATCGAGTCGCGCGCGGCATGCACCGACAATGCGCTGCGCAGCGCGGCACGACGCTCCTTGCGGTTGACCTTGAACGTGTAGTGGCGCGGCGAGGGGCCGAAGATCGTGCCGCCGCCGGTCCAGATCGGCGAGCGCGACGAGCCGGCGCGAGCGCGTCCGGTGCCCTTCTGGCGCCAGGGCTTGGCGCCGCCGCCGCGGACGTTGCCGCGCGTCTTCGTCGCATGCGTGCCCTGCCGGCGGGCGTTGAGCTCGGCGCGCACGGTCTCGTGCACGAGCGCCTCGTTGAACGGCGCGTCGAACGCGGCCGCGTCGAGCTTGGCCTTCTTGGACCCGCCGAGGATCTTGGCGCTAGCCATCGGTACGCACCTCCACGAACCCGTTGCGCGGGCCGGGGACCGAGCCGCGGACGAGCATCAGGTTGTCGCCCGCGTCGAGGCGCACGATCGTCAGCCCCTTCTGGGTGACGCGCTTGTTGCCCATCTGACCCGGACCCTTGATGCCCTTCATCACGCGGGCGGGCCAGGCCGACGCGCCGATCGAGCCGGGCGCGCGGACGTTGTGCGAGCCGTGCGACTTCGGACCGCTGGCGAAGTTGTGGCGCTTGATCGTGCCCTGAAAGCCCTTGCCCTTCGAGGTTCCGGCGATCTTCACCTTCTGGCCGACCTCGAACGCCTCGACCGTCACGGTCTCGCCGACGACGTGCTCGCCGGCCTCGTCGCGAAACTCCTTGACGAGCCGCATCGGCGGCGCGCCGGACTTCTTCAGGTGGCCGAGCTCCGGCTGGGTGAGGTACTTCTCCTTGACGGAGCCGAACGCGAGCTGGACGGCCTCATAGCCGTCGCGCTCGTGCGTTCGCACGCCGGTCACCGGGCAGGGACCGGCTTCGAGCACGGTGACGCGCTCGACCGTTCCGTCCTCGAGGAACAGCTGCGTCATGCCGAGCTTCTTGGCGAGGATCGCGGGCATCGCTCAGGTCGCCAGGCGGATCTCGATGTCGACGCCGGCGGGAAGGTGGTCGAGTCGCTGGAGCGAGTCGACCGTCTTCGGCGTCGGCTGATGGATGTCGATCAGGCGCTTGTGGGTGCGGATCTCGAAGTGCTCGCGAGAGTCCTTGTCCTTGAACGGTGAGCGAATCACGCAGTACACGTTCTTCTCGGTCGGCAATGGCACCGGTCCGGAGACGGTTGCACCGGTCCGCGTCGCCGTGTCGACGATCTCCTTGGCCGCCGTCTCGATGGCCGAGTGGTCGTACGCCTTCAGGCGGATGCGGATCTTGTTCTCTGTGGTGGTAGCCATGGTGTGTGTGCGTGCGTGCGTTGGAGCTTCTGAAGAGGCGGGCTGCGTCGTGCGCGACCGGGATCGACTCCCGGACCCGCCCCTTGAGCATGCTGTACGGCCGCGTGCTCCTTACTCGATGATCTCCGTCACGACGCCCGAGCCGACCGTGCGGCCACCCTCGCGGATGGCGAAGCGCAGGCCCGCGTCCATCGCGATCGGCTGGATCAGCTCGATCGTCATCTGGACGTTGTCGCCCGGCATCACCATCTCGACGCCATCGGGCAGATGCGCCGAGCCCGTGACGTCGGTCGTGCGGAAGTAGAACTGCGGCCGGTAGCCCGTGAAGAAGGGAGTGTGGCGGCCACCCTCCTCCTTCTTGAGGACGTAGACCTCGGACTTGAACTTCGTGTGCGGCGTGATCGACTTCGGCTTGCAGAGCACCTGGCCGCGCTCGATCTCCTCGCGCTTGGTGCCACGCAGCAGGCAGCCGACGTTGTCTCCCGCGCGACCCTCGTCGAGGATCTTGCGGAACATCTCGACGCCGGTGACGACCGTCGTCGAGGACTCCGAGCTGATGCCGACGATCTCGACGGTGTCGCCCGTGTGGACGATGCCCTGCTCGATGCGACCGGTCGCGACCGTGCCGCGGCCGGTGATCGAGAAGACGTCCTCGACCGGCATCAGGAAGGGCTTGTCGAGCGCGCGCTCGGGCTCCGGGATGTACGTGTCGAGAGACTCCGCGAGCTCGATGATCTTCGCCTTCGCGTCCGCGTCGCCCTCGAGCGCCTGCAGCGCCGAGCCGATCACGAACGGGATGTCGTCGCCCGGGAAGTCGTAGGAGCTCAACAGCTCGCGAACCTCGAGCTCGACGAGCTCGAGCAGCTCCTCGTCATCGACCATGTCGGCCTTGTTGAGGAAGACGACGATGTACGGCACGCCGACCTGGCGTGCGAGCAGGATGTGCTCGCGCGTCTGCGGCATCGGGCCGTCGGCGGCGGAGACGACGAGGATCGCGCCGTCCATCTGCGCGGCGCCGGTGATCATGTTCTTGATGTAGTCGGCGTGCCCCGGACAGTCGACGTGGGCGTAGTGCCGGCTGTCGGTCTCGTACTCGACGTGCGAGGTGGCGATCGTGATGCCGCGCGCCTTCTCCTCCGGAGCGTTGTCGATCTCGGCGAAGCTGCGCGCCTCGCCACCGCCGTGCTCGGCGAGCACGGTCGTGATGGCAGCCGTCAGCGTCGTCTTGCCGTGGTCGATGTGACCGATCGTGCCGACGTTGACGTGCGGCTTGTCGCGCTCGAACTTCTCCTTTGCCACTTTCGGTTCGCTCCTCTACGTCTGTCGAATGAACTGGATGAAACTATCGAATCGGGGGTGGTCAGGCGGCTTGCGACTCGCCCAGCCGGTGCTCCACGAGCTTCTCCGCGATGTTCGGCGGCACTTCCTCGTATCCGTCGAACTGCATCGTGTAGCTGGCCCTGCCCTGCGTGTTGGAACGCAGGTCGTTCACGTAGCCGAACATCTCGCTCAGCGGGACGCGGCCGGTGACCGCGAGCGCGTTGCCGCGCCGTTCCTGACCCTCGATCCGACCACGTCGCCGGTTGAGATCACCGATCACCTCACCGAGGAAATCCTCGGGGGTGACGACCTCGACGGCGAACACCGGCTCGAGCAGGACGGGCTTGGCGCGCCGTGCGGCTTCCTTGAAGGCTAGCGAGCCCGCGACCTTGAACGCGATCTCCGACGAGTCCGTGTCGTGGTACTTGCCGTCGACGAGCGTCACGCGCACGTCGACCATCGGGTAGCCGGCCTTGACGCCGGTCGTCAGCGCCTCCTCGACGCCCTTCTCGACGGCCGGGATGAACTCGCTCGGCACCGAGCCGCCGCGGATCTTCGAGACGAAGTCAAAGCCCTCGCCGGGCGCGGGCTCGATGTTGATGTAGACGATGCCGAACTGGCCCGAGCCGCCGGTCTGCTTGACGAAGCGGCCCTCGACCTTCTCGGCCGTGCCACGGATCGTCTCGCGGTAGGAGACCTGCGGGCGGCCGACGTTCGCCTCGACCTTGTACTCGCGCTTCATGCGGTCGACGAGGATCTCGAGGTGCAGCTCGCCCATGCCGGAGATCTCGGTCTGACCGGTCTCCTCGTTGGTCTGCACCTGGAAGGTCGGGTCCTCCTCGGCGAGGCGCGCCAGCGCGACCGACATCTTCTGCTGGTCGGCCTTCGTCTTGGGCTCGACCGCGACCTTGATGACGGGCGCCGGGAAGTCGATCATCTCGAGCTTCACGGGCCGGTTGGGGTCGCAGATCGTGTCGCCGGTGACGACCTGCTTGATGCCGACGGCGGCCGCGATGTCGCCCGCGTAGACCGCGGCGACCTCCTCGCGGTCGTTGGCGTGCATCACGAGCAGGCGGCCGATGCGCTCCTGGCGCCCGGTCGAGACGTTGAGGATCTTCGAGCCCGCCTCGAGCTTGCCGGAGTAGACGCGGAAGTAGGTGAGCTTGCCGACGAAGGGGTCGGCCATGATCTTGAAGCCGAGCGCGGCGAACGGGTCGTCGTCGTTGGGCATCAGGACGATCTCCTCGATCGCGTCGCCCGACTTGTCGACGAGGTGGCCGTCGATCGGCTTGACCTCCAGCGGCGATGGCAGGTAGTCGAGGACGGCGTCGAGCAGCGGCTGCACGCCCTTGTTCTTGAACGCCGAGCCGCAGAAGACGGGCGTGATCGCGATCGACAGCGTCGCCTTGCGCAGCGCCGCCTTGATCATCGGCGTCGGGACGTGCTCCTCGGCGAGGTACAGCTCGGCGATCTCGTCGTCGAGGTCGGCGAGCTGGCTGAGCAGCGTCTCGCGCGCGACGTCGGCGGCGTCGGTCAGGTCGGCCGGGATGTCGATGACGTCCTGGTCCTTGCCGAGATCGTCGTTGTAGACGATCGCCTTCATCTCGAGCAGGTCGAT
Source organism: Solirubrobacteraceae bacterium (assembly GCA_030690545.1). GTDB lineage: Bacteria > Actinomycetota > Thermoleophilia > Solirubrobacterales > Solirubrobacteraceae > CADCVQ01. Next base: position 7,655 of record JAUYGN010000059.1, read on the forward strand.
GATGCCCCTGAACTCCGATTCGGCGCCGATCGGCAGCTGCACCGGGACGGCGTTCGCGCCGAGGCGCGTCTCCATCGTCTTCAGCGAGCCCTCGAAGTCCGCGCCGATGCGATCCATCTTGTTGATGAACGCGATCCGCGGAACGGCGTACTTGTCGGCCTGGCGCCAGACGGTCTCGGACTGCGGCTCGACGCCGGCGACGGAGTCGAACAGCGCGATCGCGCCGTCGAGCACGCGCAGCGAGCGCTCGACCTCGACGGTGAAGTCGACGTGGCCCGGCGTGTCGATGATGTTGATGCGATGGTCGCGCCACTCGCAGGTCGTCGCGGCCGACGTGATCGTGATGCCGCGCTCCTGCTCCTGCTCCATCCAGTCCATCGTGGCGGCGCCTTCGTGGACCTCGCCGATCTTGTACGTGCGGCCCGTGTAATAGAGGATCCGCTCGGTCGTCGTCGTCTTGCCGGCGTCGATGTGCGCCATGATCCCGATGTTCCGGGTGTTCTCAAGCGTGTGTGTTCGTGGCATGTCGTCTCGTATCTGTTCTCTGCGGTCTCGACCAAAAAAAGCGGGCCCCTGGGGCCCGCGCGCACGTCCGATCTTCGCCAGGCCCGTCGCGCTATGTGGTCGAGGAATCCATCGTGGTGCGCACTGCGTCCCAGGGGTTGCCGCGAAACAAGCAGATCGGCCCAGGGAACGGCCGCCGACTATAGCAAAGGCCCTCGCATCCACCGCATCGATCGCGGTGCGGGTTTCGGAGGCTCAGCGGTCGCGACGCGCACCGTCATATGGTGCGACGCCGGGCGACGGCGTCAGGCCGCGACCTACCAGCGGTAGTGCGCGAACGCCTTGTTGGCCTGGGCCATGCGGTAGATGTCGTCCTTGCGCTTGTAGGCACCGCCCTGCTGGGACTGCGCATCCATCAGCTCGTTGGCGAGGCGCTGGGCCATCGTGCGCTCGCGGCGCTGGCGGGCGAACTCGACGAGCCAGCGCACGGCGAGCGTGCGGGCGCGGCGCGAGGGGACCTCGACGGGCACCTGGTACGTGGCGCCGCCGACGCGGCGCGAGCGAACCTCCAGCACCGGGGTCAGCGTCTTGATCGACAGCTCGAGCTGCTCGACCGGGTCCTTGCCGGTGCGCTCGCCGATGATCGCCAGCGCGTCGTAGACGATCTTCTCGGCGACGGACTTCTTGCCGTCGAGCATGACGCGGTTGATGACCTGCTGGACGATGCGCGAGCGGTGAAGGGGGTCCGGCTCGATCGGCCGGATCGTTGCTGCAGAGCGGCGCGGCATTACTTCTTCTTCACGCCGTACTGGCTGCGGGCCTTCTTGCGGTCGCTGACGCCGGCGGCATCGAGCGTTCCGCGGACGACCTTGTAGCGCACGCCGGGCAGGTCCTTGACGCGACCGCCGCGCACGAGCACGACGGAGTGCTCCTGAAGGTTGTGGCCCTCGCCCGGGATGTAGGCCGTGACTTCGATCGAGCCGGTGATCCGCACGCGAGCGACCTTGCGCAGGGCGGAGTTCGGCTTCTTCGGCGTCGTCGTGTAGACGCGCGTGCAGACGCCACGGCGCTGCGGGGCGGCGACCTTCTTCTTGCGCCCCTTGCCGGACTTCAGACCTGGGGTGGCGAGCTTCTTCTTGGGCGCCTTGCGGCCCTTGCGGACGAGCTGTGAAGTCGTAGGCATGCGGGCGGTGATGCTAGCAACCTGCGCCGCGTCCAGCGGGTGGCTCAGCGGTAGGCCGGCACCGGTGCGAGCGGCATGCTCGTCGTGCGCGGACCCGCGGCGGTCGGGTAGGTGAGCCGGTAGACCGTCCCGGGCCGGTGCTTGAGCGTGCGCTGGAAGGCATGGCGCCCGTCGATCCTCATGCGCTCGATCGTCGTCCAGGCGCGGCCCTTCGTCCTGCGCTGCAGGACGATGACCTTCGGCCCGGCACCGAGTCGCAGGCGCCCGTAGACGAGCACCTGGCCCTTCGGCTGCAGCTGGACGAAGAGCCCGGCGAGAAACGACTTGCTGATGACCTTGTCCGAGCCGTCGATGTTCAGCAGGCCCGTCGAGTACTCGCCGAACGGGCGCGCGGCGCTCTGCGACACGCGCTCCGGAGCGGGCGGCTGGTCGCGCAGGAGGAACTGCGCGAACGCGCGCACGCGCGGCACGCTGTCGGCGATCTGCTCGGCCCAGGTCATCCAGCGCGCCTGCTGGCGCTCGTCGACGCGCGGCCGGCCGGGAATGCCCTTCGTCTCATAGCCGAACTCGGTCAGGTGGATGTCGCGGTTGGCCGGCGCGAGGCGACCCATGCGCACGAGCGCGTCGAGTGTCTTGGCGAGCACCGGCGTGTCGGCGATGCGAAGGTCGCCGGGCTCGGTCTTCGGCTTGCTGACGCGTTCGGGCCGCTCGTTCTGCGAGTAGGGGTGGTGCGCCCAGCCATCGCCGGGGAGCGTCGTGAAGCCGGCGCAGTCGTCGGTCGTGCGCGGCTGCATCAGCGCATCGACGCAGGCGAGCTCGCGCAGGAACTCCAGCGGCGCGACGGGACCCCGGCCGCGCGCGCCGCCGGTGCTCGACGTGTTGCCGATCAGCACCGTCGCGTTGCGGCGCACCGCCTTGACCGCGGCGTAGCCCGCGCGCACCATCGCGCGGTAGACGCCCGGGCTGGCGGGCGTCGTGCCGTCGGCCTTCCATTGCGGCAGCAGCAGGCCCTGGTGGTTGGGCTCGTTCCAGAGGATGAAGCGATCGACGCTCGGCAGCGGCTCGGAGGGGCCGGCCGCGGCACCCGTCGGCGCCGCGCGCGGCGCCGACCTGGGCGGGAACGGCGCGGGCAGCGGGAACGGCAGGATCGGTCCGAGCAGGTCGGCGATCAGGCTCGCGTCCTCGGACGGCGGAGGCGGCGGTGTCGAGGCCGGCTCGGCCGGCACCGTGAACCCGCCGGAGTAGCGCAGCGCGACGGCCGTCGCGAAATCGGCGTACGCCTGCGGATCGATGTTCGATCGCGCGCGCGGCCCGGGCGGGTCGTCGGTCGCCCAGTGCGGCGCCCAGAAGCCGATGTCGACGAGCGCCTTGAGCCCCGCTCCGCGGATCGCGCGGATCGCGCTGTCGAGCATCGTCCAGCGCGACTGCTCGTAGGCCGCAGGATCGGCGGCGTCGAAGCCCTCGGGCTTGGCCTCCCCCTCGGGCGCCCGCGTCAGCGACGACCAGCTCGCGGTGATCCGCACGCGGTCGGCACCGAGCTGCTTCATCCGCAGCACGGCGGCCTCGACCTCGGCCGGCGGCCGATGCAGCAGGATCCCGTCGTCCTGGATGATCGTCTCCAGGCCGGGCGTCGACAGCGGCGGCTTCCTGGCGGCCGGCTTGCGTGCGGCGGCCGGCTGCGTGGTGGCCGTCGTCGCCCCCTTCGTCGCCGCCGGAGCCTTCGCGGGCGCCGCGGCGATCGCCGGCGGAGCGACGGCCGCCGCAAGCGCGACGGCGAGCACGACTGCGGTCGTCGAGATGCAACTCCTCACGCCGCGGAGTGTGACCGCTGGGCGATCGGCGTGCGCCGACGTGCGCATGACCGACTACTGTCGGCGGCGTGCTGCCGACGGGATCCTCGGACCGATGAGCGAGCGCTTCACGATCAGGCCGGCGACGACATCCGACCTCGGCACGATCGCCGACAGCCTCGTCGCGGGCCTGTCGACCTACCGCGGCTGGACGCCGATGGCCTGGAACCCGCCGCTGCGCACGGAGATGCTCGTCGGCCTGCTGCAGCGCTTCCGGCGCGATGGCTCATGGGCCCACGTCGCCTTCGAGGGCTCCGAGCCGGCGGGGCACATCAGCCTGCGACCCGACCGCGACGCCGGCGACGCGCCGCGCCCCGATGTCGCGCTGCTCACGCAGCTGTTCGTGCGCGAGCAGTACTGGGGCAGCGGCCTGGCCGTGCAGTTGCATGACCTCGGCGTGGCGGACATGAAGCAGCGCGGCTTCTCATCGGGGCGGCTGCTCGTCGCCAGCGGCCACGGGCGCGCGCGCAGGTTCTACGAGCGCAGCGGGTGGCGGGCGACCGGGGAGCTCGAGACGTCGGGCGAGCTCGGGCTGGAGCTCGCCGAGTACCTGCTCGAGCTGTAGCGCGCCTCGACGATCCGCGGGCCGGATGCCACTAGGCGGGCGCCGCGGCCGGACCGCCGGCCGCGGCGCGTGCGGCGCGCAGCGGCGCGGGCGTCAGCGCCGAGGCGACGATCACGAGCACGAACGCGAACGCCTGCAGCGCGATGCCGAGCGCGTCGTTGGGCATCGGATCGCCGAACACGATGATGCCGCCGGCGATCGTCGCGATGTTCGCAGCCGTGCCGGTGATCGCGATGACCGGAACCGCGTCGCCGTCCTGCAGCGACCGCGCCGAGGCGTAGAACGCCGTCGCCGAGCCGAGCAGCGCGACCCACATCCACGGGCTGAGGATGACGCCGATCACGCCATGGTCGCCGACGATCCCCGTCAGCGCCTTGACGCCGAGGTTGCAGACGCCGAACAGGATGCCGGCCGCGGCAGCGAGCATGACCCCGTGGTGCTCGGCGCGTCCGCCGAGCCGCTTGCCCATGATGAACAGCGCGCCGAGACCGAAGAGGCCGGCCTGGAAGACGATCATCGCCGTCAGCGAGAAGCTCGAGTGCGCGCCTTGCGTCTTGGGCAGCGTGACCGCGAGCAGGACCAGCCCGACGCAGGTCATGCCCAGGCCCCACCGCTGGCGCGGCCCGATGCTGAAGCCGAACAGCCGGTCGGCCATCACCGCCAGCAGCACGAGGCCGCCCGACAGCACGACCTGGACGACCGACAGCGGGGCGAGCCAGATCGCGGCGACGTGCAGCAGCCAGGCGACGAGCCCGACGCCCATGCCGATCGCGAACCAGCGCTGGCTCCACAGCGAGACGGCGGTGCGCAGCGGATGGCGGATGTCGACCGTGCACGCCGTCGCGCAGCCGCGGTGCTTGTAGAGGAAGGCCAGGTTCGACGCAGCAGCGCAGAACAGGGCAATGAGGATTCCCAGATAGAGGCTCATGAATGGCAGCGCGACACGAACGTCGAGCAGGGCTCTCGGCGCCGGGCGACGCCCCTACCATCGACAGCCCGGTGGACCTGCTTGACGCCTTTCGTGCGCTGCGAGGAGGCTAGCGCGATCGCGTGGCGATCGCGCTCCAGCGACGCTTTCGTTGCAAGGCTGGCGCGGATGAGGGGCAGACCGGGCCTGTTGGTCGACATCGACGGCGTCCTCAGGCCGCGGAGCGGACTCCAACGACCGTCCAGATGCTGCGTCGCATGATGCGTGCGTACATCGACACCTGCGTTCGCCCGCGGGGGCGATCCACCTGCACGCGGCGTGGTCGTCGGCGCGGTCGTCGGGACACGAGCCGGAGGCCGAGTTGACGCTCGACGTCCGCTTCGCCGGGCTCGGGACGCGCGCTGCCGGCGGGACTGACGATGCCGCGCTCGCTGAGCACCATTCGCGGTCGAGTGGCGGCTAACGTGTCCCGAGCGCATGTTCGTTGCCACTCGACCGCGCACGCGTGGTCGCCGGCGTGGCCTTGCTCGGCTTGGCCTTGCGCTTGCTCGTGGACACGGTCTCGGCGCGTAGCGTGCTCCGGACGACCGCGCGCGTCGCGTTCGGGCCGATTGCGACGATCCGCACCCGGTGGCGCCCTGCGTGCGCCGGCACCCACGCGACGCTGTGACGTCCGCCCGGCAGGCCGCGCAGGCCCCGCGACAGCGCCACCCGCCCGCGACGGTCGCGTACCTGCAGCATCACGTCGGACACCTTCGAGAGCGTGAACGCGATCGCGCCCCGCTGGCGCGGGCGCAGCTTGCGCGACGGCGTCAGCAGGCGGACGCGCGGCGGCTCTGCGACGTAGCGGGCGAAGCGCTGTCCGGCAGCGCAGTAGGTCGGCCGCGCGGTGCGCTGGCAGAGCCCGTCGAGGAAGCCGGCGAGCAGGCGGTGATAGCTCAGCGTCGACTCCGCACCGCCGGCGCTGTACAGCGACCAGGCGCCGGTGTCGAAGGCCCGCACCGAGCGCCGCGCGACGCGCTCGCCGCGCGCGTACAGTCGCCGCGCGCGATCGCTGCCCGTGATCCGCGCCACGTCGCGCAGCCCGATCAACGCCTGCAGCTCTCCGTTGAGGATCTGCAGATCGGGCGCGAAGGAGTACATCGCGTAGCGCGCGCCATCCCCGCTGGGCACCGCGATCCCTACGGGCGGCGCAGCGGAGAACGCGCCGAGCGCGCGGCGCGCGGCGCCGGCGAACGCCTGCTCGCCCAGCGCACGGTGCCCGCGGGCGAGCGCCTGGGCCCCCGTCGCCTGCGTCATCGCGCTGATCCATGGCGGCGAGCCGCCACCGAACGCCACGAGGTACTCCCAGGCGAGAAAGCCGCCGCGCTCGCTTCCGAGTGCGACCATCCGCTCCAGCAACCTGCGCAGCGCCGCGGGACGGCAGCGATGCGGCGATGCGGCCCGCACGCACGCCCCGGCAAGCGCGTTGGCCTTGCCGAAGCTCGCCAGCGGCTGGATCGCCAGGCCGCGGCCGGCGTAGTACTCGAAGACGACCGGATCGCGGCCGAACGTCACGCGCGCGCCGGGGCGCGGCAGCGCTCGCGTCATCCAGAACTCGCGGTTGCGCCGGATCGTCAGGAAGACTGCGTCCAGCCGGCCGGCGCTGAGCCTGCGCTCGCGCGCGAGCCCTTCCGCCATCGCGATGACGGCACCCAGCTCGGCGCGCCGCGTCCCGCTCAGGCGCTGCCGGTCGCGATTGGCGCGCCACCAGACGCCGCGCAGCTCCTCGTACGTGCTGCGGCTGATCGCCTGCTCAAGCCACGCCCGCCGCAGCGCGCCGCGCACCGTGCGCGAACGCCGCAACCGCCGCGCCTCGGCCTCACGCGCCACCTGCTGCCGAGCTGCCGCGCGCTCACGACGCTGCTGCGCTTCACGAGCGAGCACGACGGCGACCGAGTGATCAGTCGATGCCGCCCGCGCCGGCCGTTCGTGCGCAGCATCCTCCCCGCCCCGCAGCCCGCTGAGCACGGCCGCGAGCAGCAGGACGACGGCGACGTTGCGGGCACGGGCCACACGAGATGGATCGGCCTCCGTCGCACCCCGCTTGACGATCCACCCCGCGCCCTACGCACAAGCGCGATCCCACACCCACGAATCCCGCGCCCGACACGACGCCCTGGGCGAGCCAGCGCGGATGCAGGACGACTCGGACCGCAGATGGACAGTGCGAACGCACGGCCATCTGCGGTACGTGGCGTCCTGCGCCGCGCTGGCCGCTCAGGTGTCGGTGGGGACGTCGAGATCGGCAAGCTCCTCGGCGAAGCCGGTGTCGCCGCCGCCAGTGCCGATCTCCTCCAGCGAGGCGATGTCCTCGTTGAAGGCGCTGCCGAAGCCGCCCAGGCCGTCGCCGTCGCCGAGACCGAGCTCGGCGGCGATCTCGTCCTGGTCGAGCAGGCCGACGTCGTCCATCGCCCGCGGCAGCGGCTCGGTGGGCTCGATCTCGATCCGCCGGTAGCGCTTCAGCCCGGTCGCCGCCGGGATCAGCTTGCCGATGATGACGTTCTCCTTGAGACCGTTGAGACGGTCGATCTTGCCCTCGAGCGCCGCGTCGGTGAGGACCTTCGTCGTCTCCTGGAAGGAGGCCGCCGAGAGGAACGAGTCCGTGTTCAGCGAGGCCTTCGTGATGCCGAGGATGATGTCCTCGAACTGCGCGGCCTCGCCCTTCTTGCGGATGATCTCGTCGTTGATCTTCGCGAACTCGAAGCGGTCCACGAACTGCCCGGGCAGGTAGTCCGTGTCGCCCTTCTGGTCGACGCGGACCTTCTTGAGCATCTGCCGCGCGATCAGCTCGATGTGCTTGTCGTTGATGTCGACGCCCTGCGACACGTAGACCTCCTGCACCTCCTTGACGAGGTACTGCTCGGTCTCGGTGCGGCCGCGGATCGCCAGCAGCTCGTGCGGGTACAGCGACCCCTCGTTGAGCTGCGTGCCGGCCTCGACGCGCTGGCCGTCCTCGACGAACAGCCGCGTACGGCGCGGGAACGTGTGGCGATGCTCCTCGCCGGCGTCGTCGGTGATGACGACGGTCAGCGCCTTGTCGGAGTCCTCGATCGTGACGTCGCCGTCCTGCTCGGCGATCTTCGCAAGGCCCTTCGGCTTGCGCGCCTCGAACAGCTCGACGACGCGCGGCAGGCCGTGCGTGATGTCCGCGCCGGCGACGCCGCCGGTGTGGAACGTCCGCATCGTCAGCTGCGTGCCCGGCTCGCCGATCGACTGGGCGGCGATGATGCCGACCGCGTCGCCGATCTGGGCGGTCTGGCCGGACGCCATCGAGCGCCCGTAGCAGGCCTGGCAGACGCCGCTCTGCGCCTCGCACTTGAGCACCGAGCGCACGGCGATCTTGACGATGCCGTGGCTGTCGGCCTTGAGCTGGTCGGCGCTGTCGAACATGTCGGCGATCTCGGGACGGTCGATCTCGCCGCCCTGCTCGACGAGCACGCGGCCGCGCTTGGTCGCGATCGGCGCGGCGGCGAAGCGCCCGAGCAGGTTGTCGTTGATCGTGCCGTCCGCCTTCAGCAGGGGCAGCTCGATGAACCCGTCGGTGCCGCAGTCGGGCTCGCGGATGATGACGTCCTGCGCGACGTCGACGAGGCGCCGCGTCAGGTAGCCGGAGTCCGCCGTGCGCAGGGCCGTGTCGGCCAGTCCCTTGCGCGCGCCGTGCGTCGAGGTGAAGTACTCGAGCACGTCGAGGCCCTCCATGAAGTTCGCCTTCACCGGACGCTCGATGATGTCGCCCTTCGGGTTGGCCATCAGGCCGCGCATGCCGGCCAGCTGGCGGATCTGCTTGAAGGAGCCGCGCGCACCCGAGTTGGCCATCATGAAGATCGGGTTGAGGACGTCGAGGTTCGTGACCATCGCCTCGGCGACCTCCTCCGTGCACGCGTTCCACTGCTCGACGACCGCCTCGTGGCGCTCCTCCTGCGTGATCAGGCCCATGTCGTACTGGCTCGTCAGCTCGGCGACCTTGTCCTCGTAGGACTTCACGATGTCGCCCTTGCTGGGCGGGATCACGACGTCGTTCTTGGAGACGGTGATGCCGGCCTTCGTGGCGAACTCGAAGCCGAGGTCCTTGAAGGCGTCGAGCACCTGCGAGATCGTCGTCGCGCCGTACGTCTGGACGAGCTGGTCGACGAGCTCGGTCGTGTCGCGCTTCTTCATCGCCTTGTTGACGAACTCGTACTGCGTCGGGTCGAAGTCCGAGCCCATCGCCTCCAGCAGCGCCCGCTCGATGCGGTCGTTGTAGATGATCCGGCCGATCGTCGTGAGGACGTGGCCGCCCTCGCGTCCGAGCGGGCGGAACTCGGCGAGGTCGTGCAGCTTGACGCCGCCGAGCTCGTAGGACAGCTCGGCCTCCTGCGCGGTGCGGAAGACGTGCGGGCGCGGCTCGTGCGTGGCGCGGTCGACCTTCGACAGCTCCTCGGAGTCCGGGCCGTAGGTCAGGTAGTAGGCGCCGAGGATCATGTCCTGCGTCGGCGTCGCGAGCGGCTGGCCGTGCGCCGGCGAGAGGATGTTGTTGCTCGACAGCATGAGGATGCGGGCCTCCGCCTGCGCCTCGGCCGAGAGCGGCAGGTGGACCGCCATCTGGTCACCGTCGAAGTCGGCGTTGAAGGCGTGGCAGACGAGCGGGTGGACCTGGATCGCCTTGCCCTCGACGAGCACCGGCTCGAACGCCTGGATGCCGAGGCGATGCAGCGTCGGCGCGCGGTTGAGCAGCACCGGGTGCTCGTGGATGACCTGCTCGAGGACGTCCCAGACCTCGGGGATCATCGAGTCGACCATCTTCTTGGCGGCCTTGATGTTCTGCGCCGCCTTGCGCTCGACGAGCTGGGCCATGATGAACGGCTTGAAGAGCTCGAGCGCCATCAGCTTCGGCAGCCCGCACTGGTGCAGCTTCAGGTACGGGCCGGCGACGATGACCGAGCGGCCCGAGTAGTCGACGCGCTTGCCGAGCAGGTTCTGGCGGAAGCGGCCCTGCTTGCCCTTGAGCATGTCCGACAGCGACTTCAGCGGCCGGTTGCCCGGGCCGGTGACGGGACGCCCGCGGCGACCGTTGTCGAACAGCGCGTCGACGGCCTCCTGCAGCATCCGCTTCTCGTTGTTGACGATGATCTCCGGCGCGCCGAGGTCGAGCAGGCGCTTGAGGCGGTTGTTGCGGTTGATGACGCGGCGGTAGAGGTCGTTGAGGTCGGACGTCGCGAAGCGGCCGCCGTCGAGCTGGACCATCGGGCGCAGCTCCGGCGGAATCACCGGAACGGCCTCGAGGATCATCTGCTCGGGGCGGTTGCCGGACTGGATGAAGGCGCTGACGACCTTCAGGCGCTTGACCGCGCGGGCCTGCTTCTGGCCCTTGGCTGTCCGCACCATCTCGCCGAGCTCCTCGGACTCCGCCTCGAGGTCGACCTGCTGCAGCAGGTCGCGGATCGCCTCGGCGCCCATGCCGCCGCGGAAGTACTCGCCGAAGCCGTAGGGCGAGCCGAAGCGCTCCTTGAGCTCGCGGAAGATCGTCTCGTCGTGCTCGATCTTCTTGGGGTCCATGTCCTTGAACAGCTGCCACACCTGGCGCATGCGCTCGGCCGCGTCCTCGATGTAGGCCTCGGTGTCGGCGATGTCGGACTCGAACGTCTTGCGCAGCTCCTTGAGCAGCTTCGCGCGCTCGTCGTCGTCGAGCTTCTTGACGTCGATGTCCAGCGCCTCGGCCCAGAGGTGGTCCTCGTCGTCGAAGCCCTTCTGGCCGCCGTTGTCCAGGTACGCCTCGCGGCGCGCCTGCTGCTCGGTGAGCTCGAGCACCCGCTCCTCGCGCTCGGCGGCGTACGCGTCGAGCACCTCGTTGACCTTCAGCTCGAGGTCGGCGGTGTCGCGCTCACGCGCCTCGTCGTCGACCCAGGTCACGATCGAGGCAGCGAAGTAGAGGACCTTCTCGAGCTCCTTGGGAGCCATGTCGAGCAGGTAGCCGATCCGGCTCGGGACGCCCTTGAAGAACCAGATGTGGCTGACCGGCGCGGCGAGATCGATGTGACCCATGCGCTCGCGGCGCACCTTCGAGCGCGTGACCTCGACGCCGCAGCGCTCGCAGACGATGCCCTTGTAGCGGACGCGCTTGTACTTGCCGCAGTAGCACTCCCAGTCCTTCGTCGGACCGAAGATGCGCTCGCAGAAGAGGCCGTCCTTCTCCGGCTTCAGGGTGCGGTAGTTGATCGTCTCCGGCTTGGTGACCTCGCCCGAGCTCCAGCCGCGGATCTGCTTGGAGGAGGCGAGGCCGATCTCAATGGCGTCGAAATTGTTGATGTCGATCAAGGTGTGTCCTTACGTCAGTGGTGAGGCCCAAGGCATCTACTCGGGCCGGATGCGGTGTCGTGTCGTCGCGGTGCGGCGCCGCGATCACGTCTCCGCAGGTGCTTCGGCCTCGGCGACGATCTCCTCGCCTTCGGCGGCGTCCGGCGTCTCGAGCACGTCCGCGTCGACGATCGCCTCCGCACCAGCGTCCGTCTCGGCACCCGGATCGACCGCTGCGGCATCGGCCTCGGTCGTCGCCGGCTCGCCGGCCGTTGCGGCGCCGTTGCCCGCCCGTACGCCGGACAGGTCGATGCCGAGCTCCTCCGCGGCGCGCAGCAGATCGTCGTCCTCGTCGCGCATCTCGGCGCGCGCGCCCTCCTCGGAGACGACGTTGACGTCGAGCGCCAGCGACTGCATCTCCTTGAGCAGCACCTTGAAGGACTCCGGGATCGACGGCTCGGCGATGTTCTCGCCCTTGACGATCGCCTCGTAGGCCTTCACGCGACCGACCGTGTCGTCGGACTTGATCGTCAGCATCTCCTGCAGCGTGTAGGCGGCGCCATAGGCCTCCAGCGCCCAGACCTCCATCTCGCCGAAGCGCTGGCCGCCGAACTGCGCCTTGCCGCCGAGCGGTTGCTGCGTTACCAGGCTGTAGGGTCCGGTCGAGCGCGCGTGCATCTTGTCGTCGACCAGGTGATGCAGCTTCAGCATCTGCATGTAGCCGACGGTGACCGGACGGTCGAACGCCTCTCCGGTGCGCCCGTCGTGGAGCGGCACCTGTCCCGAGCGCGGCAGACCGGCCAGCTCCAGCATGTCCTTGATCTCGGCTTCGGTGGCGCCGTCAAACACCGGCGTGGCGAACGGCACCCCGCCCTGCAAATTGCGGCCGAGCTCGACGATCTCGCCGTCGGTCAGCGAAGCGATGTCCTCGTGCCTGCCGCTCGAGTTGTAGATCTTGTCGATGAACCTGCGCAAATCCGCGATCTTGTTATGCGCTTTCAGCAATGCGCCGATCTTGAGGCCGAGGCCCTTCGCCGCCCAACCGAGGTGCGTCTCGAGGATCTGGCCGACGTTCATGCGCGAAGGCACGCCCAACGGGTTCAATACGATGTCCATCGGGGTGCCGTCTTCCATGTGCGGCATGTCCTCGATCGGCACGATCTTGGAGATCACGCCCTTGTTGCCGTGGCGGCCCGCCATCTTGTCGCCCGGCTGCAGGCGCCGTTTGACCGCGATGTAGACCTTGACCATCTTTTGCACGCCGGGCGGCAGTTCGTCGCCGCTGGTGAGTTTCTTCCGCTTTTCCTCGAAGGCCATGTCGAATTCGACGCGCTTCTGCGCGAGGCTGTCCTTCAGTTGCTCCAACTGGCGGCTGACCTTGTCGTTGGCGATGTCGATATCGAACCAGCTGTGGCGCTCGACTTCCGCCAGGTACGCTTTGGTGATCTTGGCGCCTTTGGCGAGCTTCTTCGGCCCCTTGTTGGCGGTCTTGCCGATGATCAGGCGCTCGAGCCGCATAAAGGTGTCGTCCTCGACGATCCGCAACTGGTCGGCGAGATCTTTCTTATAGCGCTTCAACTCATCATCGATGATCTGCTGGGCGCGCTTGTCACGCTCGAGGCCCTCACGCGTGCACACCTGCACGTCGATCACCGTGCCGGACATGCCCGACGGCACGCGCAGGCTGGTATCTTTCACGTCGGATGCCTTCTCGCCGAAAATCGCGCGCAGCAGTTTCTCTTCCGGCGTGAGCTGCGTTTCACCTTTCGGCGTCACCTTGCCGACCAGCACGTCGCCGGCTTCGACTTCGGCACCGATGTAGATGATGCCGGACTCGTCCAGGCTGGCGAGCTGCGTTTC
>JAUYGN010000106.1 GCA_030690545.1 Solirubrobacteraceae bacterium
GCCGCGACCAGGTCGCCGGCTGCGCGGCCTGCGGCGCCTGCTCGGCGCTGAGCGGGTGCGGCGGATGACCGCGCTGCCGCGGGCTGCGGGCCTGCCGTTCGGCGACACGCTGACCGACCTGTTCGGGACGCCGTCGTCGCCTCGCCGGCGCGCCGACGGCGGGCTGATGGTCGTCCGCGCCGAGCAGGACGCCCGCCTGCTGGGCGCCTACCGGGAGCTGCGCCGGGAGGCCTTCGTCGAGCGCCAGGGCCTGTTCGCGCGCAGCGATCTCGACGACCGCGACGACGACCCGGACACCCGCGTGCTCGTCGCGGTCGGCCTCGACGGCGAGGTCGTCGGCGGCGTGCGGCTGCATCCCGAGGGCGACGATCGCCGGCTCGGCTGGTGGCGCGGCAGCCGCCTCGTCTGCGCGCATGCGGGCCCGTCGCGCGGGCATCCCGGCACGGCGCTCGTCCGCGCCGCCTGCGCGAGCGCCGTGCAGGCCGGCGCGCTGCGCTTCGACGCCCACGTCCAGGAGCGTCACGTCGCGTTCTTCCGGCGGCTCGGCTGGACCTCGGCCGGCGGCGTGGACTGCGCCGGCGTCGCGCACCGCGTGATGCGCTGGCAGGTCGATCGCGTCGCCGAGCTCGTGCAGCGCACGAAGGCGCCGATCGGCTCGCTGCTGGGATCGCTGCTGGACGGCGGAGCGATCCCGCACGGCTTCCTCGGCGACGACGGCGTGCCGGTCCCCGGCTCGGACGTCGTCGCGGCGACCGACGCGATCCTGCCGGCGATGGTCCAGCGCGATCCCGAGTGGGCGGGCTGGTGCGCGATGCTCGTCACCGCGCACGACCTCAGCGCGATGGGGGCGACGCCGGTCGGGGCGCTCGACGCGCTCGGCGCCCGTGACGCGGCGCACGCGGCGCGGATCGTCAGCGGCCTGCGCGCGGGCTCGCAGGCGCTCGCGCTGCCCGTGCTCGGCGGGCACACCCAGCTCGGCGTCGCGGGCGCGCTGAGCGTGACCGGGCTCGGCCTCGCCAGCGACCCGGTGCCGGCCGGCGGGGGACGCGCGGGGGATGCCGTCACCGTCACGGCCGACCTGCACGGCGGCTGGCGCCCGGGCTATGCGCGCTCGCAATGGGATTCGAGCTCGTGGCGCTCGCGCGAGGAGCTGCAGGCGATGCTCGGGGCCGTCCGCATCGCTCGCCCCCGCGCCGCCAAGGACGTCTCGATGGCCGGCGTGATCGGCACCGTCGGCATGCTCGCCGAGGCCTCCGGCTGCGGTGCCGAGCTCGACGTGTCGCGGATCCCGCGCCCGCACGGGATCGCCGCCGGGGACTGGCTGACCTGCTTTCCCGGCTTCGCGATGGTCACCGCCGACGCGCCGTCCGCCGCACCGCTTGCCGCGGGGGCGGCAACGGGCGCACGCTGCGGCCGGCTCACCGCCGAGCCCGGCGTGCGCCTGCGCTGGCCCGACGGCGAGGTCACGACCGTCCTCGCGGAGCCCGCCGTCACCGGCCTGGGCGCCGCCGATCATCCGGACCGGAAGGAGCGCTGATGCCCGACCTGACGATCGCCGCCGCCGCCGCGCCGTTCGGCCGCGACATGGAGGCCTGCGTTTCGACGATCGAAGCGCTGCTGTGCGAGGCGCGCGCCGCCGGCGCCGGACTCGTCGTCCTGCCCGAGGCGGCGCTCGGCGGCTACGTCGAGACGCTGCACGACGACGCCGAGCCACCTCCGGCGCTCGCCGCCGACGGCCCGGAGCTGCGCCGCGTGATGGCGCTCGCCGGCGACCTCGTCGTCTGCGTCGGCTTCTTCGAGGACGGCGGCGACGGAACCCGTCACAACGTCGCCGCCTGCGTCACCGGCGACGGCCTGCTTGGGCTGCACCGCAAGGTCCACATGCCGCTGCGCGAGGGGCGCATGACGACGCCCGGCGACGCGCTGTGCGCGTTCGACACCCCGGTCGGCCGGATCGGCATGCTGATCTGCTACGACAAGGCGTTCCCCGAGGCCGCACGCACGCTCGCGCTCGACGGCGCGCAGGTGATCGCGACGATGTCGGCCTGGCCGTGCAGCGCCACCGCGGCGGCCGACGACCTGATCGACGATCGCCAGTGGCGCCGCGCCGAGCTGTGGGACCGGGCGCGCGCGGCCGAGAACTCGCTCGTCGTCGCGTCGGCCAACCAGACGGGCAGCTTCGGCACGCTGCGATTCCTCGGCGGCGCCCGGATCGTCGAGCCCGGCGGCGACGTCGTCGCCGCCACGGGCACCGAGCCGGGGCTCGCGATGGCGACGTTCGACCTCGACGCCGCGCTGTCCCGCGCGCGCCGCGCGCTGTCTCCGATCATGGATCTGCGGCCCGACGCGTACCGTGTCGCCGAGCCGCTGCTGGTGGGCTCATGATCCCCGGCGCCCACAGGCCGCCGAGCCGACCGTACGTGAGCTGTCCGGCGCGGGGCGGGTTGGCGTCCTGATGCCGGTCGTCGAGTTCACGATCCGCTGGCCCGACGGCGTGCGCCAGCGCTGCTCGTCGCCGTCGACGGTCGTCCTCGAGCACCTGTCGCTCGGGATGCGCCTGCCGGTCAGCGAGTTCGTCGCCCGCTGCACGGTTGCGATGGAGGCCGCCAGCGAGCGCGTGCGCGAGCGCTACGGCTTCTCCTGCGGCAGCGCGGCCGAGCAGCAGGAGGCGATCGTGCGGGCCGCGCGGCGCTACGACGGCGACGAGCGCGAGGTCCACGTCGTCGTGCTCGACGGTGAGCGCGCGCCCGGCGAAGCGCTGCCGTGAGCGCGCTGCCGGGGCAGGTTCCAGTCGCGATCGTCGGCGGCGGGCAGGCGGGCCTGTCGATGAGCTGGCACCTGACGCGGCAGGGCACGGAGCACGTCGTGCTCGAGCGCTCGCGCGCCTTCCACGCGTGGCGCGAGGAGCGCTGGGACGCGTTCACGCTCGTGACGCCGAACTTCCAGTGCCGGCTGCCGGGGCATCCCTACGCGGGCGACGAGCCCGAGGGGTTCATGGGCAAGCGGGAGATCCTCGCCTACCTCGACGGCTTTCAGCGCACGCTCGACCCGCCGCTGCACGAGGGCGTCGCCGTGACGCGCCTATCGGCCGATGCGAGCAGCAGCGGCTTCGAGCTGCGCACCACGGCCGGGACGCTGCGCGCCGAGCAGGTCGTCGTGGCGGTCGGCGGTTACCACACACCATGGGCTCCACCGGCCGTGCAGGCGGCGATTCCCGCCGGGATCGAGCAGCTGCACTCCAACGCCTACCGCAGCGCCGCCGCGCTCGCGGACGGCGCGGTGCTCGTCGTCGGCACCGGCCAGTCGGGCGCGCAGATCGCCGAGGACCTGCATCTCGCCGGCCGCCAGGTCCATCTCTGCCTCGGCGGCGCGCCGCGCTGCGCGCGCACCTACCGCGGGCGCGACGTCGTGTCGTGGCTGGAGGACATGGGCCACTACGACCTCGCGATCGAGGACCATCCCGAGGGCAGCGCCGCGCGCAAGGAGGCCAATCACTACGTCACCGGTCGCGACGGCGGGCGCGACCTCGACCTGCGCGTCTTCGCGTCGCAGGGGATGGCGCTGCACGGGCTGCTGCTCGCGATCGACGACGGCGTCGCCGCGTTCGCCGGCGACGTGCGCGAGCGCCTCGACGCGGCCGACGCGACCTACAACCGCATCAACGCCGGGATCGACCGCTGGATCGAGGCCAACGGCGTGCCGACGACGGTCGGGCCGTCGGTCTACGAGCCCGTCTGGCAGCCGCCCGACGACGGCGGCGCACCGCTCGACCTCGCGGCGGCGGGGATCGGCGCGGTCGTCTGGTGCACCGGCTTTCGGCCCGACTGGTCGTGGATCGACGTGCCGTTCCTCGACGCCACCGGCTACCCCGACCACGAGCGCGGGGTCGTGCGCCCGACGCCTGGACTGTTCGTGCTCGGGCTGCCGTGGCTGCACACCTGGGGCTCGGGCCGCTTCGCCGCCGTCGCCCGCGACGCCGAGCACCTCGCGGCGCAGATGGTCGCCGCGGTGCCCGGATAGCGCTCGCCGCGTCTCGGGGCGCGCATCGCTCAGGCTGGATCGCTACCGCGCGAGCATCAGTCGGGCCGCATCCCACGAAGTCCGCGAGCGCGCAATCGGTCAGGGACTGATCAGCGTCAGGCTGGGCAGCTGCGTCCGATACCGGCTGCTGTCGCGCGTCAGGAGCGCGCGGCCGGTGACGGCGGCGTGCGCGCCGATGTAGAAGTCGGGCAGCGGCGAGCGCCGGGTGCCGCCACGGCGGCGGTAGTCCAGGAAGCACTTGCCGGCCAGGAACCCGGCTTCCCAGGGGAGATCTTCACGTCCGAGCCGTTCTGGCAGCGCGGCGTCGAGATCCTCGACACGCTCGAAGGCGACCGAGATCTCCGCGTAGACGATCGGGTTGATGACGACCTGCCCCGCGTCGAAGGCCTCTGCCAGACGGGCCTCGGACCATGCGGCCCAAGTTGCGTCCTCGGTGAACAGGTCCAGCAGGACGTTGGAGTCCACGAGGATCCCGGCGCCCGGCCGGTCAGTCATCGCCGCGGGTCAGCGCCATGATCTCCTCGGTGCTCATCGGCACCGTCGCCCGGCCTCGCATCCGGGCGACGAGCGCTTGGCCGTCGCCGGGGTCGACGCGGACGAGACGGGCACCGGCCTCGTCGAGCCGAAAGTCCACTTCGCTGCCCGGCGTGATGCCGAGCCGCTCACGGACCCGCTGCGGGATCGTGACCTGGCCTTTGCTCGTGACGCGCATGATGCCACGGTAGCAGGACGTAATACGGCGTAGTATTACTTCGTTCTCGTCACCGCACCTCGCGGAGACCGGTGGTGTGTCGAACAGTTCGCGCAGGCCGCGACTCATTCGACACACCCCCCCGCCCAGGGCGACAGTCAAGCGCTAATCGCGCTAATCAATGCCTCTGATTAGTATGTTTAGTCTGTTCTTGGCGTGATGAGCTTCGTTGACATCGAGCGGACGTTCTCGGGGCAGCCGGCTCGGCTGGGACCGTTGCTGCAGCGCGTCGACATTGGTCGCGGACGCGAGGAGTTGTTTGGCGACCAGTTGCCCGAGCTGCTGCGCGCTTTGGCCGACAGCGCCAGGGTGGCGTCGATCAGGGCCTCCAACGCCATCGAGGGCGTCGAGGTCGATGACGAACGCGCCGAGCGCCTTGCCGGCGGGGCTCGCTTTCGCAACCGCAACGAGCGCGAGTTCGCGGGGTACCGCGACGCGGTCGACGAGCTCATGCGAGCCGAGCAGGAACCGATCTCCGTCGCGTTGATCCTGCACTACCACCGCCAGATCTTCCAGCACGTCGGCGGCCTGGGCGGGAGCTTGAAGTCCGACGACAACGCGATCGTCTCATACGAAGGCGGTCACAGGCAGGTGGTGTTCGAGCCGGTGTCCGCGCGGGAGACGCCGTTCATGACGACCGAGCTCGTGACGCGGTACATCGACGCGCAGCGCGCCGACGCCGCCCACCCGCTCGTGCTGCTCGCCGCGTTCGTCCTCGATCTGCTCGCGATCCATCCTGTGGCCGACGGCAACGGCCGCGTCGCGCGTCTGGTCACCGCGCGGGAGCTGCTGCAGCTCGGCTACGGCGTTGCGCGGTACGTGAGCATCGAGCAGCAGATCTTCGAGACGAAGAACGGCTACTACGCGGCGCTGTATGAGTCCCAGCGCGACTGGCACCAGGGACAGCACACGATCTGGCCCTGGACCGAGTACCTCGTCGCGGCGCTCGCCGAGACCTACCGGCGCTTCGAGGATCGCGTCGCGGCCGAGCGCGGCGCCGCCGGCATGAGCAAGCAGGACCGTGTCCGCGCATACATCCTTGAGCAGGCCGCGTCGCGCTTCACGATCGCCGACATCCGCAGGGCAGTGCCGGGAACCAGCGATCAGACGATCCGGCTCGTCCTCAACGCGTGCCGCGACGCCGGATCGATCCGGTCCGAAGGCACTGGCCGCAGCGCCGTGTGGGTGCGCGTGTAGTGGCGCACTCTACCTCCGCATGATCGCGGATCAGATCGATTCGCTACGGCTGGCCGCCGCTGCCGCCCGGGACGCCGGTGTTCGTCGAGTACTTCGGCTGGATCTTCATCTCCGGCCGGAAGGAGTGCACGGCCTGGGCGACGGCGATCGCGGCCTCCGCGAAGCCGGTCGCGATCAGCTTGAGCTTGCCGTCGAAGGTCGTGATGTCGCCGCAGGCCCAGACGCGGTCGAGGTTCGTCTTCATGACCGGATCGACGACGAGCGCGCCCTTGGAGATCTCCAGGCCCCAGTTCTTCAGCGGCCCGAGCGCCGTCTTGAAGCCGAGCTGCAGGAGGATCGCGTCGACCTCCAGCTCGATCTCGTGCGACTCGTCCTCGGAGTGAAAGAGCGTGACGCGCTCGATCGCGCCGTTGCCGGCGACCGAGCGCACCTGGAACGGCACGTGCAGGTCGACGTGGCCGGCGTCGGCGGCCGACATGACCTGGTTGACGGTCAGCTCGTGCGCGCGGAAGCCCTCGCGGCGGTGGCAGAGCGCGACCGAGTCGGCGGTGTGCAGCAGGTTGACGACCCAGTCGCAGGCCGAGTCGCCGCCGCCGATGATCAGCACCTTCTTGCCTTCGAACTCGGCCTTCGAGCCGACGAGGTAGTGCACGCCGCGGCCCTCCCACGGCGTCATGTCGAAGCCGGGCAGCTTCTTCGGCTCGAACGCCCCGTGCCCGCCGGCGATGATCACCGCGCGGCTGCGCAGCCGCGGGTAGTCGGGGTTGTTCGTGTTCAGGACGACGAGCTCGTCCTCCCACTCGATCGTCTCGACGGTCGTCTCGAGGTGCAGCGGCACGTCGAACTGCTCGAGCGACTGGCGGCGCAGGTCCTCAACGAGGTCCTTCGCGAGGATCTTCGGATGGCCGGGCACGTCGAAGATCCACTTCTCCGGGTACAGCGCCGTCAGCTGGCCGCCGACCTGCGGCAGCGAGTCGACGATCCGTGCGGATGCCTCGCGCATGCCGGCCCAGAAGGCGGTCGACAGCCCGACCGGTCCGGCGCCGATGACCGTGATGTCGCGGATCTCGTCGGGCTGCTCGTGCATCGGGCTATGCCGCCTCCGCGGCGAGCACCTCGCCGTCGAGTGCCGAGAGCGCGCGCTGCACCGACGTGCTGATGCACGTGAAGGTCGGCGTGTCGCGCGCCGTGTACAGGGAGGACTCCGTCGTGCGCAGCCGCTGGACGAGGTCCAGGAACGATCCGGGGTCGTCGGTCTCGAAGGCGACGACGAACTCCTGGTCGTCGAGGCCGAACGAGTACGACGTGTTCAGGTCGATGTCCGGGTACTCGCGCCCGAGCTTGATGTGCTCCTGCATGATCCGGTAGCGCTCCTTCGGATCGAGCCCGTACCAGGCGCGCGTCTTGACGAACGGATAGACGAAGAGGTACTTGGCATGCGCGGGGCGAACTTCCAGTCGTGACTCGTCGGAATACTCCGACGCCTTCGTCATCGCCAGGAACGAATGCGGGATCGTCGCCCACTTCATCAGTCCGCTCTGCCCGAGGACGACGTGGAACTCGTGGATACGATCGAGGTTCTGCGCCTGCGAGAGCAGCATGAGGTCTGCGTCCCCGCGCGTGCCGACGGTCGAGAAGGCACGCAGCAGGTGCCCATCGGAGAAGTCCGCGCAGGCGGCGGCGAACTCGCGCTTGCCGGCTTCGCGGACGTCGGCGGCCAGACGGCGCCAGGCCGGATCGATCTTCAGGAAGGTGTACTTGACGAAATGACGCGACGGCACGAGCAGAGAGGATAGAACGGGCGATGCCCTCGGCAGCAGCCGCCGCGCGGATGCGCAGCCTGCTCGCGCTCGCGCTGCTCGCCACGCTGGCGTTCGCGTGCGCCGCCGCGCTCGCCGCCGCCCCCGCGGCGGCGCAGGCCCGCGAGCCGCGCGCGGTGCTCGCGTTCCTGCCCGAGGGCGGCGACGACAACCCCAAGCCGATCCTCGACCGCCTCGACGAGCGCAGGTCGCTGGCGATCGGGCTCGTCAGCGCCACGCAGGGCCGCTTCTCGCCCTCCCAGATGGTGCTCGACCTGTCGGCCGGATCGCGCACCTCGCTGGCCGTCTACACGCCGCAGGAGCCGCCGCGCCTGGAGCTCGTCCTCGGCGGCGACGGGACGGGGTTCGTCTTCGGCTGGAGCAAGGCGCTCACGCGTGCCGAGACGCCGCCCGCCGAGATCGTGCCGGGCCTGCTGGCCGGCGCGCTGCCCGGTGGCGCCGCCTACGCCGGAGTCGCCGGACGCACGCACATCGAGGCCGTCGTGGCGGCCGATCGCGAGGGCGACGTCGCCGAGATCTCGCTCGGCACGGCGGTCACGCTCGCCGAGCGCACGACCGCGCTGCTGGCCGATCACCGGCTCGTCGTCGTCGGGCTGCCGACGGCCGACAAGGGCAACGCCGCGCTCGACGAGCTGCTGCGCCAGCGCGCCGACGGCGACCTGGTGATCGTCGTGCAGACGCCGCCCGCCGTGCGCGTGCCGATCCTGCTGCCGATCGGGGTCGCCGGCCTGCACGGCGACGGCATGCTGACCTCGACGACGACGCGCCTGCCGGGCATCGTCGCGGCGATCGACATCCCGGTGACGATCCTGCGCCACGCGGGCCTGGAGGTGCCTGCCGGCGTGCGCGGCACGCCGGTGCGGGCGGCTGCGGGCGCGCGCGACGCCGCCGCGCTGAAGGACGTCGAGGCGCGCCTGCGCGTCGTCAGCGGCCGCCGCACGCCGGCGCTCGCGGCGCTCGGCTTCGTCTGGCTCTCGCTCGTCCTGGCGCTGGGGCTGATCGCCGACCGGCGCGGCATCCGCGCCGGGCTGCGCATCGGCGGCCTGGCGTTCCTGTGGGTCCCGCCGGTGCTGCTGCTGACCGGCTGGCTGGCGCCGTCGCGGCTCGCTGAGATCGCGATCGTCGTCGTCGGCGCGTTCGGGCTCGCCGCGCTGACCGACCGCTTCGTGCGATGGCCGCGCGGGCCGCTCGTGCCGGCGACGGCCTCGATCGTGACCTACTGCGTCGACCTCGCGTTCGGCTCGCCGCTGATCATCCGCTCGCTGCTCGGCGTCAACCCGCGCTCGG
The DNA here is from genome assembly GCA_030690545.1 of Solirubrobacteraceae bacterium. Taxonomy (GTDB): domain Bacteria; phylum Actinomycetota; class Thermoleophilia; order Solirubrobacterales; family Solirubrobacteraceae; genus CADCVQ01. The sequence continues at coordinate 9,097 of JAUYGN010000106.1, forward strand.
GGTCGCGCTTCTACGGGCTGGGCAACGAGCTCGAGGCGACGCTCACGGCGATCCTGCTCGTCGGCCTCGGCGCGCTGCTGTGGGGCTGCCCCCGGTCGCGCCGCAACGCCGCGATCGTGGCCGCCGTCGGGGCGGTGTTCGCGGTCTTCGTCGGCGCCGCGCAGCTGGGAGCGGACGTCGGCGGGGTGATCACGCTCGGCGCCGGGATCGCCGCCGCGATGGTCGTGATGCTGCCGGGCAGGCCGTCGCGGCGCACGCTGTTGATGGCCGTGTCCGTGCCGCTGCTCGGGCTCGTCGCGCTCGCGCTGCTGGACCTCGCGAGCGGCGGCGACGCCCACTTCACGCGCACGATCCTGCAGGCCGACAGCCCCGGCGCGCTGTGGGACGTCGTCACGCGCCGCTACACGCTCGCCTTCAACGTCTTCAGCCTCGGAGCGATGCCGCTGATCACCGCCGTGGCGCTGCTGGGCAGCGCCTACGCGATCCGCTACCGCGAGCGGATCTACGCGCCGTTGGGCGACTCGCCGTCATGGCGCGCCGCCTTGATCGGCGGCCTGGCGGCGTCGGTCGTCGGCGCGCTGACGAACGACTCCGGGCCGCTGCTGCTCGTCTTCGGGGTCTTCGTGCTCGCCTGCGCGACGGCCTACATCCGCGGCGACCCGCGGCTGGCGAACGCCGAGCCCGCGGCGCGGGCATAGGCCGGGCCGGGCGTGAGGTTCGTCACGCAGGTGCGATCATCCTGTGATCGTCGGTCTGACGATCGCGTGCACGGGTAAGCTGCGTCGGATGCGGATCGCGTTGGTATCGCCGTATTCGTGGACCTACCCGGGCGGCGTGACGCGCCACATCGAGGCGCTCGCCGAGCACTACCTGGCGGCCGGTCATGACGTGCGGGTCCTGTCTCCCGTCGATCCCGACGATCGGCTCACGCGGCGCCTGCACCGCGGCGCGCGCCCGTCCGAGCGCTCGCTGCCCGACTACCTCGTCCCGCTCGGCCGGACGCTCGGCTTTCCCTCCAACGGCGCGGTCTCGAACGTCGCCTACGGCGTCTCGACGGTCGTCGCGCTGCGCCGTGAGCTCGAGCGCGGCTACGACGTCGTGCACCTGCACGAGCCGATCGCGCCGATCCCCGGCTGGGATTCGCTGATGACCGTCGACGCGCCCCTCGTCGCGACGTTCCACTGCTACTCGGAGAACGTCTTCTCCAACAACCTCGCGAACGTCTTCGGCGCCCGCCGGCGCCTGAACCGCCTGCACGTGCGGATCGCCGTCTCCGAGGCGGCGGCGTGGACGGGCCGGCGCTTCTTCGGCGGCACCTACCGCGTCATCCCCAACGGCGTGGACGTGCCCGAGCTCCCCGCTCCAGCTTCCTCCCACGCTGTGGCGGCTGGCGGGTGGGCGGGGGTGCCCGGGGTCCTTCGGACGAGCTCCCTGGCACCCCCGCCACCCGCCAGCGAGCACCAGCTCAACATCGCCTTCGTCGGGCAGGCCGTCGAGCGCAAGGGCCTGCCGGTCCTGCTGCGCGCCTTCGAGGCGCTGCGCGAGCACGTGCCCGCGCGGCTGCACATCGTCGGCGTCAGCGGCGAGGAGCTCGCGCCGCTGATGCTCGACACGCGCGACGTCGTCGCGCACGGCAAGTGCAGCGACGAGCAGAAGCTCGAGCTGCTCGAGCAGGCCGACGTGCTGTGCGCGCCGTCGCTCGGCGGCGAGAGCTTCGGCATGGTCCTGACGGAGGCCTTCGCGGCCGGCACGCCGGTCGTCGCATCGGACATCGCCGGCTACCGCGACGTCGTCGAGCACGACGGCAACGGGCTGCTCGTGCCGCGCGGCGACCCCACCGCGCTCGCCGAGCAGCTGCGCGACCTCGCGCTCGACCCGGCCCGCCGCG
>JAUYGN010000061.1 GCA_030690545.1 Solirubrobacteraceae bacterium
GCGCGGCGGTGACCGCGCAGCGCGCGCGCGACCGCGGGGTGGTCGGCGTGGGCCTGCAGCAGCGTCGCCTCGCGCGGGCTGAAGCGGTCGGGATCCAGCGCATTGGCGACGACGCGCTGCAGCGGCAGGCCCATGCGCTCCAGCAGCGACGCGCGCAGCGCGCCGGTCTCGGTGACGGCGAGCTCCTCGGCGCGGGCGACCGCGATCACGGCGATCTGCTCGGGGTCGGACAGCATCGCGTCGATGATCCGGCCCTGGCGCGCGACGGGGCCGCTGCCGGCGGCGGCGGCGAACGCGCGCGGCGCGCTGAGCACCGCGACGCCGTGACCGGTCGCGGGCGCGTCGACCACGACGAGGTCGTAGGCGTCGGCGCCCGGCGTGCGCCGATCGAGCTGGGCGAGCTCCCAGAGCTTGCCGACGGTCAGCAGCTCGCGCATGCCGGGCGTCGCCGCGGCGACCATCGCGAAGACCCGGCTGCGGATCAGCAGCTCGGCGGCGGCGGCGGAGGGAAGCTGGTCGCGCAGGTACTCCTCGAGCGCGTCCTGCGGGTCGATCGAGATGTGAAACAGGCCGGGCGCGATCTGCACCTCCTCGAACGGATCCGAGCCCTCGCGATCGAAGGCGCTCGCGACGTCGCCGCGCCGGGCGACCTCGGCGACGATCGTGCGCTTGCCGGCGCGCGCGGCGACGAGCCCGAGCGCCGCGGCGACCGTCGTCTTGCCGACCCCGCCCTTGCCCGTGACGACGACGAGTCGCCGCTCGAGCAGTGCGCTCATCGTGCGCCGCGAGTCGGCATCACTGCTCGCCGTCCCAGTAGTCCAGCGGCTGCACGCGGGCGATGACGCCAAGCCCCCGGAACGCGATCTTGCGCGAGTCCGGATACCAGCAGGTGTCGGCTGGCTCGCGCGTTCCGTAGGCGAGCAGCACGAGTCCGCCGGCGCCCGCCTCGAACGCATGAGCGACGCCCGTCGCGGGCGGTCGCGCGACGATCGAGCCGGGCCGCACCGGGAGGCGCTCGTCGCCGAGCAGCAACGTCCCCTGGCCGTCGAGCACGACGAACAGCTCGTCGTCGTGCGAGTGGCAATGGCGCACCGACGAGCGCCGGCCGGGCGCGACCGTCACGTGCTGCAGGCCGCTGAGCTGCGAGCCGGCGGCGCCGGCGAGGTCGCGCCGCGTGCGGTGCACGGTGCCGCGATCCTGGACCGTCGGCTCGACGTCACGCAACGACGTGATCGTCGCCGGGCGCGCGGCGCGTGGCGGCAGCGTGCCGGCCGGCGGCTCGGCGGCGAACGGGTGCGCCGCGTCGGGCGGCAGCCAGCGCGAGCCGAGCCAGGTGACGCCCGCGCGCGGCAGCAGCGTCAGGCCGGTCGGCGAGCCGCTCGCGAAGGCGAGCACGTCGAGCGGCTCGCCGCGATCGCTGGCGATCAGCGTGTGCGGCACGCCGTCGGCGAGGTGGACGAGCACGTCGCCGGTGCCGATCTCGTGGACCGCGCCGCCCTGCCAGCTGAGGCCGGCACCTGAGAGCACGAAGAAGATCTCCTCCTCGTCGACGTGGACGTGTTGTGGCGTCGAGCGCGCCCCGGGCTCGATCCGCCAGCGGCTCAGCGTCACGCCACGCGAGCCGCGCGGCCGGCTCAACCGCTGGCGCGCGGCGCGCAGCGCGCCGTGCTCGTGGCTGCTCCACTGCACGTCGTCCCAATGGCGGTGGATGCTCGTCGTGCCTATCGACGTAGCGTAAAGCGCGGGTCGGTGGTCGCCGGGACGCCCGGACGAGAGGAGTCTCAGGCGCTGCGCACGTCCGCCGTTGGCTTGCTCGGAGCCCTCCTCGGGCGTGGTGACCTGAGCACCGGCAGACCGACGGCGCCGGGCCGAGCTCAGCCCGGATCCGAGCTCAGCGGACCTGCAGGCGGTAGCCGACGCCGCGGACGGTCTCGATGCGCCTGTCGCCGAGCTTGCGCCGCAGGTACCCCACGTAGACCTCGACGATGTTCGAGCTCGGGTCGTGCTGAAAGCCCCACACCCGGTCGAGCAGCTGGGCCTGCGAGAGCACCTGGTTGGGGTGGCGCAGGAAGACCTCGAGCAGCGTGAACTCGCGCGAGGTCAGCTCGGCGCTGCTGCCGTCGACCGTGACCTCGCGCGTGCGCAGGTCCAGCTGCATGGGCCCGGCGGCGAGCGTCGTCGACGCGCTCTGGGGCGTCGGACGCAGCCGGGCGCGGATTCGCGCGAGCAGCTCGGAGAAGCTGAACGGCTTCGTCACGTAGTCGTCGGCGCCCGCGTCGAGCGTCGAGACGCGGTCGGAGATCGCGTCCTTGGCGCTGAGCGCGATGACCGGCACGCCGTCGCCGCTGCCGCGCAGCTCATCGAGCACCTGCTCGCCGGTCAGGCCCGGCAGCATGAGGTCGAGGATGACGAGGTCGAAGGCGCTGTCGCGAGCCAGCTGCAGGCCTTCGTCGCCGCGCGCGGCGACGGTGACCGCGAAGCCCTCGGCCTCCAGTCCGCGCCTGACGAACGACGCGATCTTGGGTTCGTCCTCGACGATCAGGATGCGCACGGCCGCCTCTCTACCCGCCACGCACGAAAGATCTCAGGACCCGCTGACCATCCGGCGGGGATGCTAAGAGGAGGGTGTGAAGGAATCGCCCCCGCGCGTGCGAATAAGGCCCCGTGTCCGGTTTCCATAGCTCCGAGGAGCACCAGCAGGCGAAGGTCATCGCCTTCGCCAACCAGAAGGGCGGCGTGGCGAAGACGACGACGACCCTCAACCTCGCCGCCGCGTTCGCCGAGTACGGCCATCGCGTGCTCTGCGTCGACATGGATCCGCAGGGCAACCTGACGATGTCGCAGGGGATCGACCCGGACACGCTCGAGCTCTCGATGTACGACGTGCTCGTGCATCACATCCCGATCAAGCAGGTCGTCCGCAAGCGCGAGATCGACGTCGCCTGCGCCTCGATCGACCTCGCCGGCGCGGAGATCGCGATGTCGACGCAGATCGGCCGCGAGCGCTCGCTCGACAAGGCGCTGAAGGTCGTCAAGGACGACTACGACTTCATCTGCATCGACACGCCGCCGTCGCTCGGCCTGCTGACGATCAACGCGCTGACCGCCGCGGACAAGGTGATCGTCCCCGTACAGTGCGAGTATCTGTCGATGCGCGGCTTGCTCCAGCTGCAGAACACGCTGCAGATGATCCGCGAGAACCTCAACCCGGACGTCGAGATCGAGGGCATCCTGCCGACGCTGATGGACACGCGGACGATTCACGCCAAGGAGGCGATCGAGATCCTCGAGGAGAACTTCGGCGACCGGGTGTTCGCGTCGCGCATCCGCAAGACCGTGCGGTTTGCCGAGGCCCCGGTCAAGGGCATGTCCGTCTTGAAGTACGACCCGGACGGCACGGCCGCCCAGTCCTACCGCGACCTCGCGAAGGAGGTTCTCGCTCATGGCATCCGGTAAGCGCGCGAGCATGAGGGAGGGTCCGCTGGCCGCGCTCTTCCGCAAGACCGAGGACGACGCCAAGCAGGCCGACGGCGCCTCCGAGGCCGCCGCCGGCGAGGACATCGCCGCCGCCGACGCGACCGCTTCCGAGGAGGCCGCTTCGCCCTCTCGCGCGCCGGCGCCGGCGCCGACGCCGGTGCAGGAGATCCCGGCGCGCGAGGCCCCGCACCCGTCGCTCGCCCACCCGTCGGGGCCGATCGAGGACGACGAGGTCGTCATCCCGACGCCGCAGGATCGCCTGCGCTCGGCGTTCTCGTCCGATCTGCCGGAGAACTTCATGGACGCGCCCGAGCCGGCCACGCCGGCCGGCGGCAGCGGCAGCGGCAGCGGCCGCCGGGCGCAGAGCGATGACGACGTCTTCGCGCGCGCCGACGCCGGTGAGCGCGGGACTCCGTTCGGCCAGGCCAAGCCCGCCGGGCAGCCGGTGATCCGCGTCGTCGGCGTCGGCGGCGGCGGCTCCAACGCCGTCAACCGGATGGTCGAGGCGCAGGTCGTCGGCGTCGAGTTCCTCGCGATCAACACCGACCTGCAGTCGCTGCAGGAGTCCTCCGCGGACATCACGCTGCACATCGGCGCCAACCTCACCCGCGGCCTGGGCTCGGGCTCGGACCCCGATCTCGGTCGCGCGGCCGCGATGGAGGACTACGACCGCATCAAGGCCCTGCTGAAGGGCTCGGACATGATCTTCGTCGCCGCCGGAGCGGGCGGTGGCACCGGCACGGGCGCGGCGCCGATCGTCGCCCGCATCGCCGTCGAGCTCGGCGCGCTGACGGTCGGCATCGTCACGAAGCCGTTCGGCTTCGAGGGCTCGCGCCGCCGCGACCAGGCCGAGGTCGGCATCCAGGCGCTCAAGGACGAGGTCGACACGCTGATCGTCGTGCCCAACAACCGCCTGCTGTCGGTGCTCGACAAGCACACCTCGATGGTCGAGGCGTTCCGCGTCGCCGACGACGTGCTGCGCCAGGGCGTGCAGGGCATCTCGGACCTCGTCACGCTGCCCGGCGTCATCAACCTCGACTTCGCCGACGTGCGGACGATCATGTCCAACGCCGGCAACGCGCTGCTGGGGATCGGCATGGGCACCGGCGAGACGCGCGCCGTCGACGCCGCCCAGACGGCCGTCTCCTCGCCGCTGCTGGAGACGAGCATGGAGGGCGCGCACTCGATCCTGCTGTCGATCACCGGCGGCCGCGACCTGTCGCTGTGGGAGATCAACGAGGCTGCCAAGGCGGTCTCCGAGGCCGCCCATCCCGAGGCGAACATCATCTTCGGCGCGATGGTCGACGAGACGCTCGAGGACCAGGTCTGGGTCACCGTCGTCGCCACGCGCTACGGCGGCCAGTCCCCGCCGCGGCGTCTGCAGGAGCCGGCCGGCGAGCCGCGCGTGTCACGCGCTGCGCCTGCGCCGGCGCGCGACGACTACCGCCATCCCCGCGAGCGCGACCGCGGTGGCTACCGCGCGCCGGCTGAACGCGATGACTACCGCACGCCCGCACGCGAGCGCGAGCCGGAGCCCGAGCCCGCTCAGTCGGCGCCGCGCCGCGGCGGTCTCGGCGTGACCGAGCTCGACGTGCCGGAGTTCATGCCGCGCGGCTTCTGACGGTCGGTTCGCGGCCGCACCGCCGTTCGTGGACGGCCCACTAGCCTCGTGCCGTGAACGAACGCCCCCACGGCATGGTCGCGGCCGGCCACCCGCTGACCGCGCAGGCCGGCGCCCGCGTCCTGCGCGACGGCGGCAACGCCGTCGATGCGGCCGTCGCCGCGATGCTCACGTCCTGGGTCGCCGAGCCGCTGCTGAGCGGGCCCGGCGCGGGCGGCTACATGCTCGTCGCGGGGCCGGGCGAGGAGCCCGTGCTGCTGGACTTCTTCGTCGCCGCGCCGGGCTACGGGCGCGATCCCGCGGACCGCGCTCCGCTCGTCCCCGTCGAGGTCGACTTCGGTGGTGACGCGCGCCAGGTCTTTCACGTCGGCGCCGCCTCCTGCGGCGCGTACGGATGTCCTGCCGGGATCGACGCGGCGATGCGGCGCTGGGGCTCGGTGGCGCTCGCCGAGCTGGCCGCGCCCGCGGCCGCGCTGGCGCGCGACGGGGTGACGGTCAACCGCCAGCAGGCCGAGGTGATCGTGCTGCTGGAGGCGATCCTCCGCACGACGCCGGAGTGCGCCGCGATCTACACGGTCGGCGACGCGCTCCTGCGCGAGGGCGACCTGTGGCGCGACGTCGCGCTCGGCGACGCGATCGAGCGGCTCGGCGCGGAGGGAGCGGCGCCGTTCTACACCGGCGACATCGCCGCCGAGGTGGTCGCCTGGATCGCCGCCCACGACGGGATCCTGTCCGCCGAGGACCTGTCGCGATACGCGGCGATCGAGCGCGCCCCGCTGCGCGTGCGCTACCGCGAGCGCGAGGTGTACACCAACCCGCCGCCGTCGGCCGGCGGGATCCTGCTCGCGCTCGCGCTCGGGCGGCTGGACCGCGTGCCGGGGCCGCCCGCGCTGCAGGCGATCGTGACGGCGATGCAGGAGGTCCAGGACGAGCGCACGCCGCAGTTCGTCGACGGCCTGGCGGAGATCGGCTTCGCGGAGGCGTTCCTCGGCTCGCGGCTGGGCTCGACGACGCACATCTCGGTGATCGACGACGCCGGCCGCGCCTGTGCGGTGACGTGCACGAACGGCGAGGGCTCGGGGATCGTCGTGCCGGGCGCGGGCATCCACGTCAACAACATCATGGGCGAGGAGGACCTCAGCCCGCTCGGCTTTCACCACGCGCCGCCGGGGCGGCGGATGCCGTCGATGATGTCGCCGACGGTGGTGACCGCCTCCGGCGAGGTGCACGTCGCGCTCGGCTCGTCGGGATCGAACCGGATCCGCTCGGCGCTGCTGCAGACGATCGTCGCCGTCGTCGATCACGGGCTGCCCGCGGTCGCCGCGGTCGCCGAGCCGCGCGTGCACTACGAGAGCGGCGTCATCTACAGCGAGCCCGGCATCCCGCTCGGCGAGCTCGCCTGCGACGCGCACGAGATCCAGTCGTTTCGGGCCAAGAGCATGTTCTTCGGCGGCGTGCAGGCGGTGACGCGCGACCCGCGCACGGGGGAGCTCAACGGGGCGGGCGACCCGCGCCGCGGCGGCGTGGCGGTGCCGGCGTGACGGCAGCGACCGTGCGACGGGTGCGCGTGCGGTCGGCGGTCGCCGTCGCGGCGCTGCTCGGCACGGGCGCGGTCGCCGGATGCGGCACGCCGTCGCCGGATCTCTTCGTCGTGCAGCGCGACGGCACGGTCCCCGGCGCGAAGCTCGAGCTGCTCGTCTCCGACCAGACCGCACGTTGCAACGACGCGCCCGTCACGCAGCTGACGAGCCGGCAGATCCTCGAGGCGCGCAGCCTGCGCGACGAGCTGCTGCGCCTGCAGACGGGCGACGAGCCGATTCCGCCGGCGCCGCCGGCGCAGATCTTCCGCTTCGCCGTCGAGACCGAGCAGGGGACGCTGCGCTATCCCGACACGCAGCAGCGCCCGGACGTGCTGCCGCGACTGACCCGCTTCGTGCGGCGCGTCGCGATCGACACCTGCGGGCTGCGACGCTGAGCGGCGCGACGCGTTCAGCCGCGCTGCTCGGCGAACAGCCGGAGCGCGAACCGGCCGACGGGATGGGCGCGGTACTGCTCGACCTCGCGGCGCATCGCAGCGGGCAGCTCGTCGATCGCCGGCAGTGGGCCGCGGTACTCGGGCGGCAGCACGGCCGGCGCGAGCAGCGCCGCGAGCGCGAGGTCGGGGGCGGTCAGGCGGTCGCCGAGCAGGTACCGGCGATCGCTCAGGCGCGCCTGCAACGTCGTCAGCAGCTCGTCGATGATCGCCCGCTCCCGCGGGATGCTGTCCGGGCCTAGCCCGAGGTTGCGGCCGACGGCGAATCGCAGCAGCGGATAGGCGATCGGCGTGACGGCCCGCTGCAGTCGCGGCGCGCCGTCGATCCACGCGCGCACGGTGCTCGCGCGCACCGGCAGCATGTACGCGTACGCCCATGCCCGCACGGCGACGCCGAGGCGGTCGAAGAGCTCGTCGAAGAGCTGGCGGGCCTGTGCGTGCTCGTCGGGATCCGCTGGGAACAGGCGCTCCGACTCGGGCGCCCGCAGCCCGTAGTAGTCGACGACCTGGCGGGCGTCCGTCAGCGACGCGTGCCCCTTGCCCAGGTTGAGGACCGGCACGACGATGCCGCCTCCGTAGCGCCGGGCGGCGACCGCGTGCAGGACCGGCACGTGATTCTCCTGTGTGTACGTGACGCCGAGGTGGTCGAGCGTCCAGCGCGCCAGCTCGCAGTACGGGCTCACGTCGACGCACACCATGTGCGGGCGGTCGGGCGAGATGAGCGTTGGGCGGCGCACGTCGGCTGTCCGTCGTCGGGCGCATCGTCGCATGCGATCGCCGCTCGCGTGCGGTGGATATCGGCGGATCGATCGGGACGCCCCGCGGCGAACGCGCCGCTCGGCGCAGCACGGCATCGAACCTCGTCGCGGTTAGCCTCGGATCACGATGAATCGGCGCTCCTGGATGCTCATGTCGCTGCTGGCGGCGCTCTGGGGCGCCTCCTACCTGTTTATCAAGGTCAGCCTCGACGACGGCCTGGCGCCGGCCTTCATCGTCTTCGCGCGGATCGCGCTCGGCGCGCTCGTGCTCGTGCCGCTCGCGCTGCGCGCGGGCGCGCTCTGGTCGTTGCGCGGGCTGACCGGGCCGATCCTCTTCATGGCGATCGTGCAGGTCGTGCTGCCGTTCCTGCTGATCACCTTCGGCGAGCAGCACATCGCCTCCTCGCTGGCCGGGATCCTCGTCGCGGCGGCGCCGATCTTCACCGCGCTGATCGCGGCGCGCTTCGACGACGACGAGCGCCCGCACGGGATCGCGACGGCCGGCGTCGTGCTGGGGATCATCGGCGTCGTGCTGCTGTTCGGCGTCGACCTCAGCGGCGACGCGAAGGCGCTCGCGGGCGGGTCGATGGTGCTGCTGGCGGCGGCCGGCTACGCGGTCGGCGCGCTCTATCTCAAGCACCGGCTGCGCGGCGTGCCGCCGGTCGGGATCGCGGCGTCGACGATGCTGGCGGGCGCGCTCGCGCTGGCGCCGTTCGCGCTCTTCGCGCTGCCGTCGCAGATGCCCGAGCCGGCGACGATCGGCTCGCTGCTCGCGCTCGGCGCCGGTGGGACCGGGATCGCGTTCGCGATCTTCTACACGCTGATCGCCGAGATCGGCCCGGGGCGGGCGTCGCTCGTCGCGTACATCGCGCCCGGCTTCGCGGTCGTCTACGGCGTCACGCTGCTCGGCGAGCCGCTGACGCTGGGCGCGATCCTCGGCCTCGCGCTGATCCTCACCGGCTCGTGGGTGGCGGCCGAGGGGCGCTGGCCGTGGCAGGGGCGCGCGTCGGCCGCCGCGCCGATCAAGCCGCCGCCGCTGCCGTGAGGCGCCCGCCGCAGCCCGAGTGGCGACGAGCCTCGCCTCAGGACAAGCTCGTCGCCACTGGACCTTCGACCCTCAGCTGAAGCGCACCTTGCCGTTGGAGCGCGCCCGCGCCTGCGCGCGCTCGACGAAGTCCAGCCGCTTGACGGCGGCCTTGAAGAGCCGCGTGACGAGACGCATGCGTGCGTTCTCCGAGCGCAGGTCGAGCAGGCCCTGCTTGGCGTCGAGCCCGAAGTCGACGGTCGCGGCCATCGCGAACGCGCTCTTGGCGGCGAGCTCGTCGGGGTCGAGCTCGTTGTCCGTCGCCTCAACGACGAGCTCGGCGTAGGCGCTGCGCGCGGCGTCCGCGGCGCGCTCGTCGGGCTGCTCCTCCTTGTCGAGCAGGAACTCGACGGTCGCCGCCGGGTAGGGCATGTCGGGCTGGCGCTCGACGATCCGAAACGGGCGCGTGCCGCGCGTCAGCACGTTGAGGCGACCGTCGTCCATCCGCTCGAGCACCTCGGCGATCTCGCAGGCGCAGCCGATCCCCTTCGTGCCCGTCTCCGTCGACCAGACGATCCCGAACTCCGCGTCGCGGTCGAGCAGCTCGTCGAACATGATCCGGTAGCGCTGCTCGAAGACGTGCAGCGGCACGAGCTCGTGGGGGACGGCGACGAGCGCCAGGGGAAACAAGGGGAAGTCGCGCACGGTCCGATCGGACATCAGCGACGTATGACACCACGATGACCACCGCCCTGCTTCGGTTACGAGCCGAACTCGAAGCGGATGAACGCCGTCTGCGTGGCGTTCTCGCAGCGCACGAGCGTCAGCTCCTTGCCGGCCTTTGCGAGCAGGCACGTATACGTCGATTGGCGGCAGGAGCCCTTGCTCTTGCAGCCGGCGGACTTGGCGACCTTGCTCGCGATCGCGCGGGCGTTCTTGCAGGCGCCGCGCTGCGCCGTGACCGCGCCGATCGAGAAGCCGTCGTCGTCAAGCGTCGCGACGTCGCCGCAGTCCTTGATCGGCGCGCGCTGCGTCGTCTGGGCGACGGCGGACGGGGCGAATGCGAGGAGGGCGATCAGGGCCGCCGTGATGAGTGTCCGTGTGGTGGTCATGACCGAAGGGTGCCCATGACCGGCGTGACCATATCCTTGACCGATGGACGAGCTCGCGGCCTACGAGCGCAGGCTGCGCCGTGCGGGGTTGCCGCTGCTGATCGAGGACTACTCGGCCTACGAGGACATCTTCACGCGGGCGGTGCCGCTGCTGTCGCTCGTCCTCTGCGGCCAGCTGCTGGGCGCCGTCAACCTCGACTGGCCCGCCTGGGCCAATGCGCTCGCGCTGCTCGGCGCGCTGGCGATCGTCGCGGCCGGCGTCGCGCTCGTCAACCGCCGCCGCGGCCGGCCGCCGCTGTCGATCCCCGATCGCGTCGGGCCGGTCGAGCTCGCCGCCTTCGTGCTGCTCCCCGCGCTGCTGCCGCTGATCTTCGGCGGCGACGTGACGAGCGCGCTCGTCACGGCCGGCGGCAACCTGCTGCTGCTGGCGCTGATCTACCTCGTCGTCGGCGTCGGGCTGCTGTCGATCGTGCGCTGGGCGGCGGGCCGGCTCGTCGGGCAGCTCGCGGCATCGCTGAAGCTGCTCACGCGGGCGGTCCCGGTGCTGCTGATCTTCATGATCGTGCTGTTCGTCAACGCCGAGATGTGGCAGGTCTTCTCCGACGTGTCCGATCCGGCGCTGCTCGGCGTGATCGCGCTGTTCATGGCGGTCGGCGCGGTCTTCGTCGTCTCGCGGCTGCCGCGCGAGGTGCGCGAGCTCGAGCAGGACGTCGGCGCCGACCCGCCGCTGTCGCGGCGCCAGCGCTTCAACGTCGGCCTCGTGATGTTCGTCAGCCAGGGCCTCCAGGTGCTCGTCGTCGCCGTGCTCGTGGGCGCGTTCTTCGTCGCCTTCGGCGCGCTCGCGATCACGCCGGACGTCGTCGAGGCGTGGATCGGCGCGCGCCCGCAGGCGATCGCCGGGCACGCCTCGCTGAGCGTCGAGCTGATGAAGGTCTCCAGCGCGCTGGCGGCGTTCAGCGGCCTGTACTACGCGATCGCCGTGCTGACCGACTCGGCCTACCGCGAGGAGTTCCTCGAGGAGCTCGAGAGCTCGCTGCGCGCGACCTTCGCCGACCGCGCCGGCTACCTCGCTGCACGCCGCGCGACGGTCGCCTCGTAACCTGCCGCGCCGTGCCCGACGACGAGGACGACAACGAAGCCGCGCCGCCGCTGCACCAGCAGCGCGACCAGCCGCCCGGCGTCCCGCCGCTGGCGCTGACCGGCGAGCGCACGCTGCCCGACGTGCCAGAGGAGAACTACTGGTTCGCGCGTCATCTCGTCGTCTACGACTGGATCGCGGCGCAGATCGCCGGCCGGCGGGTTGTCGACATGGCCTGCGGCGAGGGCTACGGCTCGGATGCGCTGGCGCGCGCCGGCGCCACCGCGGTCGTCGGCGTCGATGCGAACCCCGAGGCGCACGAGCACGCCCGCCTGCGCTACGTGCGCGACAACCTGCGCTTCGTGCGCACGATGGTGCAGACGTACGACGAGCCCTGCGATGCGATCGTCTTCCTGCAGACGATCGAGCACGTCGAGGAGCCCGGCGCGCTGCTCGCCCGCTTCCGCGAGCTCGTCGGGTCCGGGGTCGTCTACGTCTCGACGCCCAACGTGCTGACGCTCGCTCCGCCGGGCGCCGAGCGCTCGGGCAACCCGTGGCACGTCTACGAGTACCGCCCCGAGGAGTTCGCCGCGCTGTGCGGCGCGCACTTCGGCTCGGTCAGGCTCTACGGCCTCTTCCACGCCCGCAAGCTCGCCGTCCATCAGGTCGCCCTGAAGCTCGGCTGGGACCGGGTCCACCCGCGGTTGCGCCTGACGAAGCGCTTCTATGACCGCTTCGTGCCGGCGATCGACGCGCGCGACTTCGTCCTGCGACCCGGGACGGCGCGCGAGCTGCGCGGGGCGCTGGACCTCGTCGCGGTGCTGCGCTCGTGAACGGCACGGACGCGGGCGAGCTCGCGATCGTCCTGCACAGCCACATGCCCTACGTCGAGGGCTTCGGCACCTGGCCGTTCGGCGAGGAGTGGCTGTGGGAGTCGATCGCGACGTCCTACCTGCCGCTGCTGGAGCTGCTCGACGCCGGCGCGCCGCTGACGCTGTCGCTGACCCCCGTGCTCTGCGACCAGCTCGAGGCGCCCGGTGCGCTGGCGCGCTGCGACGCCTTCCTGACCGGGATTCGCGTCGAGTCGCACCGCCGCGACATCGCGACCGCGGCGCGCGCGGGCGACGGCGGCGTCGTCGCCGCGCTCGAGCACTCGGCGGCGCGCTATGCCTGGGCGCGCGAGCGGCTCGCGGCGGTCTCCGGTGCTGAGGGACTGCTCGCCGCGCTCGGCGCGCACGCCTCCTGGACGTCGTCGGCGACCCATGCGGTCCTGCCGCTGCTGGCGACCGGCGCGGGCGTGCGGCTGCAGCTGCGCGCCGGCATCGACGCGCACCGCGCCCGCTTCGGCGCCGGCTGGGGCGGTGGTCTGTGGCTCCCCGAGTGCGCGTATGCGCCGTGGCTCGATCGGCTGCTCGAGGAGGCCGGCGCGCGCGCCGCCTGCGTCGATCTGACCGACGTGCTCGCGGGCGATGGGCAGCTGCGCCCGCTGCGCTCGCCGGCCGGCCCGCTGCTCGTCCCGATCGACCGCGCGACGATCGAGCTCGTCTGGAGCAGGGGCGGCTACCCGGGCGACCCGCGCTACCGCGACTACCACGCCTTCACGCAGCACCGCCACCGCGCCTGGAGCAACGACGGCATGCCGTACGAGCCCGCGCGCGCGGCGGCCGCGGCGCACGAGCATGCCGCGGACTTCGTCGCGCGAGTGCGCGAGCGCCTCGCGGGCGGCGGGCTGTGCGTCTTCGCGGTCGACACCGAGCTGCTCGGCGACTGGTGGCACGAGGGTCCGATCTGGCTTGCGGCGGTGATCGACGAGGCCGATCGGCAGGGACTGCCGATCGTGCGGCTCGACGACGCCCTGACGCGTCACGTGCCCGTGCCCGCGCCGGTCGATCTGCCGGTCACCTCGTGGGGCACGCCGCGCGACCTGACGACCTGGAGCGCGCCGCCGGTGGCCGGCATGGCGTGGGACGCGCGCGACGCCGAGCTGCGCGCCGTCGCGGCCGCGCGCGCCGGCACGCTCGACGCCCGCGCCACCCGCGAGCTGCTCGCGCTGCAGTCCAGCGACTGGGCGTTTCTCGTCAGCCAGCGGCTCGCCGAGCCCTACGGGCGCGAGCGCGCGGCGCTGCACCGCGCGGCGCTGGACGCGGCGCTCGACGCGCCCGGCGAGCACGAGCCGGGGGTCCGTCATCTTGCGCCCCGGGCGTCGCCCGGCGCGCTCTGCGAGCCGGCGTAGCGGACGGCGTTTCTCGCTCCGCGCGGAGGGTCGGGACGCGGTCCGTCCGATCGATGCGTACTATGCAGCGCTGCTTTCCATAACGAGCCGAGTCCCGGGCGCCCAGCGCGGCCGGGAGCGGGGGACCCATTGGGCCGTGATGTCGCGGCCCGGGGGCGAATCGCCACCCACTGCCAGTACGGCGGTGCCGGAGGCGTAGCGCACGTCACAGCGCGAGCCCGACAGCTAACCCCGTAGGCGCCGAGACGACGACAAGGAGCGCCAGATGACAGCTAGCGACGACGTATCGGCGACGGACGCCGCCGCGCGACAAGCCGATGACGCGGCACGCACGCTTGCCTTCCGCCGCTCGCTGCGCGCCTCACGCGGACGCCGCGCGGCAGCCGTACTGCAGCGCCGCCGTGTGCTGCGTAGCCGCGGATCCGTGCTCGCGGCGACCTTCGGCCTGCTGTTCGTCAGCGGCGGCGCGATCGCCGCGCAGAGCGGCTCACAGCGGTCCGGGCCGAGCAGCGACGCGATCAAGGCCGCCCAGAGCGCGCTCGGCGTCGCTGCCGACGGCGTCGTCGGCCCGCGCACCCGCGCCGCGACGAAGCGCTTCCAGCGCGAGAACGGACTGAGCGTCGACGGGGTGATCGGACCGCAGACGCTGGGCGCCCTCGGCATCAAGAGCGGCACGACGACCGCCCGTAGCGCGAAGGAGAACGATCCGGTGCTCGAGCGCATCGCCGCCTGCGAGTCCAGCGGCGATCCGACCGCCGTCTCCCCCGACGGGCGCTACCACGGCAAGTACCAGTTCTCGCTGGCGACCTGGAGGGAGATGGGCGGCAAGGGCAACCCGGCGCGCGCGTCGGAGGCCGAGCAGGACCGCCTGGCGGCGAAGCTGCTCGACCGCCGCGGCACGGCTCCCTGGCCGAACTGCGCCTGACGCTCCGTCCCGCTACCCCCAGCGCAGCGAGCGCGGCGCCTTGCGCATCCGCAGCACGCGCACCGGCACGCCGGCCGCGACGGCGTTGTCGGGCACGTCCTTCGTGACGACGGTCGCGGTACCGAGCACGCAGTTGTCGCCGACCGTCGCGCCGCGCAGGATCGCGACCCCGTAGCCGATCCAGACGTTGTGGCCGACGCGCACGTCGCGCTTGTAGATGCCCTGCTCGCGGATCGGGCGGTCGACCTCGACGACGCCGTGGTCGAAGTCGATCAGCATGACGCGGTCGGCGACGATGCACTCGCGACCGATCGAGACGTGCTGGAAGGCGGAGATCGTGCATTCCTGGCCGAGCACGGTCTTCGCCCCGATCCGCGCCTCGCCCTCGTGGACGCGGATCTTCGAGCCCTGGCCGATCCACGACCAGCGCCCGAGATGCAACGTCGCGTGCCTGCCGATCTCGATCGTCACGCCGGGTCCGACGAAGCACAGCCCGTCGGTCTTCAGCCGCCCGCGCCAGCGCAGCTTCAGCCACAGCCAGCGGGCGATCAGCCGCGCGTAGCGGCCGTTGAGCATCGCGTGCGAGCGCAGGAAGCGCCACAGCGCGAGCGGTCCGCCGTGCAGCGGCGCCGGCTCGCCGCGCACGACCGGCGGCGGGGCGTCCGGCTCCCCGGGCGCGGTCGTCACGCCGGGCGCGTCGGCGAGCGGGGAACCCGGCGTCGGGCGTATCGTCGTCACGGTCAGCTCTTGGAGACGTGCAACACGGCCTTGCCGGGCTGGACGAAGACGACCTCGTTCGTCTCCGGGCTGTCGTAGACGGCGGCCCAGCCGTCGACGATCAGCGCGTGCTCGCCGGGCGCGGGCGCCGGCCACAGCAGCGCGACCTGCTCGTTGGCCTCGACGTTCGCGGTCGTCCGCCGGCCGGCGCCCAGCATCAGCAGCTGCTTGTGCCACTGCACGGTGACGGAGGTCGCGCGCGGGCGCCCGTCGGACCCGACCGTGACGATGTAGGGGTTCGAGCCGAAGCGCTCGAGCGTCTGCGGCAGCTCGTCGAGGGGCACGTTGACGGACATGGGCCTAAGGCTACGGGTCCCTGTGCCGCTGCGCCCACCCCTGGCATGATCGGCCGCGATGCCGGTCGACGCCTCCCTCGCGCAGCGTCTGCTCGACGGCGACCGGCGCGCTCTCGCGCGGGCGATCTCGCTCGTCGAGAACGACGATCCCGCCGGCTGGGCGCTCGTGCGCGAGGTCTATCCGCATACCGGTCGAGCCGCCGTCGTCGGCGTGACGGGCGCGCCCGGCGCCGGCAAGTCGACGCTGATCGGCGCGCTCGTCGCCAACCGCCGTGCCGCCGACCGCAGCGTCGCCGTGCTGTCGATCGACCCGTCGTCGCCGTTCACGCAGGGCGCGCTGCTCGGCGATCGCATCCGCCTGGCCGAGCACTTCCTCGATCCCGGCGTCTTCATCCGCTCGATGGCCAACCGCGGCGCGCTCGGCGGCCTGAGTGAGGCGTCGCTGCAGGCCGCGCTGCTGATGGACGCCGCCGGCCGCGACGACGTCTTTCTGGAGACCGTCGGCGTCGGTCAGGCCGAGGTCGACATCATCGACCACGCCGACACGGTCCTGCTCGTGCTGATGCCCGGCGGCGGCGACTCCGTCCAGGCGCTGAAGGCCGGGATCATGGAGATCCCCGACGTCATCGTCGTCAACAAGGCCGACCATCCGCTGACGCCGACGATGGTGCGCGAGATCCGCGGCGTCCTGTCGCTCGCGCCGCAGGGACCGTGGCAGGTGCCGGTCCTGCAGACCGAGGCCGTCGACGGCCGCGGCGTCGACGAGCTGATGGAGGCGCTGCTCGAGCACCGTGCGCACATCGAGCGGGAGGGGACGCTGTCCGAGCGTCGCCGTCGCAACCTGCGGATGGAGGTGCTGGCGCTCGCCACGAGCCGCGTGCGGCGCGAGCTCGAGCAGCGCCTGGAGCGTGAGCCGGGCTTCGAGCGGCTGATCGACGACGTCGTCGCGCGGCGCCTGGACCCGGCGAGCGCCGCCGCCGCGATCCTCGATCAGCACGTCCGGTAGCGCCTCCCGCGCCGGCCTCGCGGCGCGGCGCGGGCATTGCGCTGCTGCCCTACCGGTCCTATGGTGGACGGCGATGGCCGACAGCGCCGACGCAGCCGCACCCCTCGTGGAGCTGCGAAACGTCCGCAAGAGCTTTGGCGACAACGTCGTGCTCGACGAGATCGAGCTGCTGGTCGCGCCCGGTGAGGCGATCGTCATCGCCGGCCCGTCGGGCTCGGGCAAGTCGACGATGCTGCGCTGCATCAACGGCCTCGAGGAGGTCGACTCGGGCAGCGTGCTGTTCGACGGCGAGCGCGTCGATCCGCGCTCCAGGACGATCGGCCGGATGCGCGCCGACATCGGCATGGTCTTCCAGCAGTTCAACCTCTTCGGGCACATGACGGTGCTCGAGAACGTCATGCTCGCGCCGGTCAAGGTCAAGGGCGTCGAGCGCGACGCCGCGAAGGTCCGCGCGCGCGAGCTGCTGGAGACCGTCGGCATTCCGGAGAAGGCCGACGCGGCGCCGGCCGACCTGTCGGGCGGCCAGCAGCAGCGCGTCGCGATCGCGCGGGCGCTGGCGATGGATCCGAAGCTGATGCTGTTCGACGAGCCGACGTCGGCGCTGGACCCGGAGATGATCCGCGAGGTGCTCGACGTCATGCGCGACCTCGCGCGCGGAGGCATGACGATGGTCGTCGTGACGCACGAGATGGGATTCGCGCGGGAGGTCTGCGACCGGCTCGTCTTCATCGACGAGGGCAGGATCGTCGAGCAGGGACCGCCGGCCGAGTTCTTCGCCGCGGCGAAGAGCCCGCGGGCGCGGGAGTTCGTGGACAAGATCATCCATCACTGATGAGAGGAAGGGCACAGATGCAGGGGACGAGATGGCGTTGGATGGCAATCCTCGCGCTCGCGCTCGGGGTGCTCGTCGCCTCCGGCTGCGGGGACGACGACGAGAGCGCCGACGGCGGCACCACCGCGACGACGCAGGCGCGGACCTTCGACGAGGGCACGACGATGGCCCGCTTGCAGCAGGCCGGCGAGATCACGATCGGGGTGAAGTTCGAGGTGCCGCCGTTCGGCTTCAAGAACGTCCAGAGCGGTGACGTCGAGGGCTTCGACATCGACGTCGCCCAGGCGATCGCCGACGAGCTCGGCGTCGAGGCGAACTACATCGAGGCGCTGTCGGACAACCGCATCCCGTTCCTCAAGGACGGCACCGCGGACCTGATCCTGTCGACGATGACGATCAACGCCGAGCGCGACGAGGAGATCGACTTCTCCGACCCGTACTTCATCGCCCGCGGCCGGATCCTCGTCAAGGAGGACGACGACTCGATCAACGGCGTCGGCGACCTCGGCGGCAAGGAGGTCTGCACCGCGCTCGGATCGACGTACGAGGACACGCTCAAGCGTGAGGCTCCGACCGCCAAGCGGCGGCTCGTGGACTCCTACTCGGAGTGCCTCGAGCTGATCCAGAACGGCGCCGTCGACGCGGTCTCGACCGACGACGTGATCCTGACCGGCATGATCATCCAGGACGACTCGCTCAAGCTCGTCGGCGAGCCGCTGACGACGGAGCCCTATGGCGTCGGCATCAAGGACGGCGACTCGGCCTTCCAGGAGTTCGTCAGCGAGGTCGTGCAGAAGTTCAAGGACGACGGACGCTGGGCGGCCTCCTACCAGAAGTGGGTCGGCCAGTACACCGAGGAGGACGCCGAGCCGCCCACGATGACGCTCAAGGAGGCGATCGACCTCTCCACGTGAGCTCGTGGCTTGAGCTCCTGACGGACAACTTCGACGCGCTGGCGAGTGGCTTCTGGGTCACTCTCCGGCTCGTCGTCGGGGCCTTCCTCGTAGCGGCCGTCGTCGGCACGCTGGTCGCTGCGCTGCGGATCGCGCCGTCGAAGTGGTTGCAGCGTCTCGGCGGCGTCTACGTCGAGACGTTTCGCAACATCCCGCTGCTCGTCCTGCTGATCATCGCCTACTCGGGGTTGCGGCGGGCGGGCGTGCCGATCGGCACGTGGACGGCCGGCATCGCCGCGCTCGGCCTCTACACGGCGGCCTACGTCGCCGAGGTGCTGCGCTCTGGCGTCTTCGCCGTCAGCCGCGGGCAGGTCGAGGCAGCGCTCTCGCTGGGCTTCGACCAGCGCCAGACCCTGCGCCGCATCGTGCTGCCCCAGGCGGTCCGCACGGTGATCTCGCCGCTGGGCTCGATCACGATCGCGATGATCAAGAACTCCGCGATCGTCGGCGCGGCGCTGGCCGTCAACGACCTGCTCAAGGAGGCGCGGATCATCGCCTCGCGCACCTTCGAGACCGAGGCCGCGTTCGTCTGCGCGGCGATCGGCTACCTGCTGCTGACGATCGCCGCGACGATCGCCGTCCGCCTGCTCGAGCAGCGCTACGCGATCCGCCGGTAGACGCTGATGGGCTACCTCTTCGATCCGGACAACTGGGAGTGGCTGACCACTTCCAACAACACGCGGTTCATCCTCGAGGGCTTCCTCGTCAACCTGCAGATCGCGCTGATCGCGATGGTCTTCTCGCTGCTCGTGGGCCTCGGGCTGGCGCTCGCGCGGCTGTCGCGCAACCGGCTCGTGAGCATCGTCGTCGGCGCCTGGATCGACCTCTGGCGCAACCTGCCGCTGATCTTCGTGATCCTCTACCTCGCGCTCGCGCTGCCGGCGCCGTGGCGTGAAGCCTACGAGGACGCGGCGCCCGGCTTCCTGCCCGACGTCCTGCAGGAGGGCCGCGTCTTCGCCGGTCTGCTCGCGCTCGTGCTCTACAACTCGGCCGTCCTGGCGGAGATCATGCGCGCTGGGATCCAGTCGCTCGATCGCGGCCAGGACGAGGCCGCGGTCGCACTCGGGCTGACGTACTGGCAGCGGATGCGGATCGTGATCCTGCCCCAGGGACTGCGGCGGATGCTGCCCGCGACCGTCTCGCAGCTGATCACGCTCAACAAGGACACGACGCTCGTCAGCATCATCGCGATCCAGGAGGTGATGCGCCACGGGCGCATCGTCACCGGCCAGAACTTCTTCGGCGGGGTGCAGGCGCCGATCCTGCAGGTCTTCATCTTCATCGGCCTGCTGTTCGTCGTCACGAACCTGGCGCTGTCACGGCTGTCGCGCCGCCTGGAGATCCGTGAGCAGGAGCGCACGGGCACGACCGTGCAGCCGGTCAGCGGCATCGAGGACCAGCTCGTGACGGTGCACGCCAAGCGTTAGGCGGCGGCGGTGCGTCGTCAGAGGTCCGCCAGCCGCGTGCGCGCGCGGCGCCACTCGGCCGCCGCGAGCGCGACCAGCGCGGCGGCGACCGCGGTGATCGCGATCGCCATGCCCGCCCCGCCCGCGCCGAACAGCGGCAGGACGGCATCGAGCGGCCCGAGCGGCGCCTGCGAGCTCGGCCCGACGACGGCGCCGCCGCCGATCCGCAGCTCGGCGTACCACCAGACGCTCGTCACGAGCGTCAGCGCCGCGAGCGCGACGCCGCTGCGCGGTGCCTGGCGCAGCCCCCAGGCGACGAGCGCGACGGCGAGCGGGAACGTGGCGAGCAGGTAGCGCCCGGGGAAGTAGAAGCCGAACATCGTCGGCGCGACGAACGTCGCGACGAGCACCTGGGCGGCGCAGGCGAGCGCGCACAGCGTCGCCGCGACCTCGATCGTGCGCCGCTCGGGCAGCAGGCGCGCGATGTGGTCGCGGTGCGAGCGCCACAGCAGCCACAGCGCGTAGAAGGCGAGCGCGACGACCGGCGCCCAGCGCAACACGCCGTAGTCGCGATCCAGCCACAGCCCGACGAGGCGCGGTGCGCGATCGAGGAAGTCCGCCGCGCCGAGCGCGTCGAGGCGGTCGCCGGGGACGGCCGCGGCGGCGGGCGTGAAGCCGCCGAACAGCTGGTCGTTGATCGTCACGAACATGACGCCGGAGAAGAGGATCACCTCGAGCTCGACGAGCATCGCGAAGCCGCGCTTGCGGCGGCGCAGCCAGTGCAGCATCGCGAGCGCGACGACGAGGCCGGCGACGGTGAACTGCAGGCCCAGCCAGGGAAGCGCGCCGAGCGCGAGCGAGCTTCCGACGACCCAGCGGATGCGCGGCAGCTCGCGCACCTTGAGCGCCAGCAGCGCCGCCGCCGCGAGCAGCGCCGCGGCCGTCAGCTCGGGCGTCACGGTGGTGGCCGCGGCGAGCACGGGCGGCGACAGGCCGCAGGCGAACGCCGCCCCGCTGGCCCACGGATCGGGCACGACGCGCCGCGCCAGTGCCGCCGCCAGCACGAACGCGAGCGCCGCGATCGCGGCCAGCATGAGCTGCACGGCGAGCGGGCCGCCGAGCGCGTAGGCGGGCGCGATCAGCAGCGAGAAGCCGCCGCCGTGCGGCTCGTTGGCCTGTCCGTTCGTGAGCCGTCCGCGGCGCTCGAGGACGTACGGGTACCAGTCGCGGTAGGCGAGCGTCGCGTACTCGTCGCGCAGGTCGAGGTCGCGATCGGAGACGATCGACTCGGCGGTCAGCAGGTAGTGCGGCTCGTCGCCGCCGAACTGCGACGTGCCGAACGCGGGCAGGCCGATCGTCGCGGCGTAGGCCGCGAACAGGACGAGCCAGAGCACGAAGGCGCGGCGCACGCCGCCCATGATCGCTGTTGGATGCCGTCAGTAGGTCCGGCGCCCGCGGGCGTCGAACGTGAGCGGACCGTCGATCGCCTGCGCGGCGGGCTGCGCGCCGCGCGGGGCGAACGTCGGCGCCGGTGCCGCGTCGGGCGTGTAATCCCAGTCGCGACCGACGCGGTCGACGCCGAGCGGGTACAGCGTCAGGCTGCCGTCGGCGGCGAAGCGCATCCGCACGAGGTTCTTGTAGTCCTCGATCGACTGCCCGGTGAAGACCTGGTTGGCGTTCGCATACGCCTTGTCGCCCCGGACCTTGTGGATCGCCAGCAGGGCGGCGCCGAAGACCGTCGCGCCGAGCGCGGCGCCGGCGGCGCCGAGTGCGACGAGGCCGACCGCCCAGATCGCGAGCGGGTGGTCGCCGGCGATCTGGATCCCGGTCCACAGGACGAGCGCTGCGATCGTGAGGTGGACCGCCGTGTGCAGCGCCGTCACGACGAGCCGCGCGAGCTGCGTCGCGCGCACGACGGCCGTGCGCCGCTCGAGCGCGCCGGGCACGATGTCGGTGCCGCCGAAGATCGCGCCGAACAGCAGCACGACCATCCCCAGCGTCATGCCGCCGGTGCTCGCCGCGAGGAATCCCGTGAAGCCGTCGGCCGTCGCGCTGTCGAAGAGCGCGCCCGCGCCCGTGTTCAGCGCGCCGAGCATCGCGATGCCGAGCACGGCGTACAGCGCCCCGAGCAGCCCCGCGAACGACGGGTTCAGCAGCGCGAGCCTGAGGATCCCGTTGCTCAGGCGGCGCGAGTCGGCAGCGCGCGGATAGACCTCCTCGCGCGCGTAGGTGACGGTCTGCGACGCGTCGTCGTCGAGCGAGCGCAGCCGCAGCTCCGGATAGAGGGTGTGGGTGCATGACAGATACGCCCCGCCGCCGCCCGCCGTGATCCGCGTCGGCGCATCGGCGTCCCGTGGCTCGTAGCGCGCGTAGTGGTGCAGGTCACCGGTCATCGTGATCGCCAGATGCGCGCCGCTGGCCCGCACGACGCGCTCCTCGAAGTACGACAGGTAGCGCCACGACGCCGGCTCGACGAGGCCCGCGAGCGCCTTGTTCCAGGCCGGCTTGGCGGTCAGCAGGACGACCTTGTCGCCGGGCTTGATCGGCTGGGCGCGGAAGTAGTCCAGCTGCACGTCGTCGATGTACGTGTCGAGCTGGATGTCGATCCCGAGGATCCACCAGTCGTGCGGCAGTCGCAGCGCGAAGTAGCTGCGTCGCTGGCGCGTGCGCCAGTCGCCGATCTGACCGTCGCGAGCGCAGAAGACGCGCAGGAAGCTGGCCAGGCCGTCATACCAGTCGTGGTTGCCCGGCACCGCGTACAGCTCGGGCTTGTCGACGGCGTCGGACTTCGGCAGCGCCGCCGCGAACGGGCCGATGAAGCGGTCCTCGTAGACGACCGGCTCGGCCGTCGGGTAGACCTCGTCGCCGCCGAGCAGCAGCAGCTTGCCGCGCGGCAGCCGCTCGCCGTCGAAGTCCAGCGACTCCTGTGCGAGCAGCCATGCCATCGTGTACGTCGCGTCCCAGCCGTCGCCGGTGTCGCTGAGGTAGTCGACCCACAGGTCGCCGCGTGTCCCCGAGTAGTCCAGTCCGTCCTGCGGCTCGCGCTGGATCTCGCGCTTGTCGGCGAACTTCCCGAAGGTGGCCGAGACGACGACCTCGACGCCGGTCCTCGCGAGCAGGCCGGGGCTCAGCCAGCGCACCGCCGGCTGGCGGACGAACCCGAGCTCGTCGCGCTCGTCGCGCTTGTCGGCCTGCGAACGGCCGCCCAGCTTGTCCTTCAGGGGCACGCGGGGACCGTAGTGTGCGGCGCCGACGAATGAAAGCGCCAATCGTCGCTCGACACGGGCTGCCCGGACCCGGCGGGCGCGGGGCGTGGGCGGCTCAGTCTGCCAGCGAGCGGGCGAGCGCGACGAGCAGGCGCACGCCCCAGCCCGAGCCGCCCTTGGCGGCGTATGGCTTGGCGGCGCCCCATGCCGTGCCGGCGATGTCGAGGTGCGCCCACGGCACGCCGGCGGCGAACCGCTGCAGGAACTGCGCGGCGACGATCGAGCCCGCCTTGCGCGTCTCGTTGACGTTCACGACGTCGGCCGTGTCGCTGTCGAGCGCCTTGGCGTAGTCGGGGTGCAGCGGCAGGCGCCAGACGATCTCGCCGGTCGCCGTCCCCGCGGCGTCCACCTGCGTCGCCCAGGCGTCGTCGGAGGAGAACAGCCCCGCGTGCGTGTGCCCGAGCGCGGTGATGATCGCGCCGGTCAGCGTGGCGATGTCGACGAGCCGCTCGGCGCCCTGGTTGACGGCGTGCGTCAGGCAGTCGGCGAGCACGAGGCGGCCCTCGGCGTCGGTGTTGATGACCTCGATCGTCGTGCCGTCGGCGGCGGTCACGACGTCGCCCGGCTTGACCGCGTTGCCGGACGGCATGTTCTCGGTCGCCCCGACGACGGCGACGACGCGCACCGGCAGCTTCAGCTCGGCGATCGCCTCGATCGCGCCGAGCACGGCCGCGCCGCCTGACATGTCGAACTTCATGTCGGACATCTTGTTGGCGGACTTGATCGAGATTCCGCCGCTGTCGAAGGTGACGGCCTTGCCGACGAGTCCCAGCACGGGACCCGTGGCATGTTCTCCGTCGTAGCGCAGCGTGATCAGCGCAGGCGCCTCGCGCGCGCCGCTTGCGACGCAGGCGAACGAGCCCATCCCGAGCTTCTCGATGCCCGCACGGCCCTCGACCTCGACGGTCACGCCATCGAGCTCGCCAAGCACGCGCGCGGCGTCGGCGAGGTGGCGCGGGGTCATCTCGTTGGCGGGCGTGTTCTGGAGCGTGCGCGCTGCGTTGACGGCTCGTGTGACGATCTCGGCCTCGCTGACGACTTCGGCCAGGTCGTCGTGTGCGCTGATGATCAGCGCCTCGAGGGGGGAAGGCCCCTCTGCCGGCTTGCTCTTGAAGCGCTCGAAGCGATAGCCGGTCAGCATGGTGCCCTCGACGATCGCGGCGGCGATCTCCGGCCCGACCTTGTGCGGTACCTCCCAGCACAGGCGCGTGGCGCCGAGCTCGCGGGCGCGGCCGAGCGCGGAAGCCGCCGCGATGCGCACCTTCTCGCCGTCGAGCTCCGCGCGCGCGCCGAGCCCGACGAGCACCCAGCGCTTTCCTGCGGCGTGCGCGACGGCAAGATGGCGGTGCTTGGCCTTCGCCTCGCCGGCCGCGACGAGCCCGTTGAGGACGTCGTCGACGTCGTGGTGGATCTTCTCGCCATCGAGCACGCCGATCACGACGGTGTCGGCAGCGGCGTCCTGTGGTAGTTGCGTCGTAGTCTCGACGATCACGCGCTGCAATCTAGCTTGCGCGATGCGTGGCGGGAGATGTTGGCGACCTTCACGACACATGTTAGGGTTACCTAACACACAAGTGCCAGGTCACGGCCGATCCGTGATCACCGGTCGTCGAGAAGGGATGCAGATGGGTCGCTACACCGGGCCGACGGAGCGGTTGTCGCGCCGCGAGGGCGTCGAGCTGTTCCTGAAGGGCGAGCGCTGTCTCGCGGGCAAGTCGGGTCTCGAGCGGCGCGGCGCGTCGCCGCCCGGCGAGCATGGCAAGCGGCGCCAGCAGCGGTCGTCGATCTACGGTGCGCAGCTGCGCGAGAAGCAGCGCGTGAAGCGCTACTACGGCGTCCGCGAGAAGCAGTTCCGGCGCTACGTCAAGGAGGCCGCGCGGCGCCGCGAGGGTCGCACCGGCGAGCAGCTGCTGATCCTCCTCGAGCAGCGCCTCGACAACGTCATCTACCGGCTCGGCCTCGCGACGACGCGCGCGCAGGCGCGGCAGTTCGTCAACCACGGTCACGTCGACGTCAACGGGCGCCGCGTCGACATCCCGTCGTTCAAGGCCAGTCCGGGCGATCGCATCGAGGTCCGCACCGGGAGCCCGATCCGTTCGGCGGCGCGTGAGGCGACGGAGACCGTCTCGGCGATACCGCGCTGGCTCGAGGCCGATTTCGACGTGCTGAGCGGCCGCGTCCTGCGCCTCCCGGCACGCACGGAGATCAGCGTGCCGGCCGACGAGCAGCTGATCGTCGAGTTCTACTCGCGTCGGTGAGCGCGCACCGCAACGATGTGGGAGGAGGCACGATCGCGGCCGAGTCGCTCCTGCTCGGGATCGCCGAGGGGCTCACCGGGAAACGCT
Organism: Solirubrobacteraceae bacterium; assembly: GCA_030690545.1. GTDB lineage: Bacteria > Actinomycetota > Thermoleophilia > Solirubrobacterales > Solirubrobacteraceae > CADCVQ01. The sequence goes on from JAUYGN010000061.1 coordinate 25,142, forward strand.
GCCCGCGCGCGTCGCTGCGCCTGCGTCAGCTGGCGGGTCATCTGCCCGAACCGGCGGTCGACCCGCTCGACGACCTCGTCGCCGTCGCGGCGCTGATGCGCTCCGAGCTGCGGCCGCGTCCGGACGGCGGGCTGTTGCTGCCCGACGTGCTGCGGGCCGGCGTGGGGCACCCCGCCGCGATCGTCGTCGCGGCCGCCGCCGCCGCGCGCGCCCGCGGGATGCTGGTCGCGGTCGTCGGTCATGGCCCGCGCACATGGCTTGCCCACGAGCGGCCGTGCGAGCCGTTCATCGTCGATCCGATCGAGCCCGACGGGCTCGTCGACGGCCGCACGCTCGGCGTCGACCTGCACTGGCGCTGCGCGCACGATCTCGCGCTCGGGACGCTCGACCTGATCGTCGCGCGCGGCGAGCGCGCGGGCGATCTCTGCGGCGCGCTCGCTGCCGCGCGCCTGCGCTGCGAGCTCGCCACGGCCCACGGCAGGGCCGTGGACGACGCCGTGCACGAGCTTCGCCGGCTTCGCGCGCGGCTGAACTGACCTGACGCCCGGCGGCCGGGCTGCCGCTCGTGCGCCGACGCCCGACGCATGGACTCGAGGCGAGGACGCTGAGGAATGCGCCCACTCCCCGGAGCAGCGGAGTGGTCGACTGGCCTATGCTGCCGCGCAGCCCTGCCACGCGATATCGGGAGAGATCGCTCCATGCCCAAGACCGTCATCCTCGGCGCCGCCCGAACCCCGATCGGGAAGATGGGCGGCGGCCTGTCGACGCTCGACGCGACCGAGCTCGGTGGGATCGCGATCCAGGCCGCGCTGGAGCGGGCGAACGTCGATGGCGACGAGGTCCAGCATGTGATCATGGGTCAGGTGCTGCAGGCCGGGCAGGGGCAGATCCCCTCGCGTCAGGCGCAGATCAAGGCCGGCATCCCGAAGGAGGTCTCCTCGGAGACGATCAACAAGGTCTGCGCCTCGAGCGTGCGCGCCGTCGGCATCCTCGATGCGCAGATCCGTGCCGGCGACGTGCAGCTCGGCGTGGCGGGCGGCATGGAGTCGATGTCGTCCGCGCCCTATCTGCTGCCCGGGGCACGCTTCGGCTTTCGCATGGGCGACGCCAAGACGCTCGACGCGATGGTCCACGATGGTCTGACGAACCCGTTCTCAGGGCGCCAGATGTTCGACGAGGCGACGGAGATCGGCGACGAGCTCGAGATCTCGCGCCCCGACCTCGACCGCTGGGCGCTGCGCAGCCACGAGCGCGCGGTCGAGGCGACCGACAACGGACGCCTGCCCGAGGAGATCGTCGCCGTGACGGTGAGAGGGCGCAAGGGCGACACGGTCGTCGAGGTCGACGAGGCCCCGCGCCGCGGCAGCACGCTGGAGTCGCTCGCCAAGCTGCGCGGCCTCGTCAGCAGGGAGGGCTCGCACACCGCCGGCAACTCGCCGGGCGTCAACGACGGCGCGGGCGCGATCGTCGTCGCCTCCGACGAGTGGGCGAACGCCAACGGCCGCGAGATCCTCGCGACGATCGTCGCCCAGGCGCAGACGGCCGAGGACTTCGCCTACCTCGCGCGGACGCCCGCCAACGCGTCCAGGGCCGCGCTCGCGAAGGCCGGCCTGACGATCGACGACATCGATCTCTGGGAGATCAACGAGGCGTTCGCCTCCGTCACGCTGAACTCGATGCGGATGCTCGGGCTCGACGAGGAGAAGGTCAACGTCAACGGCGGCGCGGTCGCGCTCGGCCATCCGATCGGCGCATCGGGCGCGCGGATCATCGGCACGCTCGTGCACGAGCTGCGCCTGCGCGGCGGCGGTCTGGGCTGCGCGGCGATCTGCTCGGGCGGCGGGCAGGGCGACGCGATCATCCTGAAGGTCGAGGTCTGATCTCCCTGCCTGCGAGCGGGGGCGACGACGCGGCAGCGCCCGACCGGGTCGTCGACGGCGGCTCCGCGGCCAGCCCGCGAGGCGATGGCGACGGCGATGGCACCGCAGCGGGTGCCGACCCATGCGCCGCGGCGTTCTTCGATCTGGACCGCACGCTGATGGCCGGCTCCTCGGGCTGGTACTTCGTCCGGGCCGCGTTCGAGAACGGGATGATCGACCGTCGCCGCCTCGCCGGCGACCTGCTCGACGCGACGAAGTTCCGCCTCTGGGGCTCGACGGACGCCGGCACCGCGAAGGTTCGCGCTCGGATCGGCACGTATCTGGAAGGCGTCCACGAGCGCGACCTGCGGCGGATGGCGCCACGCGTGCTGTCGGGCGTGCTGCCGCGCCTGTACCCGCAGATGCTCGCCGTCGCCTATGCCCATCAGGACGCCGGCCGGCCGATCCACATCTGCACTGCGGCCTCGCAGGAGATGGCCAGCCTGCTGTCGCTCGTGCTGAGCTTCGACGGTGGGCTCGGCTCGCGCTCGGAGGTCCTCGACGGCGTCTACACCGGCCGTGAGGGTGGGCTGTTCACCTACCGCGAGGGCAAGGCGCAGGCGATCCGCGAGCTCGCCGATCGCAAGGGCTATGACCTCAGCCGCAGCTACGCCTACTCGGACTCGGAGTCCGACCTGCCGATGCTGCGTGCCGTCGGGCACCCGGTCGCCGTCAATCCGGACCGCGCGCTCGCGGCGGTCGCGGGCGACGAGGGCTGGGAGATCATGCGCTTCGATCGCCTGCATCGCCGCCTGAAGATCGCGGCGGCAGCGGTCGCGGCGGCCGCCGCGGGTGGGGCGGGCCGCGCCGTCGTGCGC
>JAUYGN010000062.1 GCA_030690545.1 Solirubrobacteraceae bacterium
CAGGCCAGCGCAGCGCCGCCGAGCGCCGCCGCCGCGAGCGCCGCGACGATGCGCGCGGCCGGACCGATCCGGCGCCGCGCGGCGTGCTGTTCGGCGACCGGCGCTGGCAGCTGCGCCTGCTGTGCGCTCGGCACGCGGAGCTCGTCGACCGGGCGCGGTTCGCGCCGCCGCCAGCGGTCGTGCCCGTCGCGCGGACGCTGTAGGCGCGTGCGCGTGTGGCTCAGCGCCGGCACCGCGAGCGTGTCCAGGCGATGCCCGTCGACCGGTCCCGCGACGTCGCCGACGTCGCCCTCGGCCGCTTCCAGCGCGCGGCGCAGCGCGCCGAGGCCGCTGCGCTCCACCGGCGCCACCACCACCGCCGCGTCGATCGCGCGGCACAGCTCGGCGGGCAGGTCACGGCGCACGCGGCGCAGCGGCGCCAGGCGCATGCCGACGCGGCGCGCCGTCGCGGCGGGGTTGCCGGCGCGGATCGGGTTGACGCCGGTCAGCGCCTCGTACAGGACGACGCCGAGCGCGTAGACGTCGACGGCGCCCGTGATCTCCTCGCCGCGCGCCTGCTCGGGCGCCATGTAGGCGAGCGTGCCGATGATGTCCCCCGTGCGCGTGAGGACGTCGTGGTCGGCCATCCGGGCGATGCCGAAGTCCGTCAGCTTGGCGGATCCGCGTCCCTCGTCGGCGGCGGGGCAGATGACGTTGGACGGCTTGACGTCGCGGTGGATGACCCCGCGCGCGTGCGCGTGCGAGAGGGCGCCGCAGAGCGTCGCGCCGATCCGCAGGACGGCGCGGTCCGACAGCTCGCCGTCGCGCAGCAGGTCGGCGAGCGTCGGGCCCTCGACGAGCTCGGACACGAGGTACACGTTGTCGTCGTCGCGACCGGACTCGTAGAGCGCCACGATCCCCGCGTGCGCCAGCCGCGCGGCGGCCAGCGCCTCGCGCTCGCCGCGCCCGTCGGGATCGTGGCCGGCCGAGATCCGCTTGACGGCGACGTCGCGCTCGAGGTGCTCGTCGCGTGCCCGGTAGACGACGCCCATCCCGCCCGCGCCGAGGCGCGACCCGAGCCGGTAGCGGCCGAGCACGATCTGGCCCGCATCGGCGGGCGCGGGGCTGTGCGCGTGAAACACCGGCTCCCTCTTCGGCCGCTTGACGACGTGTCCTTGCGGGCAGAGGCAGGAAACCGGCCGCTGGCGGGAAAGTTGCAGGTAGAACCTCAAGCGGCGCGCGCGGTCATACTGCGCATTTCCGCCGGCTTTCGCAAGGAGCGAACCAGTCCTTGTTCGACGATGACGAGCCTCGCACGACCCGCACGCGCCCGCGCAGTCCGGCGCCTGCGGCCATCGGTCCGCCCTCCGATCCGCAGCAGCTCATGGTGCGCCGTCTCGCAGCGGTCGGAATCGGCCTGCTCGTCATCGTGCTGCTCGTCTTCGGCATCAACGGCTGCCTCAACAGTCGCCAGGAGCAGGCGCTGAGGGACTACAACCGCGACGTCTCCAGCGTCGTGCAGGAGGCCAACGCCAACGTCGACGCCTTCTACGAGACGCTCAGCGGCGGCGGCAACTCGTCGACCGACGTCCAGTCGGAGATCAACCAGCTGCGCTTCAGCGCGCAGCGTCAGAGCAGGCAGGCCGCCGACTTCGACGTCCCCGGCGACATGCGGCCCGCGCACACGAACCTGCTGCTGTCGCTGTCGCTGCTGCAGGAGGCGATCGGCAAGGTGGCGATGAAGATCCCGGCGGCGCTGTCGACGGACTCGGCCACGGCCGTGCCGGCCGTGCGCGCGATCGCCGCCGAGATGCAGGCGTTCGACGCCGCCAACGTCGTCTACAACCGCCGCAGCGCGGCGCTCATCAAGCAGGTCCTCGACGAGAAGGGGATCGGCGGGCAGGTGGTCCAGAACTCCGACTACCTGCAGAACCTCGGCTGGCTGCAGCCGTCGACGGTCGCCCGCCGGATCAACTCCCAGGCCGGCCGCGGCGCCGGCGACGGCGCCGCCAGCGAACCGCCGCCGGGGCTGCACGGACACGCCCTGCTCGCGGTCGCCGTCGGCGATCTGACGCTCACGTCCGGGCAGGCGAACCGGATTCCGGCGGGCTCGAACGTCGCCTTCGGCGTGCGGATCGCCAACCAGGGCGACCACCCCGCGACCGATGTCCGGGTGCGCGTGCGGATCACCGGCTCCGGGGACCCGATCACCGTCCAGCAGGTCGTCGAGCAGACCGCCGCCAAGACCGAGGCGACGGTGACGGTCCGGCTCACCCAGGCGCCGCCGATCGGCCAGCCGGTCACGATCACGGCCGAGGTCCTGGAAGTGCCGGGCGAGCGCAACCTCGACAACAACCGGCAGACCTACCCGGCCCTGTTCGTTCGCGGCTGATCGCGCCGCGCTACCGTTGGCGCGCATGGGTGACGAGCTGACGTCCACGGTGGGCATCGTCGCGCTGGCGGGCGTGGCGCTTGCGATCGTGGCGCTCACGCTCGCGGCCCTGCTGTCCCTGCGGCTGCGGCGCCTGCGCGTCGACCAGCGCGTCGTGCTGGGCGACGAGGACACCGACCTCGTCGCTCATGCGGCAGCGCTGGACGCGTCGTTTCGCGCTCTGCACAGCTACGTCACCGACGTCGCCGAGCGGCTCGACGCGCGCGTCGGCGTCGCCGAGGCACGGCTCGACGGCGCGATCTCCTACTGCGGCCTGATCCGCTACGACGCCTACAACGAGATGTCCGGTCGCCAGTCGACCTCGATCGCGCTGCTCGACAGCGCCCGCAACGGCGTCGTGCTGTCCTCGATCCATCACCGCGACCAGGCGCGGCTGTACGCCAAGCAGGTCTTCGAGGGCAAGGGCGAGCTGCAGCTCTCGCCCGAGGAAGAGGAAGCGCTGCGCATCGCGATGGCGTCCTGATGGGGGTGCGGACGATGATGCGCCTGGGCTATCTCGGGCCCGAGGGCACGTTCTCCGAGGAGGCCGCGCGCGCTGCGCTCGGTGGCGGCGACGCCGAGCTCGTCGGCCTGGCGACGGTGCGCGACACGATCCTCGCCGTCCACGACGGCAGCGTCGACCGCGCGATCGTGCCGATCGAGAACTCGCTCGAGGGCCCCGTCGGCGTGACGCTCGACACGCTCGCCGACGACAACGACGTCGCGATCGTCGGCGAGCTCGTGCTCGCCGTCTCGCAGCACCTGATCGCCCGCCGCGAGCTCGCGCTGGATGCGATCGAGCGCGTGCTGTCGCATCCGCAGGCGATCTCGCAGTGCGCGCGCTTCCTGCGCGAGCAGGTGCCCGCCGCGGTCGTCGCGCCCGCCTCGTCGACCGCCGAGGCAGCGCGCGTCGTCGTCGAGCACGACGAGCCGTGGGCCGCGATCGGGACGCGGCGCGCGGCCGAGCTGTACGGCGCGACTGTGCTCGCCGAGTCCGTCGAGGACGAGCCCGGCAACGCGACGCGCTTCGTCTGGCTGGCGCGGCGCGGCGCGGCGGCGCACGCGCCGTCCGTCGCAGCGCCCGCGAAGACCTCGCTTGCGTTCTGGGGCTCGGGCGACGACAGTCCCGGCTGGCTCGTGCGCTGCCTGTCGGAGTTCGCGTTTCGCGGCGTCAACCTGACGAAGATCGAGTCGCGCCCGCTGCGCGCGCGGCTCGGGCACTATCGCTTCTTCGTCGACTGCGAGGGGGCCGCGGCCGACGGTCCCGTCGCAGCGGCGGTCAGCGGGCTCGGAGCGCACTGCGAGCATGTCCGGATCCTCGGGTCCTACCCGGCCGCCGCCCCGCCTGATTAGACTTCCGCGCGACCCATGGCGACCCAGCCCACGCCACCAGGCCCAGGGAGGTTCGCGCCGCATCCGGAGCACCGGCGGCGCGGGCGTGAAGCTGGTCGTGTGCTCGTGCTGAACGCCACCTACGAGCCGATCAACGTCTGCACGGTGCGCCGCGCAGCCGTCCTGCTGCTCAAGGAGAAGGCGGAGATCGTCGAGCACTCGCGCTACGAGCTGCGCTCCGAGCACTCCACGATCCCGCGCCCGGTCGTGATCCGACTCGTGACGTTCGTCAAGGTGCCGCGCGACACGCACCGCCGCAAGATCACCCGCCGCGCCGTCTTCGCGCGCGACGGCTGGGCCTGCCAGTACTGCGGCGCGCGCGCCAACCTCACCGTCGACCACGTCATCCCGCGCTCCAAGGGCGGCGGGTCGACGTGGGACAACATCGTCGCCTCGTGCGCGCCCTGCAACCGGCGCAAGGGCGACTCGCTGCCCCACAGCGCCGGCATGCACCCGCGCCGCCCGCCGCGCATCCCCCACCCGGACGTCTTCATCCACGTCGCGAGCCCCACGATCCCGTCGGCCTGGCGCCAGTGGTTGCCCGAAGCGGCCTGAAGGGCGCACCGCGGCGCGTCGATGAGGGGGTCTTCGAGTCACCGTCCGCGATTTGGACGCGAACACGAAGACCCCCCCCCCGCTCGCCGGCCTCGCCACCGGGTCGGACCCGTCTTGTCGGAGATGCCGTTCCCCGGGCGGCGCCGAGCTCAGGCCGGGGCGCCCGCGCAACGCTCCAGCCGCGTGACGCGCCCTGCCCGGACAAGACCCGAACGCACGAAGGGCGCCGCGGCAGCGGCGCCCTTCGCAACTTCTGACTGGACTTGCAACCCGAGCAGGATGTTCTGCGTGCCGGTGGGACCAATCCGGCGTCCGGCTCGGGGGTGGCCCGGTGTGGATTCGCTGGGCGACGCCAGCCTGTCCGACCTAGCGGCCGGGCACCTCCAGGGTCCCGCAAGAACTTGAGCTGATTCGGACCACCTCCTTTCTCTGGTACGTCCAGAGTACCGGACGTCGCCGACGTACGTGGCTAGCCGGCGCCGTCGCCTCCGGAGTCCGGCGCGCCGCCCGGCTCGGGGTTCGAGTCCGCGCCCGGAACGTCGGTCAGCCCGTCGTCCCCGGTGACGATGACGGCACCCGACTCGGACTCGGACTCGACGATCAGCGCGACCGCGGAGACGAGGTCGTCCTCCTTCATGTTCATCAGCCGCACGCCTTGCGCGAGGCGCCCGTAGCGGCTGATCCCGCGGACGGCCGTGCGCTGCACCATGCCACTCTGGGAGATGAAGACGAGCTCCTCGTGCTCGCGCACGACGAGCGCGCCCGCGAGCGCTCCCTTGGCATCGGTCAGCTTGATCGTGCCGACGCCCATCGCCCCGCGCTTGGTCTTGCGGTACTCGGCGATCGACGTGCGCTTGCCAAACCCGTTCTCGGTCACGACGAGCAGCTCCTGGTCGTCGCGCGCGACGTCCATCACGAGCACCTCGTTGCCGGCCGGCTGGTCGACGTTCATCCCGCGCACGCCCGACGTGTCGCGGCCCATCGCGCGGACGTCGGACTCGTTGAAGCGGACCGCCTGGCCCTTGCGCGAGACCATCAGGATGTCGTCGTCGCCGCTCGTGCGCCGCACGCTGACGAGCTCGTCGTCGTCGCGGACCTTGATCGCGATGATGCCGTCGGCCTTGATCGGCGTGTTGTAGGCAAGCAACTCGGTCTTCTTGACGACGCCGCGCCTCGTCGCGAAGACGACGTAGCGGCCCTCCGTGAAGTCGCGCGTCGACAGCACGGACTGCACGTGCTCGCCCTCGCGCAGCGGCAGGACGTTGACGAGCGCGCGGCCCTTCGCGGTCCGCGACGCCTCGGGCAGCTCGTAGACCTTCTTGCGGTAGACCTTGCCGCGGTTGGAGAAGAACAGCAGGTAGTCGTGCGACGACGTCACGAAGAGATGCTCGATGTAGTCGCCGTCCTTCATGTCCATCCCCGTCACGCCGCGACCGCCGCGCTGCTGCGCGCGATAGGTCGTCAGCGGCAGCGACTTGATGTAGCCGGTCTTCGTGATCGTGATCACCATCTGCTGCTCGGGGATCAGGTCCTCGATGCCGATCTCGTCCTCGGAGTCGGTGATCAGGGTGCGGCGCTCGTCGCCGAAGCGCTCGGCGATCTCCTCGAGCTCCTCGCGGATGATGTCGTAGACGCGCGACTCGTCGCCGAGGATCTCGCGCAGCTCGGCGATCCGCTCGACCTTGTCGTCGTGCTCGGTCTTGATCGCGCCGGCCTCGAGCGCGGTCAGCTGCGAGAGGCGCAGGTCGAGGATCGCCGAGGCCTGGATCTCCGACAGCCCGAAGCGCTGCACGAGCTCGTTGCGGGCGCTCTCGCGGTCGCGCGACGCGCGGATCAGCTCGATGATCGCGTCGAGGTTGTCGAGCGCGATCAGCAGGCCCTCGAGGACGTGCACGCGGCGCTCGAGGACGCGCAGCTCGTGCTGCGTGCGCCGGACGATGACCTCGCGCTGGTGGTGGACGTAGTGGCGGATGACCTCCTGCAGCGAGAGCGTCCGCGGCACGCCGTCGACGAGCGCGACCATGTTCACGCCGAACGTCGTCTGCAGCGCGGTGTGCTTGTAGAGCTGGTTGAGCACGACCTCGGGGATCTCGTCGCGCTTGAGCGTGATCACGACGCGCATCCCGCCGCGCTCGGAGGAGTGGTCCTCGAGGTCGGCGACGCCGGAGATCTTCTTCTCGCGGACGAGCTCGGCGAGCTTCATCACGAGGCCGTTGTCGCCGCCCTTCTTGACGGCGTAGGGCAGCTCGGTGACGATCAGCGCCTCGCGGCCGCGGCCGATGTCCTCCGTGTGCGCCTTGCCGCGCACGCGCACCCGGCCGCGCCCGGTCTCGTAGGCGTCGAGGATCCCCTGGCGACCGAGGATGATCCCGCCGGTCGGGAAGTCGGGGCCGGGCATGTGCGCCATCAGCGCAGCGGCGGCCGAGCCCTTGTCGAGCTTGTCGATCGCCGGATCGTCGATGTAGGCGACGACCGCGGCGACGACCTCGCGCAGGTTGTGCGGCGGGATGTTCGTCGCCATCCCGACGGCGATCCCCGACGAGCCGTTGACGAGCAGGTTGGGGAAGCGCGCGGGCAGCACGACGGGCTCCTGCTTGCGCCCGTCGTAGTTGGGGATGAAGTCGACGGTGTCGGCGTCGAGATCGCGCAGCATCTCCATCGCCATGCGCTCCAGCCGCGCCTCGGTGTAGCGCATCGCGGCCGGCGGGTCGTCGTCGATCGAGCCGAAGTTGCCCTGCCCGTCGATCAGCTCGTAGCGCATCGAGAAGTCCTGCGCGAGGCGCACGAGCGCGTCGTAGATCGCCGAGTCGCCGTGCGGGTGGTAGTTGCCCATCACGTCGCCGACGATCGACGCGCACTTGCGGTACGGGCGCGTCGGGCCGAGGCCGTTCTCGGACATCGAGAACAGCACCCGGCGGTGGACCGGCTTGAGGCCGTCGCGCACGTCGGGCAGCGCGCGCCCGACGATGACGGACATCGCGTAGTCGAGGTACGCCGAGCGCATCTCGTCCTCGAGCGCGCGCGGCTCGACGTTGCCGCCGCTGAGGGTGTCGATCGATGACATCTAGCGCAGCTCCCTTAGACGTCGAGGTTGGCGACGAGGCGGGCGTTGTCCTCGATGAACTGCCGCCGCGGCTCGACCATGTCGCCCATCAGGGTGGAGAAGATCTGGTCGGCCTGGGCGGCGTCCTCGATGCCGACCTGGGCGAGCGTGCGCGTCGCCGGATCCATCGTCGTGTCGCGCAGCTGGGCGGCGTTCATCTCGCCGAGCCCCTTGAAGCGCTGCAGGGTGATCCCCTTCTGCGCGACGCGCAGGACACCCTCGCGCAGCGCGTGGAACGAGGCGGCCTCGTCCGTCGCGTCGCCGAGGCGGATCGTGAACGGCGCCTGCCCGGCGAGCTCGATCAGCTGCCCGTGCACGCGGGTGAAGTTGCGCAGGTCCTGCGCCTCGAACAGCCGCCGCGGGATCACGAGCACGCGCGCCAGGCCGCTGCGGGTCTCGACCGCCCGGACGGTGATGTCGACCTCGCCCTCGCGCACGAGCGCCATCTCGTAGGGCGAGTTCTCGATCTGCGCACGGGAGATCAGCTCCAGCGCGCCGGCGCCCGTCGCGACCTGCTCGTCGAGCACGCCGGACTGCTCGAGGAACGCGACGACGTCCGAGCCGTACTCCGCGCGCAGCGTCGAGGACCAGCCCTCGTACTGCTTGAGCAGCCGCGAGAAGCGCTGCCAGCGCGGCTCGGTGAGCTTGAGCTGCGTCCCATGGCGATCGAAGACGAGCACCTTCTCGAGCTTGTCGGAGAGCAGGATCTGCTCGAGCTCGGAGTCCTTCTCGATGTAGCGCTCGTTGCTGCCCTGCTTGAGCTTGTACAGCGGCGGCTTGGCGATGTAGACGTAGCCGGCCTCGATCAGCTCGGGCATCTCGCGAAACAGCAGCGTCAGCGCCAGCGTGCGGATGTGCGCGCCGTCGACGTCGGCGTCCGTCATCAGGATGATCTTGTGGTAGCGCGCCTTCTCGATGTCGAACTCGTCGCGGACGCCCGTCCCGATCGCCGTGATCAGCGCCTGGATCTCGAGGTTCTTCAGCACCTTGTCGATGCGGCTCTTCTCGACGTTGAGGATCTTGCCGCGCAGCGGCAGCACGGCCTGCGTGTTGCGGTCGCGGCCCTGCTTCGCCGAGCCGCCGGCGGAGTCGCCCTCGACGATGAAGATCTCGGCCAGCGACGGGTCCTTCACCGAGCAGTCGGCGAGCTTGCCGGGCAGCGTCGAGTTCTCCAGCGCGGACTTGCGCCGCGTCAGGTCGCGCGCCTTGCGTGCCGCGGCACGCGCCTGCGCCGCCGAGACCGCCTTGCGGATGATCGCGTTGCCCTCGGTCGGGTTCTCCTCGAGGAACTCCGTCAGCTGCTCGTAGACGATCGAGCGCACGAACCGCTCCATGCCGGGATTGCCGAGCTTCGTCTTCGTCTGCCCCTCGAACTGCGGGTCGGTGAGCTTGGCCGAGATGACCGCCGTCAGCCCCTCGCGGACGTCCTCGCCGGTCAGCGCGTCGTCCTTCTCCTTGAGCAGGCCACGCGACCGCGCATAGCGGTTGAGCACCGTCGTCAGCGCCGAGCGAAAGCCCGTCAGGTGCGAGCCGCCCTCGTGCGTGTTGATGTTGTTCGCGAACGAGAACACCGACTCCTGGTAGGTCGTGTTCCACTGCATCGCGACCTCGACCGCGCCCTCCTCGCTGTCGCCCTCGAAGAAGACGACCTTCTTGCCGATCGAGTCCTTGTTCGTGTTGAGGTAGCGGACGAAGTCCTCGATGCCGCCGTCGTACTTGAAGGTCGCCGAGGACTTCTCGCCGCGGTCGTCGTCGATCGAGATCCGCAGGCTGCGGGTGAGAAACGCGGTCTCGCGCAGGCGCTGCTCGAGCACCGCGAAGTCGAAGTCGGTCGTCTCGAAGATGCCGGCGTCGGGCCGGAAGACGATCGTCGTGCCCGTCTCCTGCGTCGCCTCGCCGCGCTCGATCGGCGCCTGCGGGATGCCGCGCTCGTAGGTCTGGCGCCAGACGTGCCCCTCGCGGCGGACCTCGACGCGCAGCAGCTCCGACAGCGCGTTGACGACGGACACGCCGACGCCGTGCAGCCCGCCCGAGACCTTGTAGCCCCCGCCGTCGCCGAACTTGCCGCCGGCGTGCAGCACGGTCAGGACGACCTCCAGCGCCGAGCGCCCCTCCTTCTCCATCGTGCCGACCGGGATGCCACGGCCGTCGTCGACGACGGTGACCGAGTTGTCGGGATGGATCGTGACGCCGACGGCCGAGCAGTGGCCCGCGAGCGCCTCGTCGACGGAGTTGTCGACGACCTCGTAGACGAGGTGATGCAGGCCGCGTACCCCGGTCGAGCCGATGTACATCCCGGGTCGCTTGCGAACGGCTTCCAGGCCCTCGAGGACGGTGATGTCCTGTGCGTCATATGAGCCCGCGCCGGTGCGGCCGTCGAGCTTCTTGTCGTCCGTCGCCACCAAACCTCCGAATACGTGAAGAAGCCCCGGAACGCGTCGTGCTGAGACGGGCCGGGGCCGGTGCAGCCAGTGGTAGTGAGGATAGCACAAGGGCGTCACAAACTGGGCTTGTGGTGTGTTACGAAACACCTGCAAAAGGACACAAAACGCCGGCTCTCGCAGCGTGCTCTGGTCGCCGCCGCGCCGCGGGCGCCGCGCGGCACGCCGGCGACCGTCGTCAGCGCTGTCGTCCGGCCGTCGCCACGCAGCGCACGGTCCGCACCCGATCGGCTCCGAGCAACGCGTTGAGCGCGTCGACGAGGACCGGGCCCATGAGGTCGATCTCCTGCATCCAGACGGCCGACGAGCACAGCACCGTGAGCGTCCCGTCGCGCTCGGACAACGGTTGCGCCTCGGCCGCGATCGCCGCTCCCGCGGCCTGCGGCCAGACCCGCTGCACGTCGGCCAGCAGCGTCGCCGGCGCCAGGCGCTGGGTGAGCGCCTCGACCGCGGTGCTCAGCGGCCGGGGCGCACGGCGTCTCATGCGGCCGCGGCGGCGTCCTGCAGCACCGCTCCGCCGGCCACCGCCAAGCGCGTCACGCCGGCGCCCGCGGCGCCCGGCACGTGGGCCAGGTCGGTCGTCGTGACGACGCTCTGACCGGCGCCGCGCAGGAGCTCGGCGAGCATCGCGCGGCGATCGGGGTCGAGCTCGCTCATGACGTCGTCGAGCAGCATCAGCGGCACCGTGCTGCGAGCCTCGGCCAGGGCCTCGCGCTCGGCCAGCAGCAGCGCCAGCAGCGCCAGTCGCTGCTCCCCCTGCGAGCCGTAGGAGCGCAGCTCGCGCCCGTCGCGCAGCAGCGCGAGATCGTCGCGATGCGGGCCGTGTCCGGTGAAGCCGCGATCGAGGTCGGAGTCCGTGCGCTGCGCGAGCTCGGCGGCGAGCTGCTGCGCATCGGCGGCGCGCGAGCGCGGGCGATAGCGCAGCTCGGCTCCCGCGCCGAGACCGAGGGCGCCGGCCAGGGTCGAGAACCGCGGAGCCAGCAGCTCGATCGCGGCGGCGCGATCGTCGCGCAGCGCGATCCCGTGACGCGCCAGCTCAGCGTCCCAGGCCGGCAGGGAGTCGCGCGACGAGCGACCCGAGCGGATCCCTGCCAGCAGCGCGTTGCGCTGCGCGAGCGCCCGGCCGTAGGAGCGTCGCGTGGCGCTGCGCGCCGGCCAGCTGGCGGCGATGACGTGGTCGATGTGCGACCGGCGCAGGGCCGGCGGGCCCTTGACGAGCTCCAGGCGGTCGGGCATGAAGACGCAGACGAGCGGGCGCATCTCGACGTCGACGAGCCGGTCGACGAGCACGCCGTCGGCCTGCAGGCGCTTCGCGTCGCCCGGCGTGAAGCCGACCGCGAGCTCGTGCGCGCGGCCGTCGGCGTCGCGCAGGTCGACCTCGACGCGCGTCGTCGCAGCGTCGAAGCGCACGACCTCGCGCTCGTTCGACGTCCGGCAGGAGCGCCCGGTGCACCCGAAGTACAGCGCCTCGAGGAGGTTCGTCTTGCCGGCGCCGTTGGATCCGTGCACGACGGTCAGCCCGGCGCCCAGTGCGACGTCCGTGCGCTCGTAGCTACGGAAGTCGCGCAGCCGCAGACGGGTCGCGAACACGCCGGTGCACTACACGTTGAGCCTGATCGGCATGATCAGGTACAGAAACCCGCTGCCGTCGGCCGACTCGATCAGGCCGGGGCGCAGCGGGCTGATGAGCTTCAGCACGAGGTCGCCTCCGTCGCCGCTCTCCAAGCCGTCGCGCAGGAACTCCGGGTTGAAGCCGATCTCGAACGACTCGCCGCTGAACGCAAGCGGCATCGTCTCGCGCGCCTCGCCGACGTCAGGGGTCTGTGCCGACACGGTCAGCTCGCCCTCCGCGAAGTGCAGGCGCAGCGGCGCGTTCTTCTGCGCCATCAGGCTCATGCGCCGCACGACCTCGGTCAGCTCGCCGGAGGTCAGCGTCAGCTCGTGCTCGAAGGCGTCGGGCAGCAGTTGGCGATAGTTCGGGAACTGACCTTCGATCAGCCGCGACGAGAGGACGTCGCCGCCGACCTCGAAGACGATCTGGTTGGAGCGCACCGAGACGGTCAGCGTGTCGGCCTCGGCGGCCTGTGAGATGCGCGCGAGCTCCTGCAGCGCGCGGGCCGGCACGTTGGCCTCGAACCCGCCCTCGAGCGGGGCCTCGAGCCTCGTCTCCTTGACGCTGAGGCGGTAGGAGTCGGTGGCGACCATCCGCAGCTCGTCGCCCGACGCCGAGACGAGGATGCCCGTCAGGATCGGCCGTGTCTCGTCACGCGACGCCGAGCGGGCGACGCGGTTGATCGTCTCGACGAACGCGGTCGCCGGCACCTCGACGACGTTCTCGCCGCCGGGCTCGGGCAGCGGGGGGAAGTCCTCCGAGCGCAGTGTGCGAATGTGGAAGGTCGCGGAGCCGGAGACGACCTCGACGTCCTGCTCGGCGGGCCGGAGCTCGAACGTCGCCTGCGCGCCGGGCAGCGAGCGCGCGACGTCGAGCAGGAGACGAGCCGGCAGCACCACGGTCCCCTCGCGGTCGACTTCGGCCTCCAGCGGGACACGGAGGCCGATCTCCATGTCGGTCGCCCGCAGCTCGGCACCGCCGGCATGAGCGCTGAGCTGGACGCCGGAGAGCGCTTGCACCGCGCTCCTCGTCGAGGCGACGCGCGCCACGACGCCGAGTTGTGCGAGCAGGCTCGCACATGACGTCGAGAACTTCACGTCGAACCGTTCCTATGCGAGATCGGAGTCATAGAGCGTGTGCAGATGTGGAGAACGGGATGCATTCGCGCGAGTTGCGCAGACCTGTGGGGTGCGAGCGGTCGCAGTGGTGTGCAGAGTGTGTCAGCTCGTGCGGTCGTCGAGTGGCTCGGCGAGGCGCCGTTCAAGATCCTGCACAAGAGCCTGTGCAGCGGGGTCGGAGGCGAGGCGCTCGCCGGCCCGGCGACAGGCATACATGACGGTCGTGTGGTTGCGTCCGCCGAAGCGCTCGCCGATCGCCGGCAGCGTCGCGCCGGTATGCCGCCGGGCGAGATACATGGCGACCTGGCGCGCCCAGGAGACGCGAGTGCTGCGGCTGGCCGAGAGAAGTTCGTCGCGGCTGAGCTCGAACGCGGCGCAGGTGAGCTCCTGCACGCGGTCGATCGTCGGCGAGGCGCGCCGTGCGGGGGCCTTCGGAGTGGGATAGAGGCCGGCGAGGACCTCGTCGGCGAGGGCGGCGTCGATCGGCCGCTGTGTCAGCGAGTGGTAGGCGACGACGCGGATGAGGGCGCCTTCGAGCGCGCGGGCGTTGGCCGTGATGCGGTGGGCGATGGCGTGCAGCGCGCCTTCGTCGGGCAGCACGATCGCGTCGTGCTGGACGCGCTTTCGCAGGATCGCCAGGCGCGTCGCAAGGTCGGGGGAGGCGAGCTCGGCGACGAGGCCGGCCTGGAAGCGCTCGAGCAGGCGTTGCTCGAGCGCCGCCATGTCGGCCGGTAGGCGATCGCAGGTCAGCACGAGCTGACTGCCGGTCTCGTACAGCGCGTTGAACGTATGGAAGAACTCCTCCTCGGTCTTGACCTTGCGCTGGAGGAACTGGACGTCGTCGATGAGCAGGACGTCGGTGTCGCGGAAGCGCGCCTTGAACTGGTCGGTGCCCTGCGTCTGGACGGCCGCGACGAAGGCGTTCGTGAAGCGCTCGGCGGTCGTCGAGCGGACGCGCAGCCCTCCGCCGTGCGCCGAGACGTAGTTGGCGATCGCGTGCAGCAGGTGGGTCTTCCCGAGCCCCGGCGCGCCGTAGAGGAAGAGCGGGTTGTAGGCCTGCCCGGGCATCTCGGCGACGGCGAGCGCGGCGCCGTGGGCCAGGCGGTTGGAGTCGCCGATGACGAACTGGTCGAACGTGAACTTCGGGTGGATCTCGTGGTCGTGATCGGGGCACGCGGCCGCCGCGGCGACGTGCCCTGGGGCGGGTCGAGAGGCAGCGCCGCGAGGTCGTTCGTCGATCGCCTCCGTTAGCGAGACGACGTCGATCGTCGCCCGGGGGCCGAGGACGGCCGCGGCGCAGGTCTGCAGGACGCCGGCGAAGCGCGCAGCGACCCAGCTGCGGATCTCGTCGGGGGCGGCGATGATCAGCGTGTCGCCGTCGATCACCCTCGGCCGCAGCGGCTCGAGCCAGATCTCGAACGTCGAGTCGGGAACGGCCTGTTGCAGCCGCGCGCGGATGAGCGCCCAGTCGCGGGCGAGCTGCGGGGTTACGGCAGGCGTGATCGACTCCTTCGGAGGGGGTCCGACAAGACAGCGAGAGGGCGCGAGGCGGCCCGGACGCGGGCGAATATACCAACGCCTCGACGGCCTTCGGAGGAGCCGTGGAGGCGACTCCGCTCAGCGCGGGAAAAACGATCGGTCCGCGGCGCGACGGCGGTCGTGCGCTAGGATCGAAGCCCGTCGGCGGTCGTCGACGTGGACAGCATCATGAAGCGCACCTACCAGCCCAAGAAGCGCAAGCGCGCACGTACCCACGGCTTCCGTCAGCGTATGCAGACGAAGGCTGGTCGCGCCGTGCTTCAGCGCCGTCGCGCCAAGGGCCGCAAGCGCCTCACCGTCTGAGCGCCGCGGCCGCGCGCCCGGCCACGCGCTGCCCACTAGGCTGCTCAGCGTGGACGACCCGCTCGCACGCCTGTCCAGCCGCCCGCGCCCGCGCCCGCGCCGCACGCGACTGTCGCGCAGCGCCGAGTTTGAGCGCGCGTACCGCCAGGGGCGTTCGCACGGCAACCGGCACTTCGTCGTCTATGCGTTTCCTCGCGGCAACGACGTCGCGGAGCCTGATGTCCGCCTTGGCCTGTCGGTCTCGCGCAAGGTCGGCGGCGCGGTCGACCGCAACCGCGTGAAGCGCCTCCTGCGGGAGGCGTTCGCCGCCGAGGCCGGCTCGATGCCAGCTGGTCACGACGTCGTCATCGTCGCGCGCCCAGCGGCCCGCGAGCTCGCCGAGCGCGAGGGGCTTGCCGGCGTACGCGGGGCGCTCCGGGAGCTGCTCGAGCGGGCGGGCACGTGATGAAGGCGACGCGGATCGTGCAGGCGCCGATCGTCGCCTATCAGCGCGTGATCTCACCGGCGCTGCCGCGGCGCTGCAAGTACGAGCCGACGTGCTCGGCGTATGCGGTTCAGGCGCTGCGGGAGTTCGGCATACTTCGCGGCTTGGTGCTGGGGGCGTGGCGCCTGCTGCGCTGCAACCCCTTCAGTCATGGGGGATTCGACCCGGTTGACGCCCAGCGCCTGTTCTCCGTGCCCCCTCGCTCTCGCTGATCTCATGACCCTTCACGCCCTCATCGCCCCCGTGCAGTTCATCGTGGACGTGCTCGAGCCCGTGCTCGTCTTCATCCACGAGACGCTCGGCGTCGGCTGGGGGATGTCGATCGTCCTGCTGACGGTGCTCGTGCGCGCCCTGATGGCGCCGCTGACGCTCAAGCAGTTCAAGTCGATGCGGGCGATGGCGTCGGTCGCTCCGGAGCTGAAGAAGCTGCAGGCGAAGCACAAGGACGACAAGCAGCGCCAGCAGCAGGAGATCATGAAGTTCTACTCGGAGAACAAGATCAATCCGTTTGCGTCATGCCTGCCGCTGCTGGCGCAGTTCCCGTTCTTCATCGGCCTCTTCTACCTCCTGCAGGGCAACCTGCGCCGCGAGATCTGCGGCGACGCAGCTGCGGGCGGTGACACCGACGCGGCGGGGAACCTGCTGCCGTGCGGTCAGATCGCGAACCCGACGGGCGCGGAGTCCTTCCTGTTCGTGCCGGACCTGACGGCCGGCGCGACCGGCTGGGTGCTGGCGACCCTGATGATCATGTACGTCGGCTCGCAGCTGCTGTCGACGCTGCTGACGCCGACGACGCCCGATCGCAACCAGCAGATGCTGATGTACGGGCTGCCGCTCGTCTTCGCGGTCTTCATCGTGCTCTACGAGTTCCCCGCCGGCCTGCTCGTCTACTGGATCACGACGAACCTGTGGACGGTCGGCCAGGGCTACCTGCTGCGCAAGAAGCTCGGGCCGATCACGCCACCGAAGGCCGAGGGCGATGGCGAGGGGGACGGGGATGCGAACGAGGGCCTGTTCGCGAAGCTGACGGGTGGGGCGATGGGCGCCAAGCAGCCGGCACCCGCGGCCGCCGCGAAGCGCGCGCCGAGCGGTCCGCCTCCGCGCCCGCCGCGCAAGAAGAAGAAGCGTTCGGGACGTAGGCGCTGATGACCGAGGACCCCGGTCCGGCGGTGCGCGAGCTGCTCGAGCGGGTGGTCGCGGCGCTTGGGCTCGACGAGGTCTCGGTGCAGATCACCGATGACGGCGAGACGTGCACGGGCGCGGTCCACGGCGAGGACCTCGGCCTGTTCATCGGTCGCCACGGGCAGACGATCGACGCGGTGCAGCATCTCGCCCAGCGGGTCTCGGGCGCCCGCGCGCAGCATGGCCGACGGATCGTCATCGACGCCGAGGGATACCGCGAGCGGCGGGCGACGATCCTGCGCCGCCAGGCCGACGGCGCGGCAGAGGACGCGCTGCGCGACGACCGACCGGTTGCGCTCGACGCGATGACGGCGAGCGAGCGCCGTCTGGTGCACGAGTACCTGCGCGACCACGGCACGGTGCAGACGTACTCCGAAGGCGAGGAGCCGGACCGGCGCCTCGTCGTCGCTCCGCTGAAGCGATAGCGCCGGCGGCGCGACGTTTCACGTTTTTCTCCCCGGTGAAACACTTTGGTGCAGCATGTTGACGGAGGCAGAGCGTGGGCTCGTCGCGGGGATCCTCATGAGCGAGGGCTCGTTCGGCGGCGACGGCAAGCAGCCACACATCATCCTGCGCAAGCACGTCCGCCACGAGTCGCTCATGCGCTGGCTCGTCCAGCGCTTCCCGCGCTCGCGGCTGTACGGGCCCTACCACCATGCGGATCGCTCCTACTTCCAATGGGTCGCTCGCGGCGCGGCGCTCGTCGAGGACGTCCTTCCCGTGCTCGACGAGCTCGTGGTCCCCGAGCTCGACGCGCACGCGGCGACCCGTCTCGCCGAGCTGCACGAGCGCTACGGCCCCTACATCGCGCGCCTGCGAGCGCGCGCCGACGGATGAGCGTCGAACGCCGGTTGGCTGAGCTGGGGGCGCGCCACGAGCTGCCCGGCGACGCGCGCGCGGCGCTTGCGCGCCTGATCGAGCTGCTCGCCGACGACCCGACGGCGCCGACGGCCCTGCGCGACTCGCTCGCCGCCGTCGACCTCCATGTCGCCGATGCGCTCGTCGCGCTCGAGGTCGACGAGGTGCGCGGCGCGCGCCGGATCGCCGACCTCGGATCGGGCGCGGGCGTTCCGGGCCTCGTGCTCGCGGCCGCGCTGCCCGCCGCCGAGGTGGCGCTCGTCGAGTCCAACGGGCGCAAGTGCGCGTTCCTGCGGCGCGCGGTCGAGGCGATGGGGCTGGGCAACGTCGTCGTGGTGTCCGAACGGGCGGAATCGTGGCGGGACGGGGTGGGCAGCCGCGACCTCGTCTGTGCTCGCGCGCTCGCGGCCCTGCCGGTGCTCGTCGAGTACGCCGCGCCGCTGCTCGCCGCGGGCGGCGCGCTCGTCGCGTGGAAGGGGCGTCGCGACGGCGCCGACGAGGCCGACGGCGCTGCCGCTGCCGCTGCGACCGGACTACGACCCGTCGCGGTCCGTCCGGTTCGGCCATGGGACGGGGCCGAACATCTGCATCTGCACCTCTACCTGAAGGTTGGTCTGACCCCGAACCGCTACCCGCGGAGGCCTGGAATGGCCAGCAAACGGCCGCTCCGAGCGTCAACCTGAGCGCAAGGAGCAGTGCTTCAGCCCCGAACGATCACAGCTCGGCCCGTTTCGTCGGTACCGTTGGGGGTCGATGGGGACCGTCTACGCGATCGCGAACCAGAAGGGCGGGGTCGGGAAGACGACGACTGCGGTCAACGTCGCCGCCTGCATCGCCGAGGCCGGCTTCCCGACGCTGCTGATCGACATCGATCCGCAGGCCAACGCGACGCTGGGCCTCGGCGTCGCGAAGGACACGACGCCGAACGTCTACGACGTGCTGGCGGGGCGCTGCGCACTCGCGGAGACGCTCGCCGACACGGCGATCGAGCGTCTCAAGCTCGTGCCGGCCCATCCGGACCTGGCGGCCGCCAACAGCGAGCTGCCGCGCGAGCCCGGCTCGGAGGTACGGCTGCGCGAGGCGCTGACCGGCGTCCGCGACGCGTTCGACTACGTCCTGCTCGATTGTCCGCCGTCGCTCGGTCCGCTGACCGTCAACGCGCTCGTCGCGGCCGACCGCGTGATCGTGCCGGTGCAGACGGAGTACTTCGCGCTCGAGGGGCTCGCGGGCCTGCTCGACACGCTCGCGCTGATCCAGCGCGAGCTCAATCCGCGGCTGACGATCGCCGGCATGCTGCTGACGATGCACGACGGCCGCACGCGCCTGGCGCGCGATGTCGAGCGCGAGGTGCGCGACCACTTCCCGGCGCTCGTCTTCGAGACGGTCATCCCGCGCAACGTGCGCGTCGGCGAGGCGCCGAGCTATGGACGGCCGGTGACGCACCACGATCCGCACTGCTCGGGCTCCGACGCGTACTTCGAGTTCGCCAAGGAGGTCGTACGGGCGGGGGCTGCGACATGAGCGCGCGTCGTCCGGTCGGGCGGCGGGCAGGGGCTGCCCGGAGGCGCTCGCGGTGAGCGGTCCCGCGCGCGGGATGGGACGTGGCCTGGCCGAGATCCTGCGGGTCTCGGGCGCGCCGGCGGTGACGGGCGACGACCTGCGTCAGGTACCTGTCGACCTGATCGTCGCCAACCCCAAGCAGCCGCGCCGCTCGTTCGACGAGGCGGCGCTGGAGGCGCTCGCCGGCTCGCTGCGCGAGCGCGGGGTGCTGCAGCCGGTGCTCGTCCGCCCGGTCGCCGGCGGCACGTACGAGCTCGTCGCCGGCGAGCGCCGCTGGCGCGCGGCGCAGCTGGCCGGCCTGGAGGCGATTCCGGCGCTGATCCGCGAGCGCGACGACGCCGAGTCGCTCGAGGCGGCGCTGATCGAGAACATGGCGCGCGAGGACCTCAACCCGGTCGAGGAGGCGCGCGCCTGCGCCGCCCTCGTCGAGGAGCTCAGCCTGACGCGCGAGTCCGTCGGGCTGCGCGTCGGCCGCAGCCGCGTCGCGGTGACGAACCTCATCCGGCTGCTCGACCTGCCCGACGACGCGCTCGACCTGCTCGAGCGCGGCGACCTGACCGAAGGTCATGGCCGCGCGCTGTTGCTCGCCGCCGACCACGCCGACCGCCACCGGCTTGCCCGCGCGGCCGTTCGGGAGGGCTGGTCGGTCCGCGTGCTCGAGACGCGCGCGCGCGGCGCCAACGCCGCCGAGGATGCCGCTGCCGGTCGCAAGGGCGCCGCGCCGCCGGCGCCGCATCCCGATCAACAGGCCGCCGCCGAGCAGATCGCCGACGCGCTCTCCGGCGCGCTCGGGATCGAGGTCGCCGTCAAGCCGCGTGGCGACGGCTACCGCGTCGAGCTGGCCTTCGACGACCCGGAGGACGCGCTCGCCCTCGCCCGCCGCCTGCACCCTCGCGCGACCGCGTAGCGGCCCGCTAGACTGCTCGACCTTCCGGGCGATTAGCTCAGTCGGTTAGAGCGCTTCTCTGATAAGGAAGAGGTCGGTGGTTCGAGTCCACCATCGCCCATCCTCGGGATCTCGTCGCGTTCGGTGGCGTACCCTGGGCAGGATGTCGGTCGACACCCCCGAAGAGCTGCGCGCGCTGCGCGCCGTCGAGCGGGTCGTGGCCGAGACCCCCGCCCGCAGGCGCGCCGGCTCGTCCAGGCCGCCGAGCAGGCACTTGCCGCGGCGCTCGAGGTGGTCCGCCCCGACGTGCCCAACGTCTTCGAGGCGACGCTGTCGGAGCCGCTGCACGACGGGCTCGTCATCACGATCGAGCCGCTCGTCGCCGCCGGCGGTCCGGGCGTGCGGATGGGCCGCGACGGATGGACGATCCGCACCGCCGACGGGTCGCTCGCGGCCGATGCCGAGCACACGATCGTCGTGCGCGACGGCGCACCGCTGATCCTCACCGCCTGAGGCCGGCGGGCGTCCGCTACGCAGCGATCGCGATGCCCTCGCGGGCGAGCAGCAGCAGGCCCAGCTCGCGCGCCTTCCGCGCGGCGTCGGCGTCGCCCTCGTGGGCGGCGACGATCGAGCCCTTCATGAGGATGTGCCACTGCGCCGCGAAGCGCTCCGGGTCGCTGACGCCGGCCTCGCTCGCGAGCTCGCAGACGAAGGCGCGGATGTTCGCCAGGTGCATGACGCAGGCCTGGCGGACGGGGTCCTCGCGGTCTTCGAACTCCAGCAGCGACGTGATGAAGGCGCAGCCCTCGAAGTCCTCGCGGTGAAACCACTCCGAGAAGATCTCGAAGATCGCCAGCAGCTGCTCGGCCGGCGCGTCGGCGCGGCGCAGGACCTCGGCCCGCACCCAGCCCTTCGTCCAGCGCTCCTCGCGCAGCCCGAGGAACGCGACCGCGAGATCGCTCTTCGAGGCGAAGTTGCGATACAGCGTCATCTTCGCGACGTCGGCCTCGGCGGTGATCGTGTCGACGCCGATCGCCCGCACGCCGGCGCGGCTGAACAGGCCGTACGCGGCGTCGAGGATGCGATCGCGGCCGCTGCGGCTGCGAACGGCGGCGTTGGGGTCGCCTGCTGCCATTGGACGACTATAAGGGCGAACGCCGCCGCCGGGCCAACGACGTCCTGCGGACACGGCCCGTAGCTATGCTCCAGCGGATGCAGGAGATGGTCATCTACGGCGTCAGCTTCGACATGGTCGGCAAGCAGCCGATCGTGCTTCTGAAGACCGTCGACAGCAACAGGTTCCTCCCGATCTGGATCGGCCATCCCGAGGCCGCGGCGATCCTGATGAAGCTGCAGGGGGCCTCGACGCCACGCCCGATGACGCACGACCTGCTCTGCGACATGCTCGGCGAGCTGGAGGTCCGCTGCACCCAGGTCGCCGTCACCGAGCTGCGCGACAACACGTTCTTCGCCTCGATCACGCTGGCCGTCGACGGCAAGGAGATGGAGATCGACTCCCGGCCGAGCGACGCCCTCGCCCTCGCGGTCCGCTCCGGCGCGCCGATCTTCGCCGCCGAGGAGGTCATCGCCGAGTCGGCGATCGAGTTCGAGCACGACGTCGAGGACACCGAGGAGGTCGTCGAGAAGTTCAAGGACTTCCTCGACGAGGTCTCGCCGGAGGACTTCGCCGGCGAGCAGTAGCGCGGCTACGTCGCGAGCGCCACGATGCGCTCGATCAGCGCGTCGAAGTCCATCCCCGCCGCCTCGGCCGCCTGCGGCAGCAGCGACGTCTCGGTCATGCCCGGGATCGCGTTGGCCTCGAGCACCGTCAGCTCACCGGTCTCGTCGCACAGCATGAGGTCGATCCGCGCGAAGCCGCGGCAGCCGAGCGCGTCCCAGACCTCGCGCGCGAGCTCCTGCGCGCGGGCCGTCAGCGCCGCGGGCAGATCGGCCGGGCAGACGAACTCGGTGCGGCCGATCTCGTAGCGCGCCTCGAAGTCGTAGAAGTCATCGCCCAGCGGGACGGCCTCGACGACCGGCAGCGGCTCGCCGTCGAGCACCGACACGGCGAGGTCGCGGCCGTCGATGCGGCGCTCGAGCAGGACCTTGTCGCCGTAGGAGAACGCCGCCACGAGCGCGCCGGGCACGTCCTTCGCCGAGGCCGCGAACTTGATCCCCAGCGCCGAGCCCTGGTCGGCGGGCTTGACGACGATCGGAAACGACAGGCGCTCTTCGATCGCCGGCAGCGCGTCGGCCGCGCCGAGCTCCTTGAAGGCGGTCTCGTTGAAGGCGAAGAAGTCCGGCGTCGGGATCCCCGCGTCGCGCATGTGATGCTTGGCGATGACCTTGTCCGAGCAGCGGATGCAGGCCGACACGCCGCTGCCCGTGTACGCGATGCCGAGCGCTTCGAGCAGCTCCTGAACGGTCCCGTCCTCGCCGTCGCGACCGTGCAGCGCGACGAACGCGACGTCCGGTTCCAGCGTGCGCAGCCGCGTCACGAGGTCGTGCCCGACGTCGATCCCGACGACCTCGTAGCCGAGCCGGTCGAGCGCATCCTGCACGCGGGCCCCAGACTTCAGCGACACCTGACGCTCGAGCGAGCGGCCGCCCTTGAGGACCGCGACGCGCGTCATCCTTCGCGCGCGTCTGCGCGCCGCCGGCGCTCGAGCGCCGGCAGGTGCAGCACGTCGGCGAGCGCCGCGTCGGGCTCGGCCGGCGCCGGCTCGGCGGGCACGTCCACCGTCGGGTGCGTGCCGGTCAGCGTGCCGTACAGCTGCACCTGCTCGCGGACGACCTCGCCGATCCGTCGCACGCCCTCGCGGATGTCGGCCTCGCCGACGCCGGAGAAGTTCAGTCGCATCGAGCTGGCGCCGCGACCGTCGAGGAACGCGGCGCGGCCGGGCACGAACGCGACGTGCTCGTCGAGCGCGAGCGCGAGCAGGTCGGTCGTGTCGATGTAGTCGGGCAGCGTGACCCAGATGAACAGCCCGCCCTGCGGGTGCGTCCAGCTGCACTCCGCGCCGAGGCACTCGGCGAGCGAGTCGAGCATCACGTCGCGGCGGCGGCGGTAGATCTCCTTCAGCGATCCGACGTAGTCCTGCCAGCGCCCGCTCTCGAAGTAGGCGGCGACGAACAGCTGCGTCAGCGACGACGAGCAGAGGTCCGATGCCTGCTTGCCGATGTTCATCTTCTCCAGCACCGGGCGCGGCCCGACGCTCCAGCCCAGCCGCACGCCGGGCGACAGGATCTTCGAGAACGTGCCGAGGTAGATGACGAAGTCGCCGCCCTCCAGCGAGTAGAGCGTCGGCAGCGAGTCGCCCTCGTAGCGCAGCAGGCCGTAGGGGTTGTCCTCGAGCAGCAGCAGCTCTCGCTCGCGCACGACCTCGACGAGCCGGTGGCGGCGGGCCAGCGACATCGTCGTCCCGGCCGGGTTCTGGAACGTCGGCACGGTGTAGATGAACTTCGGCCGCCGGCCCTCGCGGTCGAGCCGCTCGAGCGTCTGCTCGAGCTCGTCGATCCGCATCCCGTCCTCGTCGAGGCTGATCTGGATCACCTCGGCCTGGTAGGAGCAGAACGTCGGCACCGCGCCGGGATACGTCGGCGCCTCGGCGATGATCACGTCACCGGGGTCGATCAGCGTCTTGCAGACGAGGTCGATCACCTGCTGGCCGCCGGTCGTCACGAGCACGTCGTCGGGATCGATCGTCGTGCCCTCCTCCTCCATGACCTCGGCGATGCAGCGCTTGAGCACCGAGAGTCCCTCGGTCGGGCCGTACTGCAGCGAGCGCGCGGTCGACTCGACAGCGACCGTGCCCATGATCGCGGCGAACGACTCGGCCGGAAACGAGGAGGTGTCGGGCAGGCCGCCGGCGAGCGAGATGATGTCGCGGCGCTCGGTCAGCGCCATCAGGTCGCGCATCGCCGAGGACCGCATCACCTTCGTGCGGGCAGCGAACAGCGCCGTGTAGCGCTCGAGGTCGCGCGACGTCTGGCGGGGACCGGGTGCGGCTGTCATGAGGCGGGGTTCGCCGGGGGCCCGCGCGTCCCTGTCGTCTATCGTCATGCGGCCTCCACGGTACCGGACCCGTTGCAGCTGCTGATCGACATCCTCCAGGGCGCTGGCCTGGCCGGCGCCTCCGGCGTGCGCCCATTCCTGCCGGCGCTCGTCGCGGGCGCGCTGGCCAGCGCCGACGTCGGCATCGACTACGAGGGGACGCCGTTCGCGTTCCTCGAGCAGCCCGGCTGGCTGCTGGCGGTGCTGATCGCCCTCGTGGTGGTCGTCGTCCTGCAGCGCAAGGGCGTCGCCGAGGGGCCCGTCGAATCGGCGGTCCAGGGCCTCGGGATCGGGATCGGCGCGCTGCTGTTCGCCGGCACGCTGGCCGACAACAGCGACCTCTGGTGGCCGGGACTGCTCGCCGGCGGCCTCTGTGCCGCGCTGGCCGCCGCGGCCACCCGCTCACTGATGACGCGCGTCCGCGCGCGGCTGGACGCCGAGGCGCGCGGCGCGCTGCCGGTCTATCTCGAGGGCTCGGCCGTCGTGCTCGCCGGCCTGTCGGTCGTCGTCGCGCCGATCTCGGTCCTCGCACTGGGCTTCTTCGCGTTCCTGCTGCGCGGCGGACGGCGCCGCGAGGGCGAGAAGTACGCCGGGCTGCGCATCCTGCGGTGAGCGACGCTCGCCCGCCCAAGCTCGTCCTGACCGTGATCGACGGGATGAAGCCGACGATGGTGCAGCGCGCGATGAAGTCCGGCAGCGCCCCGGCGCTGTCGGCGATCGCGCAGCGCGGCCGCTACGTGCCCGACTGCGTCGCGGCGTTTCCCTCCGTGACGCCCGTCTGCGCGGCGACGATCGCGACCGGCAGGCTGCAGGACGAGCACGAGATCCCGTCGATGAACTGGTACTCGCGCGCCGAGCAGCGCTACGTCGAGTACGGCTCGTCGTTTCAGGCGTCGCGCAGGTTCGGCCTCAACCGCCAGCTCGTCGACACGATCTTCAACATGAACGCGACGCACCTGTCGCCTGACGTGGCGACGATCTTCGAGACGCTCGACGACGCCGAGGCGGTGCGCACGGCGTGCACGACGTACCTCATCTATCGCGGCCGCCACGAGCATGAGATCTCGCGCGACTTCGCGCTGACGCGCGCCGCCTCGTCGCTGTTCAAGCGCTCGACGCTCGGGCCGCGAGAGCTGTTCTACGCCGACATCTTCGCCAGCCGCAAGACGACCTGCTGGTCGCGGATGGGGATTCCCGGCATGCGCGACCAGCACGCCGGCTGCGTCGGCGCCCACCTCGTCGAGCACGACCTGTTCGACTTCCTGCTGCTGTCGCTGCCCGACAACGACGCGCACTCCCACAAGCACGGGCCGCACGCGCAGATCCAGTCGATCGCGACCGCCGACGCGGAGCTGTGGCGCGTGATGGAGGCCGGCGGCGGGGCCGATGCCTTCCTCGACGAGCACGCGATGATCGTCATGGCCGACCACTCCCATTCGCACATCGAGCGCACGATCGACCTGACCGGGCCGTTCGCGGACTGGCGCGTCCTGCCGCCGTCGGGCGCGGGCGCGCGCCTCGCGGAGCTCGCGCTCTGCCCGGCGCAGCGCTCGGCGATGATCTACCTGCTGATGGAGTCCCATGAGCAGGCGCTCGCCGGCGTCGTCGCGACCGCGCGTGCGATCGAGGGCATCGACCTCGTGATGTGGAGGGATGGCGAGCGGGTGCGGATCGGGGGACTGCGCGGCGAGCTGTCGTTCGCGCCCGGCGACGAGGTCGCCGACCCGCGCGGGCGGCGCTGGTCGGTCGACGGGGAGCTCGACACGCTGCTGGCGACGATCGAGGACGGCGTCCTGCACTGCGAGCACTACCCGGACGCGCTGGCGCGCGTCTGGGCCGCGATGAGCTGCCCGACGTCGGGCGACGTGCTGCTGTCCGCCGAGCCGGCGTTCGAGTTTCCCGACTGGGGCAACCGCGCCCACGTGCGCGGCGGCAGCCACGGCTCGCTGCATCGCGTCGACTCGCTCGGGGCGCTGCTGTTCTGCGGCCTGCCGGAGCCGCCGGGGCGCGCCGACGGCAACTGGTCGATCGCCGACATCGCGCCGATGGTCGTCGGCCACTTCGGCGCTGCGTAACCTTCCGGGATGCCCGCCGACGAGGCCGTCGCCGACAGCGCGCTCGACGCGCCGCGCCGCCTGCGCGGCCAGGCCCGCGCGCGCGCCGCGCTGCGCAAGCCTGCCAACTGGGCGCAGCTCGTGCGCTTCGGAACCGTCGGCGCGAGCGGCTACGTCATCAACCTCGCGGTCTTCGCGCTGCTCGTGCACGGCGTCGGCGTCGACAAGGGGATCGCCGCGACGTGCGCGTTCGTCGTCGCGCTGAGCAACAACTTCGCCTGGAACCGGGTCTGGACGTTCCGCGCCAGCGAGGTGCACGCGGGCTTTCAGGCAGCGCGCTTCTGCACCGTCTCGCTGGCCGCGTTCGGGCTGAACCTCGTCGTGCTCTACACGCTCGTCGACGGCTTCGGCGTCGCCGAGGTGCCGGCGCAGGCGATCGCGATCGCCGCCGCCACGCCGCTGAACTTCATCGGCAACAAGCTCTGGAGCTTCAAGGCTTGAGCGCGGGGTCCGCGGCCCGCAGGGGGCGCCGACTCGACCGATTGCTGCGTCCGGCGGTCTGTCTTGCGCTGCTGCTGGTCGTCGGCGCGGGCGCTGCTGCCGCCGCCCACGCCCAGGTCGGCGCGCCGGGCGGCTCCGGCGGCCTGCCGACGTCGCTGCCGGGCACGGCGGTCGGCCCGAACGAGCTCGTGCGCCCGCCGAGCGACGACCTCGCACCGGACGGACGCCGCCGGACCGCCGTCGAGATCGGCGCGTTGGCCGACCGGGTGACGAAGGTGCGCGACGCCCGGCGCGAGCATCCGCGCTCGACGCGCGAGGTCTTCCTCAAGGGCGCCGACCGCTGGCAGGTCTCCTACTTCGCCGCCACGGAGCCCGGCGAGCCGCGCAAGGAGATCGCCCAGGTGCTCGTCGACGACTTCAGCGGCCGCGTGCAGGAGGCCTGGACGGGCTTTCAGGTGCCGTGGTCGATGGCGCGCGGCTACGAGGGCGCGTTCGGGCGAATCGTCAACGCGCCCTGGATCTGGATCCCGCTGGCGGTGCTCTTCGTCGCCCCGTTCCTGCGCCGGCCGTGGGGCATCCTGCATCTCGACCTGCTCGTGCTGAGCGCGTTCTCGGCGTCGCTGGCGTTCTTCAACGCGGCGCGGATCGACGTCTCGGTTCCGCTCGTCTATCCCCCGCTGCTGTACCTGCTGGCCCGCATGCTGTGGATCGGGCTGCGTCGCGGGACCGTCGCCGAGCAGGCGCGCCGCCCGCTGCGGCTGCTCGTCTCGGTGCGCTGGCTGGCGATCGCGGTGATCTTCCTCGTCGGCTTCAGGGTCGCGCTGAACGTCACCGATTCGAACGTCATCGACGTCGGCTACGCGAGCGTGATCGGCGCCGACCGGATCGTCGACGGCGATCCGCTGTACGGCGAGTTTCCGAGCGACAACGCCAACGGCGACACGTACGGACCGGTCGCCTACCTCGCCTACGTGCCGTTCGAGCAGGCGATGAGCTGGAGCGGAAGCTGGGACGACCTGCCCGCCGCGCACGCCGCCGCGATCGCGTTCGACCTGCTCGCCTGCCTGCTGCTGTTCCTGATCGGCCGGCGCGTGCGGGGGCCCGATCTCGGCGTCGTGCTGGCGTACTGCTGGACGACGTTTCCGTTCACGCTCTACGCGCTGATGTCCAACAGCAACGACGCGCTCGTGGCGCTGCTCGTGCTGGCCGCCGTCTGGTCGGCCGGCAGCGCCCCCGCGCGCGGCGCGTTCGTCGCGCTGGGGGGCCTGACGAAGTTCGCGCCGCTCGCGCTCGCGCCGCTGTTCGCGCTGCACCGTGGGGAGCCACGTGTGCGCGGCCGGCGTCGCCTGCGCGCGCGGGGAGGGCGGCGCGAGGCGGAGGACGGGCCGCGGCTCGAGCGGCCAGGGCGGCGTAGCGCGGAGAACGCGCCGCGGCCCGAGCGGGACGGCTGCGTCGGGCGGGTGCGCTCGCTGGCCGCGTTCACCGCCGCCTTCACGGTCGCCTTCGTGCTGGCCTTCCTGCCGCTGCTGGGCAGCTTCGACGCACGCGCCTTCTGGGACGCCTCGATTGCCTTCCAGGCGCAGCGCGGCTCGCCGTTCTCGATCTGGGGGCTGCATGACCCGGACGTCGACTGGCTGCACATCGCCCAGCGCGCCGTCCAAGCGGCGAGCATCGTGCTGGCGCTCGTGCTCGCGTTCGTGCCCCGCCGCCGCGACGTCGTCGGCCTGGCGGCCTGCGCCGCGGCGATCCTGATCGCCCTGCAGCTCGGCGTCACGCACTGGTTCTACCTCTACATCCCGTGGTTCTTCGGCCTCGCGATGATCGCGCTGCTGGGGCGCTTCGGCGCGCCCGAGCAGCTGCGGACGGCCGCTAGACTCAGACCCTGTCGCTAGTAAGGGAGGTAGTTCGCTTGGCCATTTGTAGCGTCCCGAGTTCTGGAGGTTTGCTCCGCGCGTGCGCTGTGCTGTGCCTAGCTCTGTTGGGTCCGTCTGCCGCACTCGTTGCGGTGCCTGCCGCAGAGGCTGCCACATCGCCGGCTTGCGGAAATCGCGTCTACGACAAGGAAGCGGCCTTCTCTTTCAGCCTGACCCGTCTACGTGCAGGTGAGGAGAGAGGGCACCGCTTTGTCCAGTACCAGCTCACATACAAGCGTACCGGAAGTATACGGTGAACATCGCCTACACTTGGCTTCGAGCTGCGGGACGGGCACCTGACGGACGGGCAACTGTCGGTGCGGACGACTCGCGACTCAAGGTCGGGCGGAAGAACCACATGCCGTGGTACGCGCACTTCCGGATCAAGGTAAAGCCGGGCTCTGTCCTGAAGTACAAGGGATACCTTCGACTGCGCGTCCCAGTCCCGGTCGGCTCCGGTCAGCTGACGGGCTTTCACTACAACGGTGCGTGTAGGGCTCGCTGAGATGGGGCTTGTGGCGGATGCGGGCGAGGTTCTGAACGCGGGTGCCCTTAAGGCTGCCGAGACTGCGGATCTTCCTGGTCGAGAACCCCAACCCGTCGCGTTTGCCCGCTGCTCGGACAGCGGCGCCGTCATGTTTTTGCTCCGACGGACCACGAGTGACTGGATGGCGATCATCGCGGTGCTGAAGCGACGGGATGCGTACTGGGACGAGGTGACGCTCGTACACAAGCCGTGGTGGAATCCTGCCGAGCCGTTCGTAGATGACGAGCTGATCCTGACCGGCGGACACTCGCGCTTCGCGACGGAGTCGACCGCTGAAATCGTGCTGATCCCAGGACAAGCTGCGCCCGATACCTCGGTCGCGCGTCTGGACCGGCAGTCCACCGATGCGATCAAGGTCCATCCACCGTGGGGACACTTCGTCTACCTCGGTGAGATCAGCGGCATCCATCAGACCGTGACCTTGGCAGCGCGACGAGCAGGAATCGAGCAGACCGTCGCCTTTGAACCCCTCGGTACGCCCTGACGCCGGGTAGGCTCTCGTCGAGCATCGCGGCGCTGCCAGCCAGCGCCCTCCTCGTCGTCTACGCCGTCGCGACGACGACGGGGCCGTTCTCGGACGTCACGGTCAACGACCTGTTCGTGTACCGCACGTACGCCGAGCTGCTGCACGCCGGGCAGCTGCCGTACGTCGACTTCGCCTTCGAGTACCCGCCGCTGGCGGCGCTGCCGCTCTGGCTCGCCGGCGTTCCGGGCCTCGACGATGCGACGATCGCGTGGAGCTTCGGCGTGCTGATGGCGCTGTGCCTCGTCGCCGGCCAGCAGCTCGCCGCGCGCCTGGCCGGCGGCGGGCGCGACGGGCTGACGGTCGCCTGGCTGCTCGTGCTGACGCCGGTCGTGATCGGCGCCTCGGTGCGCACGCACTTCGACCCCCTGCCGATCGCGATCGCGCTCGCCGGGCTGCTCGCCTTCGCGCGCGAGCGCAACGACGTCGGCTTCCTGCTGCTCGGCCTCGGCACGATGACGAAGCTCTTCCCGGGCCTGCTCGCCGTGCTCGCCGTCGTCTGGCTGCTCGGCCGGGGCCAGCCGCGCGCCGCGCTGCGCGGCGGCGCGATCTTCGTGGCCGTCGTCGTCGCGATCTCGCTGCCGCTGGCGGGCTCGGGCTACGTCGACTCGTTCGCCTTCCATCTCGAGCGCCCGGTGCAGATCGAGTCCAGCGCGGCGAGCGTGCTGTTCGCGCTCGGCGGCTCGCAGGTGACGGGCACGAACCTGCGCCCGGACCGCTTCAAGTCAAACGGCCTCGACGGCGGCCACGCGGACACGGTCGAGGCGATCTTCGCCGTCCTGCTGATCGCCGCGCTCGCGGCGATCGCGCTGCTTGCCGCGCGCCGCCGAGACGCGCGCCAGCTCGTGCTGTGCGGCTTCGCCGCGCTGCTGGCGTTCGTCGCGCTCGGCAAGGTCTTCTCGCCGCAGTACGTCATCTGGCTGGCGCCGTTCGCGGCGATCGCCTGGGTCTGGGGCCAGCGCACGGTGGCCGCCCTCACCGCCGCCGCGATCGTGCTCACGCACGTCGAGTTCCCGAGCCGCTACTTCGACCTGATCAACGTCGATCATGGTGTCGTCGCGCTCGTGGCGACGCGCAACGCGCTGCTGCTGGCGGCGCTCGTCGTGTTGCTGCTCGGCCTGTGCCGCCGGCCGGAGCGACAGGATGTGCCACTGTGAGCCCGCGCGCTTCACCCTGCGCGACGGCGGATTCGACCTCGTGACACCCTCATGAACAAGCGCTGGCCGGCCGCGATCGCGATCGCGCTCGGCGCCCGCTACGCCGCCGACTCGCTGCGTCACCGCCGCGAGCAGGGCCAGGGCTACGAGCTGCGCGGCGACGGGCTCACGGTCGACTCGGACGAGTTCCTGCGCGCGACCGAGGCGATCACGATGGCGCCGATCGCGCACGGCAACGAGGCCGAGCTGTTCATCAACGGCGACGCGATCTTCCCGGCGATGCTCGAGACGATGGCGAGCGCCAGGCGCTCGCTGAACTTCCTCTCCTACCTGTACTGGAGCGGCGAGATCGCGGGCGACATCTGCGCCGCGCTGTGCCGCAGCGCCCGCGCGGGCGTCGAGGTCAACGTCCTGCTCGACGCGGTCGGCAGCGCGAAGATGGACCGCGACCTGGTCTCCGACATGGAGTCCGCCGGCGTCACGTTCGCCTACTTCCGCCCGCCCAAGCCCTACGCGCTGCGACGCGTCAACAACCGCACCCACCGCAAGCTGCTGATCGCCGACGGCGAGGTCGGCATGACCGGCGGCGTCGGCATCGCCGACCAGTGGACGGGCGACGCGCAGGACCCCGACCACTGGCGCGACACGCACGTCCGCGTGCGCGGGCCGATCGTGCGCGGGCTGCAGGGCGCCTTCGCCGAGAACTGGCTCGAGGCGACCGGCGACGTCCTCGTCGGGCCGGCCTACCTGCCGCCGCTGCAGCCGGTCGCCGACGGCGGGCCGATGCAGGTCGTGCGCTCGACGGCGGAGGTCGGCGACACGAACGTCGAGGCGCTCTACTTCCTGGCGATCGCTTGCGCGCGCGAGAAGCTGTACCTGACGTCGGCCTACTTCGCCCCGCGGCCGGCGTTCGTCGAGGCGCTGACCGACGCCGCGCGGCGCGGCGTCGACGTGCGCGTGCTCGTCCCCGGGGAGCACACGGACAAGCAGGTCGTCCGCCAGGCAGGCCGCGCGGTCTACGAGCCGCTGCTGGAGGGCGGCGTGCGGATCTACGAGTACGGCCCGACGATGCTCCACGCCAAGACGCTGACGATCGACGGCACCTGGTCCTCCGTCGGCTCGGTGAACTTCGACAACCGCTCGTTTCAGCTGCAGGACGAGGTCACGCTGTGCGTCTGCTCGCGCACCTTCGCCGGGCTGCTCGACGAGCAGTTCGAGCGGGACCTCGCGCGCTCGACGGAGATCGACCTGCGGCGCTGGAAGGACCGGCCGCTCACGTCACGGGTGCGCGAGAGCGTGACGAAGCTCGCGCGCCGCGAGCTCTGAGCGACGTCGGCTACGCCGAGCCGAAGCCGACGCGGTGCTCGTCACGGGCGCTGCGGACGTAGACGACCTCGCTGAGGTTCAGGCGGATCGTGCCGTCGTCGACGGTCAGGTCGTGCCACTCGCCGCCGGCGACGGCCTTCAGCAGCCCGTCGAGCGCGGCGTCCTCGAGACGGACCGCCAGCACCTGGTTGCCCGCAAAGCCGATCGAGACGCGCTGCAGGGCCATCAGTGCGCCTCCGCCGGCTGGACGATCTCGGTCAGCAGCCCGCCCGCCGTCGCGGGATGCAGGAAGGCGACGCGCGAGTCGCGGATGCCGCTGCGCGGCGTCTCGTCGATCAGCCGCAGCCCGGCCTGCTTCAGCGCGGCGAGCGCGGACTCGATGTCATCGACCTGATAGGCGACGTGGTGCATGCCGGGGCCCTTCTTCGCGAGGAACTTGCCGACCGGAGTGTCGGGGCCGGTCGCCGCGAGCAGTTCGACGTGGTTCTCGCCGACGTCGAGCAGGACCGCCTCGACGCCCTGTTCGGCGACCGTCTCGCGGTGGACGAGCTTCATGCCGTAGTCGCGCTCGTAGAGCTCCAGCGACACGTCGAGATCCTCGACCGCGACGCCGATGTGATCGACTCGGTTGAACATGCGCCCATCCTATTGGCGCGGCGGCTCCGGCGGCGGCGCCGACGTGCGCGCGCTGCTCGGGACCGGATCCGGCGGCGGCGGCGCAACCGATGCGACGACGCGCAGGCCGCGTCCCGGGCGGCGCTCCATGCGCGGGACGCCGCGCATGATCGTGTCGATGTCGATCCGCTCGAGGACCTCGTGCTCGAGCAGCGCGGTCGCGAACTCCTCGAGCGTGTCGCGCTGGCCGGTCAGCAGCTCGTGCGCCGCGCGCGAGGCTTCGTAGGCGAGCTCCTGCTGCTCCTCGTCGCGCACGCGGCGAAACTGCTCGGAGTCGACCGCGCCCTCGAGGATCGCGCGCTGTGCGGTGCCGGCGGTGCCCATCGCGTAGTCGTGGACCATCGCGCGGGCGACCTGCGAGACGCGCTTGAGGTCGTCCGAGGCGCCGGTCGTCACCTCGCCGAAGACGATCTGCTCGGCGACGCGGCCGCCGAGCAGGACGGTCATGTGGTCGATCAGCTCCTCGCGCGTCTTCAGGTAGCGGTCCTCGTCGGGCAGGTTCATCGTGTAGCCGAGCGCCCGCCCGCGCGGGATGATCGAGATCTTGTGGACGGTGTCGACGCCGGGCAGCAGCTCGGCGCAGAGCGCGTGGCCGGCCTCGTGGTAGGCGATCACGCGCTTCTCGTGGTCGTTGAGGACGCGGCGCGACTGCACCCCGGCGATGACCCGCTCGAGCGCCTGGTCGAAGTCCTCGTTGGTCAGCGCCTCGCCCTCGCGCCGCGCGCAGCGGATCGCCGCCTCGTTGCAGAGGTTCGCGAGGTCCGCGCCGGTCAGGCCGCTCGTCTGCGCCGCGATGGCGCCGAGGTCGACGTCGGGGCCGAGCGGCTTGCCGCGCGTGTGCACGCCGAGGATCCGCTCGCGCCCGGCGATGTCCGGCGGCGAGACGAACACCTGACGGTCGAAGCGCCCGGGCCGCAGCAGCGCCGGGTCGAGCTTCTCGAGCAGGTTGGAGGCCGCCATCACGACGACGTCGCCGGTCGAGTTGAAGCCGTCCATCTCGACGAGCAGCTGGTTGAGCGTCTGCTCGCGCTCGCTGGAGTTGTCCGAGCCGCGGCGGCCGCCGACGGCGTCGAGCTCGTCGATGAAGATGATCGCCGGCGCGTGCTTGCGCGCCTCGCGGAAGAGCCGTCGGATGCGCGACGCGCCGAGGCCGGCGAACATCTCGACGAACGACGCCGCCGACTGCGAGAAGAACTGCGCGCCGGACTCGTGCGCGACGGCCTTCGCCAGCAGCGTCTTGCCGGTGCCGGGCGGACCGTGCAGCAGGACGCCCGCCGGCACGCGCGCTCCGAGCTTGCGAAAGCGCTTGGGGTGGCGCAGGAACTCGACGACCTCGCGCAGCTCGTCCTTCGCCTCGTCGACGCCGGCGATCTCGTCCCAGCCGATCGAGGACTTCTGCTCGGGCTTGATCTGGACCGGCTTCGTGCGCGGCATCATCCGCAGCGTCTTCCAGAGGAAGAACGTGATCACGAACAGGAACAGGATCATCGCGACGCCGGACCATTCGGTGCCGAAGTCCTTGATGCCGTCCCAGAAGCTTTGGTCCATCCGCTCCCGTATCGGCAGGAGCGCCGCGGACCTTCAGTCCGCTTCGTCCTCTAGGCGGGCGCGGGCTCGACGCGCAGGATCTCGGCGAGCGCGGCGCGCCCGACCTCGAGCTGGTGCTCGGTCGGCTCGCGCGTGCCGAGCAGGCGCTGCAGCTCGTGGCCGGGCCTGCGCAGGATCCGCGTGACGGCGCTGTCGGCGTGGCGCTCGGACCAGACGAAGACCTCGACGGCGACGCCCAGCGAGGCGACGCCGACGGCGAACTGGGCCGCCGTGCCGGGGCGATCGAGCGTGCGGCGCAGCAGCGCGGTGCCGGCGAGGTTCGATGCCAGCAGCGGCGCCATCAGGTGCGAGCCGCAGCGGTCGTGCTCCTTGGCGGCGTCGGCGGCGTCGGTCGCGTCGGTCTCGTAGGCCGCGATCGCCTTGTGCTCGACGCCGTGGTAGGCGGCGAGGTCGCCGCCGCGCAGCGCGACGAAGCTCGGCAGCAGCGACACGGCGACGCCGAGCGCCTCCGCGCCCGGGCTGGCCTTCAGCTTGCTGCGCAGCAGGCGCCCGCCGGCGGCCGCGGCGAGCATCGTGCCGAGCACCTTGGCGTCCTCGAAGGGCAGCTTGGCCTCGGGCAGCGCGCGCTTGACGAGCGGGATCACGAGCATCGCCTCGCCGAGCCGCACGACGCCGCGCACGCCGGCGATCTTCTCGACGCCCCGCAGGCGCGGCTTGTGGCCCGATGCCGACGCGATCGTGCCGTCGCGGCGGCGCACGGCGGCGGCCCAGTGCGTCGGGCCGTGGACGAGCAGGCCGTTGCGCAGCGCCATGCCGCCGAGGCGCAGCTTCGCGGTCGGCTGGCCGTCGCCGGGGGCGGGCGTCCCGTTCTCGAACATGTCAGGCACCGAGCAGCTCCTTGCAGACGTCGCGATAGAACGATGCAGCGAAGCCGAGGTCGCGCACGTCGATGCGCTCGTCGGCCGCGTGGATCAGGGGGGCGGTCTCGTACAGGCTCATGTGCCGCTGCGGGAAGAACCCGTAGGCGACGCAGTCGGGGAAGGCGTCGCGGAAGGTGCGCGAGTCGGTGAAGCCCGGCAGCGCGGTCGGCACGACGCGCGCGCCTGCGTCGTTGGCCGCAAGCCAGCGCTCGATCGCGTCCATCAGCGGTGAGCTGACGGGCGACTGGTTGCCGACGACCTGCTCGGTGAACTCCAGCCGGTAGCCGTCGTCGCCGAGCACCTCGCGGATGCGCGCGCGGGCGTGCTCCTCGCCGAGTCCCGGCGGGATCCGGCAGTCGACGCGCAGCTCGGCGCTCGCCGGGATCACGTTGATCTTCTCCGAGGCGCTGATCCGCGTCGGCGCGAGCGTGACGCCGAGCAGCGGCTCGACGAGCAGCGCCAGGCCGGCGTCCTTGGCTCGCAGGCGCTCGAGCGCGGACTCGACCCCACCCGCCCCGCCGTCGGGCTGCGTGCCGAGCCCCTCCAGCAGCGCGCGCGGCCCGTCGGTCAGGTCGAAGCTCGGCTGCCGTGCCGCCATCCGCTCCAGCAGCGGCGCCATCTTCAGCAGCGCGTTGTCGCCGATCCTCGGGATCGAGGCGTGGCCGGCGACGCCGTCGGTCGTCAGGCGGAAGCGAAAGACGCCCTTCTCGGCGACGCAGACGCCGTAGTAGCGGTCGCCGTCGTAGGAGAAGTGCGCGCCGGCGCCCTCGTTGAGCAGGTAGTCGCAGCGCACCTTGTCGGGGTGGTGCTCGCACGTCCAGATCGCGCCGAGCTCGCCGCCGACCTCCTCGTCTACGACGACGACGACGAGCAGGTCGCCGTGCGCGGGGCGCCAGCCGGAGCGGGCGAGCGACAGCGCGGCGGCGACCTCGGCCGCGGTCTGCGACTTCATGTCCAGCGCGCCGCGCCCCCAGACGTGGCCGCCGGCGAGGTCGCCCGACCACGGGTCGTGCGTCCAGTCGGCGGGCGTCGCGAGGACCGTGTCGACGTGCGACAGCAGGCACAGCACCGGCCCCTCGGCGGCGCCGCGCAGGCGCGCCACGAGGTTCGGGCGCTCGGGCACGGCGCCGAGCAGGTCGACCTCGAATCCGGCGTCGCGCAGGTCGGCGGCGAGCCCTTCCTGCAGCACGCGCTCGTTGCCCGGCGGGTTGACGGTGTTGCAGCGGATCAGGCGCTGCAGCAGCTCGGTCGTCTCCTGCTGGAGGTCTGCGGCCACGATCGGTTCCATGCTAGTGGGCGTGCACCGGAGCGCCCGCGCGGCCCGGCTCGTCGGGTTGCTCGCGCGCCGAGGGCGTCGGTCGGGTCGGTCCATGGGCGGCTGCGGCGAGCGTCGGGCCGGGTACCTTGGCAGCCTCATGGTGTCGCCTT
The DNA here is from genome assembly GCA_030690545.1 of Solirubrobacteraceae bacterium. Lineage (GTDB taxonomy): Bacteria > Actinomycetota > Thermoleophilia > Solirubrobacterales > Solirubrobacteraceae > CADCVQ01. Next base: position 36,090 of record JAUYGN010000062.1, read on the forward strand.
GTCCTCTCGCCGACGCTGCGTGTCGGGCGATGAACCCCAACGCTGGTGTGCCGTGAGATCGCATATCGCCGTGACGCTCGCCCTCGGCCTGGCGCCGATCGTTCTTGCCGGATGCGGGTCGGGTAACTCACGCGGCACGACCGACTCGCCGATGCAGCGCTGCGGGGATGGGCGCACGATGACGGTGACCGATCCCGCTCGCGACGGCCTGAGCCCCTCCGAGGCGCCCGCTGAAAGACGGCGCGCGGTAGCGGACAACCCGGATGCCTTCGACCTGCTGCGGGTATCGCTGAAGACCGGCAACGGCGTGCTCTGCGTGTCGGCCACGCTCGCCGCCGGCGATCCTTCCGGCGAGCGCGTCATCGGACTGAGCGTGGCGCCGGCAAGACCCCGATTGGACCCGGACAGTCCCCTGGCCAGCCTTCATTACGGCCGTAACGAGAACGTCGCCAGCCTGGCGGAGTTCGGAGCTATTCAATCCGAGCCGGTCAGCGGCGCGACCACCAGTGGCGTCCGGGGACGAGTCGTCGAATTCGCCGTCCCGCTCAACGAGCTCTTCGTCGTCTCCGAGCGAGCCGGCAGCGTTCTGGATCATCGCTCGTTCACCTGGCGCATCGGAACGGCATCCGACTGCATACCAGGCCCCCGACGGCTGATCAGGTACCCCACCGGCGAAAGGCTGGCGCTGCCAGGGAGCCCTGAGCGTCAGATAAACGCCGTCGCGCCGCGAGGTTGCAGGGACGCGTGAGGACGGTCGTCATCTCCAGCGGGCAGCACTCCCAACAAGCTGGGTCTGCGCCCTGCTGTGGACCGGCGGGATGCGACCCGTAGTCGCTGCCCTCCTCACGTCGGCCGCCATGTGCCTGTGGGTTGGATGCGGAGAGGACATGTACATCGACATGCGCGGAGGGGCGGGCGACTGTGTTGAGCGGCTGTCGCTCGAGCGAGACGCGTCGCTGTCGGTGACGCGCCAGAGCCTCCTGCGCCGGCTGGCCGGCGTTCGGGAGCTGCGAAGCGGCGACTACGCGGTCTTCGCCGCCGGGCCGGGCGGTCCCCCCGTCTTCTTCGACCACAGGGTGCCCGTCCCGGTCTCGTTGCGGGCCGGCTTCGTGTCCTGGCGGCAGGGCGACAAGACCGTCAACGTCGTGTCGCATACGGCGGCGCCACGGTACATGCAAGCGGTGTTGGACTGCGCGGACTTCACGCCGCGGGGCCGCGTGCCCGGGGGCGTGGTGTGGCGCCCGGGCCGCGCCCGCAGCTTCGTCATCGAAGGCCGCGGCATCCTCGTCACCGGCCGCGATCTGCCGTTGCTACGGAGGGTCGCCGAGGCAGTCGACACCGCTCAGCCGGGGCAGCCCCCGGCGGATTGGCAAGCGCTGCGGCGAGCGTCCGGACAGGCCGCGGCCCTGGTCCGCAGCGCGTCCTCATGCGAGGACTACCACGTGCTCAGCACGCTCTCGACCCGCCAGGTCGAGCTGTCCGTCGCCCTTCCCACGGGCCAGCGACTTCGCGGCGTGCGGGCGCCGCGCGGTGTCCGGCTGGGAGCGACACGCCAGTCGTCAGGGGGGATGGCGACACGGCGAGCGAACGTGCCCAACGCCGAACGTGCAGTGACCGTGTTCGCCGGCGTTCCTCCGGATCCCAGGCAGCCCTGGCGCGTCTCCTGCGGTCGGTAGCGGGCGTTCAGAGGACGAAGCTGAGCAGGGTGACCGCGACGCAGACCACGAGCATGCCCGTCGCGTTGACGAACAGGTTGCGGCCAAGGTCTCGCGCGGCGACGTGCATGGCGATCGCCGCGACGAAGTAGGCGATCAACGCCAGGCAGGTCACCAGTCCGAGCCCGGGAACCCAGATGCCGGCGATCAGGCCGGCGGCGGCGGCGAGCTTGATCGGCGCCATCAGCTTCCACAGGCGCCGGGGCAGGCGGACGTCCTCGAAGCACTGCGCCACGAACGCGACCGGCTTGATGCACAGCAGGGCGTCGCCGAGCTGGATGACTGCGAGGACCACGACGGGCCATGCCGGATCCGGGGTGAGGCCCATGCTCGCCGGTCCGGCCTACGTCTGCGCGGGCTCGAGGCCGGCGCCGCGCAGGCAGCCCCGCGCGTGGCGGCCGCTGACCTCGCGACAGCGCTCGCGCAGCGCCTCGCTGGTCGTCTCGATCGACCCGAGCACCGATCCGACGCCCTCGAAGCAGTGCTCGCGGTGCGGCTTGGGCGCACGTGCGCAGAAGCGCCCGCCGCGCGCGCCGCCGGCGTCGGAGCTGACGACGTCGCGCGCGACGCCGTACAGGCAGTCGCTCTCGTGGCGCTTGGCGAGGCGACAGTTCTCCAGCGCCTTCGTGGCGTCGTTTCCCGCCATGCCCGACACGTCGCGGCCGAAGGACTCGTAGCACGTGCTCACCCAGGCGGGCTCGCTGCGCGGGCAGGCGTCAGCGGTCTTCTGGAGGTCGTAGCCCTCGAGGCGCAGGATGTTCGACGTGACGAGCAGGTAGCAGTACAGCTTGTGACGCTGAGCGACGCGATTGCACGGATAGATCGGGTCGTCCTTGCGCAGGTACTTGGACGTGACGCCGTAGGAGGAGGTGAAGTTCTCCATGAAGGCGCCGCCGCTGCAGGAGACGCGATCGAAGCCCGATCGCAGGCCGTCGCAGGTCTTCAGCGACCCGGGCAGGTCATAGCCGGTGTAGATCATCAGCCCGTGGCCGAGGCCGTGGATGCACTGGTAGGCGAGGAAGCGCTGGGAATTGATCCGCTGATCGCTGCAGAGCTGGCGCGCCACGACCGCGAGCTTGTCGTCGGGCTGGCCGAGGAAGGCGCGCTCGACGATCCCGTGGTAGTAGCCCGACCAGCAGACCGGGCTGCCGGCGATGAACGCCTGCGCGACGTCGTCGTCGAAGCGCTTCAGCGCCGCCGAGCCCATCCGGTGCGTGATCCGGTGGCAGTCCGAGGCGACGGTGGTGTTCGTCGCGAGCATCCGCTGCAGGAGGTCGAGCGCCGGCTTCGGCCCGTCGTTGAAGACGAGGTTGCCGAAGGACTGCTCGAAGCACTCCGTGTCGCCGTCGCCGCAGTCGGCGAGGCGCTTGTCGTCGGGCGAGAACGGCGCGACGACGGGCTTGCCCGACTCCGCGCTCGCGCCGACGAAGGCGGCGAGGTCGGTCCTCTGCTTCTCCGACAGCTTCGTCGCGTAGCTGGGCATCAGCCCGCCCGGCTTGCGCAGCTGTGCCATCACCCGGTTCGGGTCGGCGCCGACGGCGTCGAGGTCGGGGCCGACGTCGGACGTCGAGGAGGCGGCCGTGAAGGCGTGGCAGCCGGCGCAGCCCTCCGACGTGAAGAGCCGCTTGCCGGCGACCGGATCGCCGTCGTCGGCGGGCTCGCCGCTCGTGCACGCCGGCAGCCCGACCGCAGCGACGACGACGAGGGTCAGGCTTGCCAGCAGGCCGTGCAGCTTCATGGGAGCGACGATAGCCGCGCCGGCGCGGCCGGTGTCGCGCTTGCCCGGTCGCGATACTGGACGGATGTCCGACCAGCTCTTCGACACCGGCGAGGGGCCCGCGCGCGGGGCGACGCCGGTCCCGCCGGCCGACGCGCCGCTGGCGGTGCGCATGCGCCCGCGTACCGTCGACGAGCTCGTCGGGCAGGAGCACCTGCTCGGCACGCCGCAGGAGCCGACGACGCTGCGCCGCGCGATCGCCGAGGGGCGCCCGCACTCGATGGTCCTCTACGGGCCGCCGGGGACCGGCAAGACGACGCTCGCGCGGATCGTCGCGGGCTCGGCGAACGCCGCCTTCGAGGAGCTCAGCGCGGTGCAGGCCGGCCGCGCCGAGGTGCGCGGCGTGATCGATCGCGCCGCGCACCGCCGCAGCGCGCGCGGCGAGCCGACGGTCTTCTTCCTCGACGAGATCCACCGCTTCAACAAGGCCCAGCAGGACGCCCTGCTGCCGGCCGTCGAGGAGGGCCTCGTGACGCTGATCGGCGCGACGACGGAGAACCCGTACTTCGAGGTCAACTCGGCGCTGCTGAGCCGCACGCAGGTCTACGAGCTGCACGAGCTGACCGCCGGCGACATCGAGCGGCTGCTGCGCCGCGCGCTGGAGCGCGGGGAGTGCGCGGCCGAGGTGTCCGACGAGGCGCTCGAGTTCCTCGCCGGCCGGGCCGGCGGCGATGCGCGGACGGCGCTCGCCGCGCTCGAGCTTGCGTGCGCGACGGCGGCGGGGGCCGGCGGCGCCGAGGATCCGGACGCCCCGGCGGTCGTCACGCTCGAGGGCGCCCAGGAGGCGCTGCAGCGCAAGGCGCTGCGCTTCGACCGCGCCGGCGACCAGCACTACGACTACATCTCGGCCTGGATCAAGGCGACGCGCGCATCGGACCCCGACGCGGCGCTCTACTACCTCGCCGTGATGATCGAGGGCGGCGAGGACGCCCGCTTCCTCGTGCGGCGGATGGTGATCCTCGCCTCCGAGGACATCGGCAACGCCGACCCGCAGGCGCTCGTCATCGCGACCGCCGCGGCGGCCGCCGTCGAGCACGTCGGCATGCCCGAGGCGATCCACGCGCTCTCGCAGGCGACGATCTATCTCGCGCTGGCGCCGAAGTCCAAGGCCGCGACGATCTCGATCGGCGCGGCGATGCGCCGCGTCCGCACGCACGGCGCCGCCGCGCCGCCGCCGACGATCCGCTCGCAGGCCGTCGGCTACGACAGCCCGCACGACCACCCCGGCCATCTGTCCGAGCAGGAGGTCGCGCCCGACGAGGTCGCCGGCGTGCGCTTCTACGAGCCCGACGAGATGGAGGCCGAGCAGGGCGCCCGGCTCGAGCAGATCCGCCGCGCCCGCGGGCGCCCTTGACGCGCCGGATCGGCGGGTTGTCAGAATCGGTCGCGATGGCATCGACCGCGTCCGTGCCCGCCAGGATCGAGTCGATCAGCCCGATCGACGGCGCGCACCTGGGCAGCGTCGCCGCGACCGCGGCCGACGACGTCGCCGCCGCGGTCGCCGAGGCCGCCGCGGTGCAGCGGCTCTGGGCGCAGCTGCGCGCGAGCGACCGCGCCCGCTACTGCGCCCGCGCCGCGCAGGCACTGATCGACGAGTGGGACGAGCTCGTGCGGATCATCGTCGGCGAGCAGGGTCGCCCGCTCGCCGAGGTGCAGACGATGGAGCTGCTGCCTGCCGTCGAGACGCTGCTGTGGCTCGCCGAGCACGGCCCGCGCATCCTGGCACCCGAGCGCGTCGGGCTGGCCCGCTCGCTGCAGCCGGTCAAGCGGGCGCGCCTGACGTTCGAGCCGCTCGGCGTCGTCGCCGTGCTGACCCCTGCCGCTGAGCCGTTCGCGACGCCGCTTGGCGATGTCGCGATCGCGCTGATGGCCGGCAACGGCGTCGTCCTGCATCCGTCGCCGCTGGCGGCGCTCGCGGGCGAGCGGATCGTGCGTGCGTTCGTGCGCGCCGGCCTGCCGGAGGGATTGCTGCAGGTCGTGCACGGCGCTCCCGAGACGGCCCGCGCGCTCGTCGCGGCGCCGGCCGTCGCGCACGTGCGCTTCACCGGATCCTCGCAGGCCGGCCGCGACGTCGGCGAGGCCTGCGCGCGCGACCTCAAGCGCGCGACGATCGAGGTCGGCGGCAAGGACCCGATGCTCGTGCTCGCCGACTGCAACGTCCCGCGCGCGGTCGCCGGCGCGGTCTGGGGCGCGTTCGCGAACGCCGGCCAGTCGGGCGGCAGCGTGGCACGGGCCTACGTGCTGCGCGAGCGCTACGAGCGCTTCCTGGCGGGCGTCGTCGCGCGGGCGCGGGCCCTGCGCGTCGGCGATCCGGGCGAGTCGGCGACGGAGGTCGGACCGCTGCTGGCGCCCGACCGCGTGCCGCGCCTCGTCGCGCTGATCGACGAGGCCGTCGCCGGCGGCGCGACGCTGCACTGCGGCGGGCCGCTGACCGTGGGTGGGCGCGAGGGCGCGTACTTCGCTCCCGCGGTCCTGACCGGCGTGCCCGCCGGCGCGCGCCTGCTGCACCAGGACGCGCCCGGCCCGTGGCTGGCGATCGAGGCCGTCGACAGCGAGCAGGAGGGGATCGCGCGCTGCAACGGCGGGCCCGGCGGCGGCCTCGGCGCGTCGGTCTGGACCGCCGATCAGTACAAGGGGGCGCGGATCGCGCGCGAGCTGCGCGCCGGGATGGTGTGGATGAACGACCACGTCGTGCAGCGCGCCGACCCGCAGCTGCCGTGGGGCGCGGTCGGCGGCGCGGGCATCGGTCGCGCGCGCGGCGCCGTCTCGCTGCGCGCGATGGTCGAGCCCAAGCTCGTCACCTGGGACCCGCCTGTCGGCCGGATGGCGTGGTGGCAGCCCTACGACGGCTCGCTCGTCGCGGCCTGGCGTGCATTGGCCCGGCTGCGCTCGGCACGCGACTCGGACCGCGAGCGCGGCTGGCGTCAGGGGGCGCTCCCGCTGGCCCGCGTCGCGGCTCGCTCGCTGCGCGCGGCGCGCCGGCGATGACGGGTCGCCGCGAATCCGCCGTGCGCCCCGGGTCAAGCGCGCCGTGCGCGGCTACCGGCGCAGCGGGAACGGCGTGCGCGCGAGGCCGGTGAGGGCCTGTGCGGTGACCCAGACCGGCGTCTGCGCGCTCGAGCGCGAGTAGCGCACGGCGCCGCCGGAGGACTGCAGCGACGCGAGGTAGGCGAGCGGGGAGCGAGCGCCGCCGCGCCGCAGCCCGGTCGGGTTGCGCCCGGCCGCGACGACGCCCTGGATCGCCCACGCGGTCGACTGCGCGTTGGAGCCCTGGCCCGGCGTCAGCGGCATCCCGCCGTCGGGGTTCTGCTGGCGGGTCAAGAACGACGCTGCGCGCGACACGGTGACGCTGCTGCGCTTGCCGGCCGCGACGAGCGCCTGCAGCGCGGCGGCGGTGTCGTCGATCCCGCTGCGCCCGCCCCGGCCGGCGAAGTGAAAGCCGCCGTCGTCGTTGCGCTGGGCCAGCAGCCACGTCGTCGCGGCCCTGATCGTGGCGTCGCGCGGCGAGCGGCCGGCGGCGCGCAGCGCGAGGATCGCGAACGACGTCTGGTTGACGAGCCCCTCGAAGGAGCCGTTGGCGCGTCGCTTGCGCACGAGCTCGCGCACGAGGTCGCGGCCGCCGACCGCGCGCGGCGAGCGGCCGGCGGCGCTGAGCGCGAGGATCGTGCGCTGGACGTCGCCCGTCGTGCGCACCTCGCCGATCCGGCGCACCATGTAGTCGACCGGCGAGCGCCCGCCGCGGCGCACGCGGTTGGGGTCGCGGCCGGCCGCCTTCAGGCCGAGCACGGCCCAGCTCGTGTAGACCTGGCTCGATGGGCGTCCGCGGTCGCCGCCGAAGCCGCCGTCGGCGTTCTGCGCCCCGGCGAGGTAGGTGATCCCGCGCGACGCGGCGCTCGCATGAGCCTGCGGCGGCGCGATCGCGACGGCGCTCAGCGCCACGAGCAGCGCCGCGACGACGATCGCCGTCGCGGGCCCGGTGGCGGGTGCGGGCGGCAGTGGCTTCCAGGTGATGTCCAAGCGGTCACGGTAGCGCCGCAGCGCGCGCACGAGCAGCGGTCCGAAGGCGAGGCAGAAGACGACGTTGCCCGCAGCATGGGCGATGTTGAACGGCAGACCGCGCCCCGCGATCACGAGGTACTCGGTCATCGAGTGCGCGCCCGCGTACATGACCCACAGGTGCAGGTCCATGAACGCGCCGTACGCTAGGCCCGCCAGCGCGCACGCCGCGGCAAGCGCCCAGCGACCGAGGCCGCCGCCGAAGATGCGCGCCAGCAGCGCCCCGAAGACCCCGACCCCGCCCCAGGCGGCCATCTGCCAGGGCGTGAACGGCCCCTGGCCGAAGAAGACGTTTGACGCCAGCGCGGCGACCGCGCCGACGACGAAGCCCGGCGCGCCGCCCAGCACGTAGCCGGCGAGCAGCACGATGTCGGTCGTCGGCTTGACGCTCGGCAGCGGCGCGAACGCGACGCGACCGAGCGCGGCCAGCGCAGCCAGCGTCGCGACGAGCGCGAGCACCTTCGCCGACGGCCGTGCGCGCTCGTACCACGTGAAGCCGACCCCGAGCGCGACGGCGAGCAGGCCGAACGACGCGAGCTGCCAGGTCACGAGACCACCTCGGCGGCGACCTCGCGCGACGCCGGGCGGGGCCGGCGAACGGTCACGGGCGCGCCTCGATCGTCAGCCGCGCGCGCAGCAGGTCGGCGCCGTCCTCGGGCAGCAGCGCGCCGTCGACGATCCGCGCCGTCTCGGTCGCGAAGTACCAGCCGCCGCTGAGGACCTCCGCGGCCGCGCCGTCGGCGATCAGGCGCCCGTCGGCGAGCAGCACGACGCGGTCGGCGACGGTCGCGGCGAACTCCGGATCGTGCGTCGCGACGAGCACGGCGCTGCCGGCCGCGGCGGCGGCGCGCAGGCTCGATGCGAGCTCGCCCTTGGCGGCGCGGTCCATGCCGCGCGTCGGCTCGTCGAGGCACAGCGCGGCGGGCGCCCCGGCGCTCGGCGGGCCGTTGCGC